>JAAYPP010000071.1 GCA_012519765.1 Lentisphaerota bacterium
AAGCGGTTCGGAACAGTCGGTCTGAAAAAAATGAAGATTTTTTTCAGAGAAAGCAACTTTTTAACACTAAACTATTACAATTGATGAATATCAAACGCTGGCTAAAAACAAAATATCTGCTTCTTCACTCAAAAATAGTTTCTGAAAAATCTTCTCCGGAATATATTGCCCGCGGCTGGGCGCTCGGCATGTTTTGCGGTTGCGTGATTCCGCTGGGATTACAGTTAATCGTCTCCATTCCCGCTTCATTCATTCTGAAAGGCAGCAAAACCGGTGCTATTTTCGGTACTTTAATAACTAATCAATTGACCATTTTCATTATTTATCCGATTCAATGTCTGGTTGGGAGCTATATTATCGCTAATCCGTTGAGCTTTCATAAAATCAAAAGTGATATGACTGAACTTTTTAATGATCCAAGTTTATCCACACTTTTTTCGTTAAGCGGTGATTTGACAGCTGCTTTTTTTGCCGGCGGACTGTTGCTTGCGGCTATCACTACCCCACTCACCTATTTCGGAGTGCTCTCAATTGTCCGGGAATATCACAAAATCCATGAACTCAGAAAAATGAAGCACCAGCATTCCGATAAAATTCAAAAATAAGCTTTACCCAGAAAAAACAATCCGATCAGTGTGCCAGAAAGTCGAGATTAATTAACCACGCTGTAAAAAACCCAAAAGCCACTGTTTTTTCAGGTTAATTTGCTGACCTTCAAAGAGTACAACACAAATAGCTATTAATTTCCCTTTTTATCCGGAATTATAACCGGATCTTCCAGTATCATACGCGATTTAGTTTTTTGAACATTATTCTCACGCTGCGGCTGCGATAACGGAATAACGACAGGATTTGCGACAACTTTTTCTGACTTCCCGGCTGATTGTTCAACTGGATGACTTTTCCATTCTCCCGGGATATCACCAGATTTAACCGATGCCGGCTGATCTGCCACATCTTCTCCAGCTTCCGTAATCACGTCTTTATGAAATGGTTTTCTGGTATAAATCGCCACCAGCGATGTTCCATCATTGGTGATCCCCAGCCATTTGGCAGCTGCCAACGACAAATCAATGATCCGGCCTTCAATAAAAGGACCACGGTCATTAATCCGTAATGCCAGCTTACGCCCGTTTTCCTGATTAACTACCAGTACCGTCGTTCCAAGCGGCAACTCCTTGTGCGCAGCGCTATACCATAACCCAGGTAAAAACCATTCACCGGAAGCAGTGCGACGAAAATAAAAACCCCGACCGTAATGAGATGCTACCCCATTTTGATAACCGTACCATTTTCCCCAGGTTGGCTGGGGACCGTAAAACCAATACCAAACGCCGGCGATACTCAAAACCAGCAGAAAAATCGTGATCCTCACCCATGGTTTTTGATTCATTCCATTGATGAACGCATATAAGCAGAACCCGGGTATCCACCATATTACCCGCCACAAAGCGCATAATCCTCGGAAAAAACTATTAAAAGGACGCCATATTCCGTTTACTCCCTCAACTTCCCCCAAGGCCTTCCATATTCCGTTTATGAACTGTGATAACGCACGCAAAATCAGCCATATCAACATTCCGAACAAACAGAAAATTTTCCAGAAAATCAGTGCTGAACCGTCAAAACATAAAAAAAGTAAACGGGATAACCCCTTTTTCGCGGTTTTGGCGGTCACGTCGTTATCCATTTTTAGATATCCATGGCCGGTTTAGCTTCACGCAACAACTTAATCGCTTCAGCCGCTCCTTTAGGATGACGGAATACCGCAGTACCGGCAACCATCATCGCGGCACCAGCTCCGGCTGCTGTATGAACAGTTTTCGCATCGATACCGCCGTCAATCTGCAGATGAACCGGACGACCACAGGCTTGGATGGCCCGCCTGATCTCCGCGGTTTTAGGCATCATATCTGCCATGAAGCTTTGTCCGCCGAATCCCGGCTCAACGCTCATCACCAGTATCAGATCCAGCTGATCAAGATAAGGAATAATTGCTGAAGCGGGAGTTTTCGGTTTCAAAGAAATCCCGGCCGCCAGACCAAGACGATGAATACCTTTAATAACCTCTCGCGGGTCGCTACCGCATTCGATATGGAAAGTTATTGCATCCGAACCACTTTCTGCAAACGCTTCCAGATATCTCAACGGATCAGTTATCATCAGATGCGTATCGAATATCAAATTTGAATGTTTCCGCAAAGCCTTGATGACCGGCGGACCAAATGAAATATTCGGGACAAAATGTCCGTCCATAACGTCCAAATGCAAAATTTCAGCGCCGCCATCTTCTACTGCCTTCAGTTCTTCGCCCAAACGCGAAAAATCTGCGGCCAAAAGAGAAGGAGCCACCGTTATCTTATCATAGGGCAATTTTTTTAGTAATTCAGCTTTATTCATTGTAACACTCCAATTTTTAATATCTATAAATTTGCAACGAAACTTATCCCGAAAAATTCTCTCCGATTATTTCAGTTTCGCTCCAAACTGAAATAAAAATGAGAACGCAATATGTAATAGAAAATTACATCAGGATTGCCGTTTTTTCTAGCAGAATCAATTTTATCCTGAAAAAAAACAGTCAAATCATGGACTGCGACGTGTTGTTATCTTGAGCGAAGCTATAATATCCACTGCGAGCACAAATTATAAACTTACACTAATGGGTGTTCATAAAAAATGTAAGATAACATTTTATGATTATGTTGAGAGCGCAAAAATGTTTAATTACGAAGATAAAGTGAATTTATAATTTCAGATATTTCTTTTAAATTGTCAATGATTAGAACTTTTCCAATACTTGAGTTGTCAATGAGTCCAATCAATAATCTTAATTTTATCCCCAACTTTTTTCACGATTGCATCCCGCATTTTTGCATAGTGCGGACAAGGAAACCCGATAGGATTTCCCTTTGAAATACATGAGGCAAAAACAATCGCTTCGGCACCTCTTTCAACCATCATCACTGCTCTTGAACCCGCTCTTTTCCCCGGGCAACCGCCACAACTGACAAACCCGACAATTTCAACAGGTGCACTGTCTTTGAATGCCAGCGTCCCGGTAGCAGCGACTTTAAAATCCGTTGTTCCAGGACACATATCCTCTGTCTGTTGACATCTGATAATACCAACTTTCATAATTTAACACCTTTGTTATTTGTTTTGAAAAAAGAAAGTATCACAAAACTCTCATTTCTTATGGATTGTTCGCTCATGACATCGCTAACTGAAATTTCATTGGGGGACGGCAAAACGCAACCATACTCGTTCCGAAATGTAAAACCGGTGCTACAGACCAAAGCCCTGAGATCTTCCGAAGTATAGAAATGAGCAGAAGAGTAGAAAGCATGTCCACGCTTTCCCCGTAACGAATGGTAAATACCCCATATACTGTTTGCTGGAACAAAACCAATAACCAGTTGACCGTCGTCCTTCAGAACTCGCCGGCATTCTTTGATTACACTATCTGGATCATCAATAAAGCAGATAGTACAAACCAGAATTACACCGTCAAACCAAGAATCCCCAAATGGAAGCTGTTCACCACTAGCTTGACAGGTATTAACACCACGTTCCGATGAAAGACGTACCATTTCCGAAGACGGGTCGACTCCAGATTCAACGCCAAGCGCAACCGCAAAACGGCCGGAACAAACTCCCACTTCCAGCCAATGACGGTTTTCAGTATCAACAACTTTTTTCAGGGCATCCAACTCAATTGAGAAAATTTGTGAACCACGTTCGGAATCAAACCAATCATCATATTCTGCAGCATGAGATTCAAAAGGGTTACTCAAGTTATTTATTTGGGGAGTTGAAATCATTTTATGTGTCACCTGAAAAACATCCTTTACAGGTATTCATAATATACGAATAATCCTGAAAAACAATATAATGAAATTTATAATTTCGGTTGCTTCATTAGGTCCAAGCGGCTTAGAGCCGTGCTGACAAACGCAGACCAAGACCGCAACCAAATCATCAATGGACGAATTACGTTCCCTCTATTCAATCCGTTGCAAAATTTGAGCATCTCGACTGCTTAATTTTGAATGTCTGAAGATATGATTAATACCACAATGAGATTGGTAACTTTACCTGTCATCAAAACAATTCAGATATATCTTAACCAATTTCATGAACGGGAAAAGAGTTTCCAGAATTTGAACCATGGGATACTTTCTTTTCTCGAAGCCGCTGATTTTTTGGCGTTATTGACTTCTTTTTTCTTAACATCCTGACGCCTAGATTGCGGCTTACTCGCCGACACATCTTTTTTCTGCTGTTTTGATGATTCGACCTTTTTCTGAAGTTTGAGCGTCTCAATCTTTTTCTGCGGTTTTGGCTGCTCAACCTTGAAAGTATATCCGCACTCACATTCAGCTTCTTTACCTATGAATTCACGAGTCACCTCATAAGTAGTTCCGCACTTAGAACAGGTTACTGCAAAATTTTCCGGAATTTCTGATGCCATTGCTGACTGAGACCGAGGCTGTGGTTGTGGTTGCGGCGGTTGCTGTGGTTGCGGCTGAACACCTGACGAATTTTTTGCATCATATCGCGGGATCATTGTCCCACTAATATTATTCATCACGTTGGAACGAGACAAACGCATGGTTTGCATCGTGTCAATGTTTTCATTGTCTTTTTGGGGAATATTTGTTTCCGAAGCCACTTCACCAGCTTTTGGTGAAGCTGTTTCCTTAGTGACTTCCTCCTTTGGAAGTGGTTGCGGCGGCATTATACCAATATTAGCAGGAGTCTGAGGGTTATGAACGGCTTCCTGGTGCAACGTTTGCTGTACTGTAGCTATCCCGACATTGGCAGAGGCCTGAGGTTTAGCAACTTCAGGCTTCGGCAATGGCTGTGGCGGAGTTATTCCAATATTAGTAACCGGTTTAAAACCAGGGGTTTCGGCAACCCTGGCAGGATTAGACGCATCATATTTTGGAATTATAGTTCCATTGATATTGCTCATCACACTTGACCGGGACATTTTGACAGTCAGAGATCTCTCCATATTTTTCGCCGAACCACTGCTGGGAATAACCACATCAGGCATGGGCAAACCAAAATTAGTATTTACCGGCACAGATTTGGGTATTGGACTTGCCGATTGACGAGGCTGGGCTGGAGATGATTGAGGAGCCCCCTCAGGTTTTTGCAAAGTAAATGTTTTGCCGCAGTCGCATACCGCTTCTTGTCCAATCAGCCCGGAATTTATTTCATATTTAGCACGGCAAGCCGGACAATAAACCTTAAACGTAGCGTTGCTAGAATTAGCAACACTGACTGATGATTGCGAAGCATCGGGACGCCGGATAGCAAATACATTTCCGCATTCACATACAGCTTCCTGACCTATAACTGAATCGTCTACTTGATAACCAATATTGCATTTCGGACATCTTACCTTAAAAGTACTTGGAGCACTCCCCGCTGACATATTATTTTCAATACATTCTGACTCAAAACCCATGCCCGGAAGCCCTCCAGATGAAAGATTCAACGTTATTTTGCGACAAAAATTTGAATAGCGCAAAAAGATTTAGCAAATATAGCATATGGAACAATTTATTCGTAATATTTTGGTAAAATAATTTAAATCATATCTTTTTGGCCATAGAGTCATGCTCATATTTGACCTATTGTCTCTTAATATATACGGAATATTCTCGCTTTCAAGGACGTCGTAATAAACTGAAGAATCACATCCTGATATTGTTTGCAGAGGTTTATGTACACTAATTTGCGCGGGAGAAGAGAAACGGTTTGCTCACACTAATGCTCATACTGTATAGAAAATCTGGGGTATGCACTTGACGCAACCAACCACAAGATGTAGATTATGAGTATATGTATGACTACCCCAAAAATCTGTTTGAGTTCGAGGAACTATTCTCGAGCAACGAAGCATGCTTGGAATACT
>JAAYPP010000072.1 GCA_012519765.1 Lentisphaerota bacterium
AATGAATGGGGCTATTCCAACAAAGTGCTGGAAATGGTCAAAGTCATGACTTCAAAATAATCTTTTGATAGATTGATTATGCCGCGGGGCGGGTGTTACGCCCGCCCCGCTTTTTTTAAATCCCAAAATTATGGAGTTTATATTAACGATGAATATCGATAAGAAAACGGTGAGGGATCTTGAGTTGAACGGGAAACGCGTGGTTATGCGCGTTGATTTTAATGTTCCGATTAAGGATGGTGCTGTTGCTGACGCGACACGTATTGCGGCCGCCCTTCCGTCGATCAGATATATTATCGAGCACGGAGCTTCGCTGGTGCTGCTGACCCACCTTGGTCGCCCCAAAGGTGAAGTTAATCCTGAATTCAGCGTTAAGCCGGCAGCTGATTATCTTGCCAAACTGTTGGGCAAGCCGGTTAAATTTGCTTCAGATTGTATTGGTGATGAGATTGTGGCACAGGCTGAATGTTTGGCTGCTGGCGAAGTTATGGTCTGTGAAAATACTCGCTTTCACAAAGCGGAAGACCTTAAATGCAAAACGCCGGAAGATAAAGAAAGCGTGCGCAAATTTGCCGCAGAACTGGCTAAATTGGGCGAGATATACGTAAACGATGCTTTCGGTACTGCGCACCGCGCACATGCTTCAACCGCGGTTATTACTGAATTTATGGACAAGGCCAATTGTGTCGCCGGATTTCTGATGGATAAAGAACTCCAGTATCTCGGAAAAGCGGTCGCCAATCCCAAAAAACCTTTTGTTGCAATTATCGGCGGGGCAAAAGTATCCGGTAAGCTTGAGGTACTCAGTGCCTTGATGGAAAAAGTGGATACGATTTTGATCGGCGGAGGCATGGCTTATACTTTTAGAAAAGCAGAGGGGCATAATATTGCCAATTCGCTTTGCGAAGACGATTTGCTTGATGTTGCCAGGGCTACACTGGCGAAGGCTGCTGAAAAGAAGGTCAAATTTATGCTGCCTTTGGACAATGTCGCGGCAAAGGAATTCAATAATGACGCAGAACGAATGGTTTGCGGCAATGATATCCCTGACGGTTATATGGCATTGGATATCGGCCCCAAAACGGTTCAAGCTTATGCGGCAGAAATTGCGCAAGCCAAAACCGTGGTGTGGAACGGCCCCATGGGATGTTTTGAAATGTCCAATTTTGCAGCCGGAACAATGGGTATCTGCAAAGCGGTTGCCGACGCTGACTGTGTAAGCATTATTGGCGGTGGCGACTCTGTTGCAGCGGTTAATAAAAGTGGTTTAGCTGATAAAATGAGCCATATCTCGACCGGCGGCGGAGCATCTCTGGAGTTCCTTGAAGGCAAGGTTTTACCCGGTGTGGCCTGCCTGGCGGATGCTTGAGAGTACAAAATCGATCAGCATATGAAATAATCGTGGCTAACCATGTATTTGAAAGTGTTGATCTTCACAATGAAAATGATGGAGAAGAGGTAATGACAAGAAAAGTAATAATTGCCGGTAATTGGAAAATGAATAAAAATGCAGCTGAAGCTACGAGCCTGGTCAATGCGCTCAAGCCTTTAGTTGCCGGAATCGATAACTGCGATATTGTGGTTTGTCCTCCATTCACTTCCATAGATGCTGCCGTTAAGGCTGCGGCCGGAAGTAATATAAAAGTTGGAGCACAAAATCTGCATTGGGAAGATTCCGGTGCGTTTACCGGAGAAATTTCTGCCTCAATGCTGAAAGAGCTCGGAGTTGAATATGTAATTATCGGACACAGCGAGAGACGTCAATATTTCGGTGAAACCGACGAAACAGTTAATAGACGCCTCGGCGCAGCTTTGGATGCCGGACTGAAACCAATAGTCTGTATCGGGGAGCTTTTAGCGGAGCGTGAGGGAGGAGAAACCGAAAAGGTTCTTGAGGCCCAACTGGAAGGTGGTCTGGTCGGAGTCAGTATTGAACAAATTGCCGGAGTGGTTATCGCTTATGAACCGGTTTGGGCTATTGGAACCGGTAAAACCGCAACCCCGGAAATGGCAGAAGAAACACATGCATATATTCGGAAAAAACTGATCAGCATGTTTGGCTATCAAGCTGAAAAAGTACGCATTCAATATGGCGGCAGCATGAAAGCAGACAATTCGGCTACATTGGTCGCACAACCAAACATTGACGGCGGTTTAATCGGCGGAGCGAGCCTGAAAGCAGAAAGCTTTGCGGAGCTTATAAAAAACGCTATTGCCTGATTTCTTTAATATTTTTAGAAATTAAAGCCGTTGCGCTTAAAAGTTTATTTGATTTTTATCGCGACGGCTGTATTAGTAACCCACTTTAAGCTTTTAACTTCTTAGGGAAACAGGTTTATCTTATGGATTTTATGATAGTTGTTCTATATACACTGGTCGTCGTCGTTTCATTGTTGCTGATTGCCTTAATCTTGGTTCAGCAGCCAAAAAGTGGCGGTTTCGGTAGCAATTTCGGCGGTCTCGGCGAGTCTGTTTTCGGCGCTCACGCGAGCGGTCATATGACGAAGATGACTGTGATTTTTACTTCAATTTTCTTTGCTTTGACTCTTTTGCTGGCGGTTTTTGTCGGGCACCGTCCTGCCAAAGCCAGTGTGATCAGCAGGCATCAGCCCAAAGCAACAGTTACTGTGGACGAATCAACAATTGAGAGTGACTCTGAAAAGCAAATTTCTACTGAAGCAGCCGAACAAACGCCGGTTGTCGAAAAAGAAAATGTTAAAAAATCAGAGTCAAAAGAATAATAACATATTTTGCTGAAAGATTGATGCGGTTTGCTAAAAGCCGCGAAACCCCCTACTGGAGGAAGAAATGCAAAAATTATGGTTTGTGATATTGTTTGTCGTAACGACATGCATAACTGTCACTGCACAGGGCACTCGTATTGAATTTAAAAATATCAAAATCAAAACAGAATTTCTTTCTGCTCCGGTTTATAAACTGGATAACTTTACATCCGGTTTGAAGTCAGATAAAAAATGGTTAATGGTCAATACTTCTTACCGCACTCCTAATATCAAGGCTCATCAGGGCAATGAATGGATAGATAATATCCGGGTAGAAACTGAAATAATATTTTCAGCATTGTTCCAGGGAAAACCGGTTTGGGCATATGCTACCGGAAAAACCGAATACTGGGCTATTGAACTCGACGGCAAAGACCATCGTTCGATGGCACTATTGCCACCACAGGTTCTACAGCGTTATGGCGACGCGAAAAACTATAAAAATCTCAAAGTTTATGTACGGGTATCTTTCTATTTATCCCGCAATAACTTGCTTCTTGGCCGTTCAGTGGCCGGCTCCAGGGCAGACGCACAGCTGAATTCAGTATTTGAAACGATTTCAGGGCCGTTGGGCTCTGCCTTACGTCTTCCCAACGTTATTGTTCCGCTGGAAAAAAGTCCGTGGGCGTTAATTGATGTTGATTATCAAGAGATGCTCAAACCTGAAGAAGGGAAATAAAATTTATGGCTCATAAAAAAGAAAATACAGTTTTAGCCATTGATATTGGGGGTGACAGCCTCAAGATGGCAGAATATCTGGTGATGGACGACGGCGCCGGGTTGGAACTGGAAAAGTTTGATGTAAGAGAATATCCAGATGAACTGAAAGAGTTGCCACTTAATGAAATTTTTGCTGAAACCTTTTCCGCAATGCTTGAGGAAAATGATTTTATTTCAAAATCGGTGGTGGTTTCTATTTCCGGACAAGTTGCTTTCGTCCGCCTCAGCAAACTCCCCCGAAAAATTAAAGACGACAAAGGTAATATCCAAAAGATTGTTGAGCTGGAAGCAAAACAGACTATTCCATACCCGATGGATGAGGTAATCTGGGATTTTCAATTGGTAAAATATACGGTACCAGGGCTTCGAGAAGAGAAAACCGAAGAAGAGCCTGAAGACGAAGAAGATGCTTCTCAAGAACCTGAATTTGAAGATGTTGACGAACTTGAGTCTTTGATAGTTGCGGTAAAGAAAGACCTTATTACAGAAATCGGCGAATTACTGGAAGAACATGGTAAATTTATTGTTTCAATAGAAATTGCTTCAACTGCAGCTTATAATGCCGCAAAAGCGGTTTCAATAGGCGATGAAAGCTGCGATATGATATTGAATATCGGCGGGCGCTGTTCGAGTCTGACCATTATTGACAAAAGTCGAATCTTCACCCGTGTTATCCCAAGGGCGGGTTTTGCAGTAACCCAGCAAATTTGTAAAGAATTTAATATCAGTGTACCTGAGGCAGAAGACCTGAAGCGCCGTCACGGTTTTGTTGCACTAGGTGGAGCTTATGAAGAACCTGATTCGGAAGTAGCCGCAACTATCTCCAAAGTTGCCAGAAATGTTATGACTGGTTTACATGGCGAAATTAACCGTACTGTCAACATGTGGCGTTCCCAGAATAATGGTGCGAAGCCAGAACGAATGTTTCTTTCTGGCGGCGGGTCGTTGATGGAGTATACCGCGCGGTTTTTTGAAGAAAAATTACGGTTGAAGGTTGATTATCTAAATCCGTTCCCGATGATTGAGTTGGGGGAAGAGGTTGATAAAGAACGCTTGCAGGAATCGGCTCCTATGTTTTCCGAACTTATCGGACTGGCCGTCCGATACATTACCAATTGCCCGGTCGAAATTAATTTGATGCCGGACAGTATTGTCAAATTCCGTACTTTTCAGAAGAAAAAACCTTTCTTTTATATTTCCTGTGCTTCTATCCTTATCTGCCTCGCTGTTTTTTGGTTTGGAGTTAATCAGCGCTTGCAAATTGACAAGGATCGTGTTAAAAAGGCAATTGGTGAAGTTCAGACTTCCAGTAAAATGGTGGAACGGGCACAGGCATTGAAACGTGAGTTTGATGGTTTGAAATCAGAATATGACGAGGCTATTAGAATAATCAATCAACGCAGAAGAACCCCTTCATTATTAGAGGGGATCCAACAGGCAATGCCAGACCACTTATGGCTAACCTCGATCAAACCTTTTGATTCATCTACAGAAAAAGTAACCACGGTAATGTCGCCAG
>JAAYPP010000073.1 GCA_012519765.1 Lentisphaerota bacterium
CTGGAAGTCCCTGCCCGTTCACAAAAAAGTCTTTCGCTGTAAGATGTAAAAAAAGTGTAGTGCCAGCCGACCACTTAAGTCGTTGACTATCAACATGTCAAATTTTTGAGTGCGAAAGATGGGCTAGCGCCTGTGCCTGATTCCATGAAGTCGATTTTATCAGTTCGGACAACGGTCTGCCGGTAATTTCCAGAATGTTTTTAAGCCCATCATAATATAACAACGTACTTCCGGCAAGTGCGCCATTTTCCAGACGCGCGGCATTCCCCTCGACTGTCACGTTCATTCCGCCTAAATCATATGTCCCGTCCGGCATTCCGGCCGCACGCATCGCGTCTGTAATCAGCTGAATCCGGTCAGCGTGTTTGACTTTGAATACCAGCTTGATCATCTCCGGACAAATGTGAAGTTTATCACAAATTAATTCGATGAATGCTTCGTCGTGCAGGAAACCGGCGCCAACCATCCCGATATCGCGATGATGCAATGGAGTCATCTGATTGCAGAAATGCGAGAGATTTCTCAACCCGAGCTGTGATGCTTTTTCATAGTCGGCGTAACTGGCCGCAGTATGAACGCAGGACGGAGTGATCCCCATCGCCAAAAGTTCGCGGGTGAATGGCAGTGCCCCTTCAACTTCAATAGCATATGACACTTTTTTGATTGGGTAAACCGCATTAAGACGCTTGACCATCTCGATATCCGGCAATTTTACAAACGCGGGATTCTGCGCGCCCAAACATTTCGGATTGATGAACGGTCCTTCTAGATGAATACCGGCAATTTTTGCTCCCGTCGGGGACTTCATGTAATCGGCGGCGCATTGCAACGCAACATTCAACTGCGGCTCTCCCACGGTCAGCGTAGTGCCGAGAAAAGATGTTACGCCGTCTTTTAATTTATCATCAGCAATAGTAACAACCGCTTCCGGAGTCCCATCGCAAAAGTCGCATCCTGAACGTCCATGCACATGAATATCAATAAAACCCGGAACAACCATCTTGCCTGCTGCATCAAAAACATGGTCAGCGGCGGGAACGGTTTCTCCTTCCATGAAAACTGCGGCAATTGTACCGTTTTCAATTAACACTGCGCCGTTCCTGATCTCAATATCCGGAGATACGATATATGCGTTTTTAATCAGACTTTTCATGGTATTAATTCCTTATTTTAGTGATGGCAGGCTCGCTGCGATAACTGCCTGACCATGACGTTTAAACTGTTCATCCGGAATGCGGAACTGTACCTGTTCCGACAACTCTGGAAATTCCTTTTTTAAAGTATTCTGAGCTGTATTAAGAATAATTTCACCGCCTTCGCCAGAAGTTACCCGCCCGAGAATCAGCAAATTATGCAAATCATAGAAATCGGCGTAATGAGCAATCGAATATCCAAAACAAACTCCGACCGTACGATAAATCGCCGCAGCCCGCTTATCCCCTTGCTCCATCAGTTTTTGCACCTCAACCAAGCGCTCCGGAAACTTCATTTCCTGAGGGAAATTTAACCCGGCCAGTGGAGCCAATCGCGCGATACCCTGCTGAGAAAAAAACTGGACACCGCAACCTTCATCGCCGGACCATTCGTCCACCGGACCGTGCTCGCGGTAATCAACCGGAGCAAAAGCCAATTCATCTAGCCAATCAGTAATATTTCCCGATAAATTGACATAACCGGCAGCAAGGCTGGTTCCGAGTGAAATACCAAGTACCCCGGTACATTTCATTGACATCGCTGCCGCCAGCGCAGTAACTTCTCCATCATTCGCCACCACCATCGGCACTTTGAACTGCTCCTGGATTTTATCGAAAATATTAACGACCTTGCGGTCAAAATCTTCCCGACTAACTCCTCTAAACAACGAAGCGATCCGCGGCTGGTTGTTGACAATCACTCCGGCGGAACTACCCCCAATGCTGTCAATACGCGGCATATGTGCGGCGGCACGCTTGATAGAATCAATGATTCCCTGCCGGTGGTATTCCGGATCCTTTTCAAAGTAAGGATCCCAGCGCACTTCATCAGTATAAACGACTTCACCGTCGATAACCGCGGCACATTTCCGATCTGAACCGCCAAGATCAAATCCAACCCGGCATCCGTCGGTATGCCCACCCAGCGCAACTTCAATTTCGCGACTCTGCGGAGCATGTTCGTAAGGCACACCGACTACTTCGAATGGTTTTCCGTAAATTCGCTCACCCATTATATCGCAATCAAACGAACGTGCGCCAGATGAGGAATAAATTTTTTTCAGATCATCGGCAATACCTTGGCAACCCGCAATGGTAACCCGGCAACCGCCTTTCATCCACAGCAGAAACTTGACTGTACGCTCGACAAACTTCAGATTTAATTCCCGATATTTACCTTCGTGCGGAAACACTTCGCAGCCAAAGGTAGAACATTTCCCTGCCGGTCGATGAAGAGCAATTACAATTTTTCGGGCTTCGCCGGAATTTTTCACAGCTTTTAAATAGGCACGGTTCCAAAGCGCTGCCGGTACAAAACCTGGGTCAAGTTCTGGACTAACCGCTGGATTGATTGTCAACTTCATTTACATTCCTCCAATTGTTTTCGATACATTAATCAATATAGTGTTAAGCTTAAAAATGGCAACTATGCGTAAAGATTTACGCATAATTTTAAGCTAACAATATGGGGTTTTTGGATTTTTTATGGTAAACGTTTACGCAAACCGGAAATTCATGCATTTGTCTCGCGAGTAACACCCGGAAATCTTGTAACATCGTACAATATTCCCCAAAAAACAGTCAAAAACATAAATTCCGGGTATACCCTTGATTATTAAACACTTCCCGTCTTTCGCGGAATTACTCGCTGTTATTTTACTTTTTTCGTAAAAACCCTTACCTGTCCGGACTATTGGGCTGTGTTCAAGATACCCATTGTCAAGCTTACGCTAAAGATATTTTCGCAAAAAAAATTACTCGAAATATATAATGATTTTTCTCTTTTCTATATTGTAATTTTGATTTCTTGTGGTATTTTATGTTGCGTATTATTGTGTATCTTGCGGCGGCAGGAATTGGAAGATGCTGATGTATCCAAACGATTTAATAAAATCAATTCAGAAGGAAGATATTATACAACGGTTCCATTGCATGCTCCTGGAGAAACAAAAAATGGTCCTACAGGAATGATGTGGAAAGGCATGCTTCCGCCTGCGGGTAGACATTGGCGCTCTGCTCCAGAAGAACTTGATCGCTTAGATGCTGAAGGCTTGATTGAATGGTCAAAAACTGGCAATCCACGAAGAATCATTTTTGCAGATGAAAAAAGATCGAAAGGAAAAAAAATGCAGGATGTCTGGTCCTTTAAGGATTACCAATATCCTCAATATCCAACCGAGAAAAATCTTGATTTGTTGGAATTTATTGTGAAAGCATCGTCGGTCGAAAGTAGTATTGTTTTGGATTGCTTCTGTGGAAGTGGGACTACTTTAGTGGCGGCAGAAAAGCTCGGAAGAAAATGGATTGGAATAGATCAATCAGAAGAGGCGATTCGCGTTAGTGATGCACGTCTTTCGGAGCAAATAGATATTTTCACCGGGCAATATGAGAAATATGAGTTCGTAAAAAAAACAGAACCATGATTGTTACAAATCACTACAAATAAGGTTCGGAAACAAAGTAATGGCACATGGTAAAAAAATCACGTTGTTTCTCATGGACGGAAATCCCAATGGGCGCTGGACGTGTGAATTATCAAATTGGACAGGAAAGGCTTACAAAATCCCTCGTACTTTATTGAAGGAGTGCGCGTCAAGACCGGATCTTAAACAAGCAGGCGTGTATTTTCTTCTCGGTCGCAGTGACGAATCCGGACAACCGTTGGCATATATTGGAGAAGCTGAGAATGTATTTGATCGCCTGTGTCAGCATTTGGATGGCAAAGACTTCTGGAACGAAGTTATCACCTTCACCAGCAAAGACAAGAATCTGAACAAGGCCCATGTAAAATACCTTGAAAATAAATTCCATGAACTGGCTTCAGGCGCGAAACGCTACCAGGTTCAAAACAGCGTCGTTCCATCAAAGCCCGCGTTATCTGAGCCGGAGCAAGCAGAACTTGAAGAATTTATCGAGCATGCGTTGGTGCTTGTAAATGCGCTGGGGCACAGGCTGTTTGAGCCGATGGTTTCTGTAAGTAACAAAAAAGATAACGAAGCGACGTTTTATTTGACAAAAGCTAAAAAAACGATTGCAAGCGGAATCCCGACACCAGATGGATTTGCTGTTTTCGCTGGCGCGTCAATAAGCGAAAAAGTCTCTGCAAAATCCTTGAATAAAGGAATTATTGCTTTGCGCGATAAATATATTGCGGAGCAAAAAGTCGTTGATTGGATAACGACGGAAGATCTGCTTTTTTCCAGTTCGTCCTCGGCAGCTGACTTTGTGTTTGGTTATAGTGTGCCGGGGCCTGTGCAATGGAAAACGGCCGACGGCACTTCTTTGAAAGACTTTGAGTCAAAATAGCGTGAACCTTATGGAAACCGAACTTTGCAATATGTGCATGATTACCGATCCGGAAGGTCGTGTTCTGGTGCAGGAACGCTTGCCCAAGCCGTCGAATCCGTGGTCGGGGTTGACTTTTCCCGGGGGACACGTTGAGCCGGGGGAGACTGTTGTCGCGTCGGTGATCCGGGAGGTTCAGGAGGAAACGGGTTTGACCGTTTCCAACTTGCAGAACTGCGGATATATTCAGTGGTACAATCCCATTAAACAGTCACAGTATTTTGTCTTCCTTTTCAAAACCAGCACCTTTTCCGGAGAACTGACCTGTTCTGTTGAGGGCAACGTCAAGTGGATGACTTTAGATGAAATACTCGCAGGGGAACTTGCTCCCAACATGACCCAATACCTCGCCGTCTTCCAAAACGAAACCATCCCCCAAGCCTATGGCATTTCCGGAAAAGAATTAGA
>JAAYPP010000074.1 GCA_012519765.1 Lentisphaerota bacterium
AAAAAGATGCATACCACCGCGCCGGTGGTACTGATTTTTGTTTCTGATTACGGAAAACTCAAAAAAGTCAACATCGCTGAGGCTGATTCGGTTAAATATGCGGCATTTCATGCCGGATGCGCATCGCAAAACGTCTATCTTTATGCGGCTTCTGCCGGAATGTCAACCGTGATCTGCGGTGCCGTCGACATGGAAAGACTTGCCTCCGAAATGAAAATTCCGGAATCATATCGGATTCAATTTACCCAGCCGATCGGCAGAAAATAATATTGCATAATTCTGAAAAAAATGCTTCACCCTAATGATGCAATCAGTTCTTCAGTACGTGCAAGCTTAAGTTTCAGTCCGTCAAGATGTTCTTTGGCTTCATTGATTACATTTTCCGGTGCTTTCGCCAAAAATCCCTGATTACTGAGTTTTGCCTCAGACCCCTTTATCCATCCTTGAAGCTGTTTTTTCTGATCAGTTAATTTTTTAAGTTCATTATTGACATCAACGAGATCTTTCAACGGCAGATAAATTGTGCCAAGTTCAGCCATCACAGACGGGGCAACTCCAGCTGAAGCATCCCACCCGTCAAGGGAAATGGTGATATTTCCGGCATTGACCAAAAATGTCAATGAATCTGTTTCAGATTTAAGAAATTCAGCTGCTTCAGGATTAACTGCCTTGATGTGGTAATCAGCTTTTTTACCGTTTGGAATATCATATGAAGCTTTCAGGTTACGACCGGCGGCAGCAATTTCAAATTTGCCGCGCACCAATCGCATCAGCTGTTCATCGGTATCAGGTATTTCCACGGCATTGCAGGCTGTCGGATACTCGGCTTTCATGATGCTTTCATCGTCATTCAGGAAGCCCATCTGATGCGCCAATTCTTCGGTAATATATGGCATGAACGGATGGAGAAGCAGCAATATCCGCCAGATAGCGAAATCCAATACCGCAAGTGCCTGTTCCTTATTTTCTCCGCCGTTGCGGAGTCTGACCTTAGACGATTCAATAAACAAATCACAAAAATCGCCCCAGACTACGTCGTAAATACAGTGAACAGCGTGGTCAAAACGATACTCGTCGAGCATCTGGTTTACTTCTGCCGCCATCCAATTAATTCGTTGAATTATCCATTTTTCATCCGGAGTTAATTTATTGAGCGCAATACCGTTAAGATCTCTGAAAGCGAGAGAGGTATTGCCCTGCAACCGTCGGAATCGACATGCGTTCCAGAGTTTATTGGCAAAATTACGTCCTAATTCACATTTTTCGTTGCTGTAACGAATATCAATTCCGGTGGGGGCGATATAGATAATTGAAAAACGTAGCGCATCCGCACCATATGTGTTGATAACGTCAATTGGATCGGGTGAATTACCCAGGGATTTTGAAAGTTTACGTCCTTGTTCATCGCGAATAATGCTGGTAAAATAGACATTTCTGAAAGGAATTTCATCCATAAACTCGCATCCGGCCATAATCATTCTGGCCACCCAGAAAAAGATGATGTCCGGTCCGGTAACCAAATCAGTTGTGGGATAGAACATCTTCAATTCAGAAGTTTTTTCCGGCCAACCCATGACTGAAAACGGCCAAAGCCATGAACTGAACCAAGTATCCAGTACATCTTCTTCCTGACGCCAGGTACCATTTTTTTCAGGGGCATCCATACCGACATAAATCTCGCCGGTTTCATCATTATACCATGCCGGAATGCGGTGTCCCCACCAAACCTGCCGGCTGATGCACCAGTCTTTAATATTCTCCATCCAGTGAAAATAAGTTTTAGTCCAGCGTTCCGGATAAAATTTTATTTTGCCGTCGCGAACTGCCTCCATCGCAGGTTTCGCTAATTCATTCATTCTGGCGAACCATTGTTCACTGACCAGTGTTTCAATCGGAACATCGCCACGTTCAGA
Organism: Lentisphaerota bacterium; assembly: GCA_012519765.1. Lineage (GTDB taxonomy): Bacteria > Verrucomicrobiota > Lentisphaeria > Victivallales > Victivallaceae > UBA7640. The sequence continues at coordinate 1,914 of JAAYPP010000074.1, forward strand.
GTAACCTACAGAATGAACAATATCTTCGATTTTCACCATCAGCCCGGCTTTCTCCAAGTCAGCAATGACCTTTTTGCGGCACTCAAACCGGTCAAGTCCCTGATAATCAACTCCAGAGCGGGAATTCATTGTACCGTCGGGATTCATTATATTGATCATTGGCAGATTATGTCGCTGACCGACTTCGTAATCGTTTGGGTCGTGTGCCGGAGTAATTTTAACACAGCCTGTACCCTTGGTCGGATCAGCATGAAAATCAGCGATAATCGGAATCTTACGGTCAGTCAATGGCAAGTCAACGGTTTTTCCAATCATATGCTGATAGCGTTCATCGTCAGGATGAACTGCCACTGCAGTATCACCGAACATTGTTTCCGGTCGTGTAGTTGCAATGACCAGTGCACCGCTGCCATCACTCAAGGGATATTGATAATGATAAAATTTACCGTTAATTTCTTTATAAATAACCTCTTCGTCAGACAGCGCGGTCTTTGATACCGGACACCAGTTGATCATCCGGCTGCCGCGATAAATCACACCCTTGTTGTAAAGCTCGACAAATACTTTGCGAACCGCGTGGCTTAATCCTTCGTCCATGGTGAAACGTTCGCGTTCCCAGTCGCAGGATGTGCCGAGCCGGCGCAGTTGCTGAATAATCGTGCCGCCGTATTCATTTTTCCATTCCCAAACACGATTGATAAATGCTTCGCGCCCGAGTTGTTCACGGGTAACATTCTCTTTTTCCAGCATAACGCGTTCAACTTTGCGCTCAGTAGCGAGACCGGCATGATCAGTACCCGGGAACCAGCTTACTTCATGACCGAGCATGCGATGTCGACGAACCAAGATATCCTGAAGCGTATTATTAAGTACATGACCAAGATGCAACACTCCGGTAACATTCGGTGGCGGAATAACGACAGAATAATGTTCTTTTCCTTCAGTCGGCTTGCCATGAAAATATCCCCGGGATTCCCAGATCGGATACCATTTTTTTTCAACATCTGCTGCTTCGTATGCTTTAGGCATTTCAGTGGTTGACATCTTTATCTCCTGATTTCAAGTTAAATTATCAGTTTAATATAGCATCTGGAGCAGTCTTTTTAAATGATTACCATGACTAAATTCTCGCCAAAAAAGTTCGATATAATATTGAAAAAAAGTATTAAAGTGTAATTGTAAAAGCATCTTTTTTTAAGAAGCACAATATACCAAGGTCTAATTATGACACCCCAAACGGAAACTATTGCCGTTCTTGATTTTGGTTCACAATACAGCCAATTAATAGCCCGCCGTATCCGCGAATGTAATGTTTACAGTAAAGTAATTCCCTGGTCAACTACCGTTGATCAGTTGCGTGAAGAATCCCCAACCGGCATAATTTTAAGTGGCGGACCATCAAGTGTTTATGAGCCAGGAGCGCCTTCGATTGACCCGGAAATATTTAATTTGGGCATACCGATTCTGGGTATCTGTTATGGAATGCAGCTGATGGTTCACACGCTTGGCGGAAAAGTTATCCCCGGCACAGCGCGTGAATACGGAAGAGCTGCCATGCAGATTTCCAATCATAGCAATTTGTTCAAAGGCGTTTCTTCGGAACTCAAGGTCTGGATGTCACATGGCGACAAAGTTTCAGAAGTTCCGGTCGGAATTGAATTATTAGCCAAAACCGCCAATACCGACTATGCGGCAGTAAAAATCAAGGGCCAAGAACTTTACGGAATCCAGTTTCATCCGGAAGTTGTACATTCGCAGGAAGGTTCAAAAATAATCGCGAATTTCTGCCGTGGCATTTGCGGTTGCCGTGGCAATTGGACCATGGATTCATTTATCGAAAAATCGCTGACTGAAATCAAAACGAAGGTTGGTTCAAACCGGGTTATTCTCGGACTTTCGGGAGGAGTAGATTCATCAGTTGCTGCAGCACTTATCCACAGAGCAATCGGCAATCAGCTGACTTGTATTTTTGTTGATAACGGTTTGTTGCGCAAAAATGAAAGAAAGCGGGTTCAGGATTTATTCGGTGGCAATTTTCAAATGGATCTGGTTACTATTGATGCCGAAAAACGTTTTTTGGATAAACTTGCCGACGTAGAAGAACCTGAAGAAAAACGTAAAATCATCGGGCATGAGTTTATTAAAGTATTCGATGAGGCTGCGACTTCCATTGAAAATGCGGTATTCCTGGCGCAAGGAACGACTTATCCCGACGTAATCGAAAGTGTGCCGGTAAACGGTAATCCATCCGCGATGATCAAAAGCCATCATAATGTGGGAGGACTGCCCAAAGATATGAAGTTTAAACTGCTGGAACCCCTGTCCGCATTATTCAAAGATGAAGTCCGCGAAGTGGGACGACGTTTAGGCTTACCTGAAGACGTAGTAATGCGTCAACCATTTCCCGGCCCGGCACTTGGAGTCCGTCACTTGGGTGCGGTTTCCCGCAAAACACTTGATATTTTACGGGAAGCTGATGTCATTATGGTTGAAGAAATTAAAGCTGCAGGTCTCTACTATAAGATCTGGCAAGCTTTCGCTATCTTTCTACCGTTAAGAACTGTCGGCGTAATGGGCGACCTCCGCACTTATGACTATGTGATTGCGTTGCGGGCAGTGGAAAGCAGTGATGGCATGACTGCCGACTGGGTTAATCTTCCGGATGAACTGCTGCGGCGTATCTCGAACCGTATTATCAATGAAGTTCACGGTGTTAACCGGGTGGTTTACGATATTACTTCGAAACCGCCAGGCACCATTGAGTGGGAATAATTTGATGCTCGCGATTATTGATTATGGTGCCGGCAATCTGACCAGTGTAAAACTGGCGTTTGAGCGTATTGGCGCGTCAGTGCTGGTAACTTCAGATCCGGCAAAAATTTCAGCCGCAGACCGGGTAGTTTTTCCCGGAGTCGGTTCAGCGGGCAGCGGCATGAACGAATTCTCCAAACGCGGTTTTAAAGAGGTCTTTCGAGACGCCGTAGCACAAGGTAAACCGGTACTGGCGATTTGCCTGGGCATGCAAATGCTGTTTGAGCGCAGCGCTGAAGATGGAGGAGTTGCCGGACTCGGCATTCTGCCGGGAACGGTTGAAGCTTTTAATTTTTCTGCGGAATCCCGCATAAAAATACCGCATATGGGTTGGAATTCGGTGCACTTTAATCAGCAACACCCGATGATGAAAGGTATCCGACAGGATGATGCCTTCTATTTTGTCCATTCATATTTTGTCGCGGCCGGAACGCCAGCCGTAACTATCGGGCTAACTGAATACGGAGGTTTTAAATTTACTTCAATCTCCGGGCAACGTAATTTGTTTGCAACACAATTTCACCCCGAACGTAGCGGCGCAGTCGGACTGCAGTTATTAGAAAATTTCTTAAGCTGGGATGGTCAAGTATGTTGTTGAAACGTCTCATTGTCTGCCTCGATGTCCGTTCCAAGCGGGTCACGAAAGGTATTAAGTTCAAAGGCAACGTTGACGTCGGCGATCCTGTAGAAATGGCAGAAAGATATTGCAACGATGGCGCAGATGAAATTGTGTTTTATGACATCACCGCCTCAGCGGAGAAACGTCCGATTGACATTGAGATGGTCGCCGCTGCCGCACGCCGGGTCTTTGTTCCTTTTACTGTCGGCGGGGGGCTGCGAAATGTTGTCGATATGCGGCATGCGCTTCTGGCCGGAGCCGACAAAGTTTCCCTGAATTCACTGGCGGTGGAACAGCCGGATATTCTTCATGCCGGAGCTTTGGCATTCGGCCGTCAGTGCATTGTCCTGGGCATGGATGCCCGCAGAGTCGGTAAATCACTGCATTTCCCGTCGGGATATGAAGTCGTCACTCATGGAGGGCGGTGTCCGACTGGACTCGATGCCGTTGAATGGGGACGCCGTGCCGAAGCTTTGGGAGCCGGTGAAATTTGCCTCAACGCAATCGATACGGATGGCATGCGTACCGGTTATGAACTAGAGATTACCCGCAAAATTGCCGATGCTGTCGGTATTCCGGTAATCGCTTCGGGCGGCGCGGGCACAGTTGAACACATCGCTGATGCTTTCAGTACTGCCACCGCAGATGCTGCATTGATCGCGTCAATGGTTCATTCAGGCGAATATACTTGTTCTGGAATCAAAAAAGAGTTGGCAGAAAAATATCACCTTCCAGTCAGGCTCACTTCAAACTGAAAAAACTTAAGGTTGTCAGATTCCCCCGATCAGCGTTCCTTCTTGAGCTCGCAGTGGATAACCACTGCTTTACTCAAGACAGACATGCCGTAGCCCAATGACCAGACTTTTTCAAGTTTATTGAAGATGACAAAAGGCACCACCAGCAACTTTGACTGGCGCGCCATCAACGCTGAGCCAGATATCCATTGCAGATGGATTGAATACAAGTGAACAATCTGCTGAAAATTCCAAACGGCGCAACGCTACGACATAGTCATAAATTTCAATATTAGTCGCATACCAGATATTTTCATACCCGGACATTGCGGCACAAAATTCTTCAATCATTTCCCAGTTATTGTTGTTTTCAAATTCGTAACTGTGCCCCCAGACATAAAAGAGGGAAAAATTCTGTTGCACGTTTTTGAATACCTCAGCTTTTGCCAGAATATTGCTATTGTGATGACATGTCGGATGCCATTCAAGCCAATCATCCGGGAACCCGAACCTTTCCGTACTCAAAGTTGTTCTCGAATAAACAATTCCCGTATTTCGCAGGACATTCTTTACTTCGCCGTTGAAAGTCCCCATCGGATATGACATGCCGCGCACCATTTGCCCGGACAATGCTTCCAGTTTTTTTCGGCAATCAAGAATTTCATTGAGCATTGCGGCCCGCGGAATTCGCTCCATAAAAGGATGAAAATAAGAGTGACAGGAAATTTCATGACCATCATAAACTTTGCAAATTTCGGACTCAGGAATACGCTTCCCCTGCCCCATAACTCCAGCATTAAGATGAAAAGTCGCTTTGATCTGGTAACGATTGAAAATTTCAATTAACCTTATATCATCAAAAACCCCGTCGTCATAACTCATGGTCAGAGCTTTGACGCGTCCTTCCGGATAGAGAAATCTGATACTTTTCATGGCTCACACCTATTTTTTGCTGTTTGCTTTCCGTAAACGTGATGTCACGGATTTTTCATACGCATCCAAATCATCAATTTTTATGTTTGCCACTCCACTGTCCATCGCGGCCTCGGCAACATATCGGGCTACGTGAGGGACAACGCGTGGATCGAAAGGTTTGGGAATAACGTAAGTAGCTTTTAACGGACAATCGCCATCAAAAACTTTATTAGCGGCATCGGCAGGATAAGCGGTTTTCAACATTTTTAAAATTGCCGGCGGAATCTTAAAGCATGCTAATTCTGCAAGTGCCTTGGCTGCCGCCAGTTTCATGGCTTCATTTATATCGCTGGCGTGGACATCCAGCGCACCACGAAAAATACCCGGAAATCCAAGCACGTTATTGATCTGATTCGGAAAATCTGTACGGCCGGTACCAACTACAGCGGCTCCGGCATCCCAAGCATCCTGAGGAAAAATTTCCGGAACGGGGTTCGCCATCGCAAAAATAATCGGACTGGTCGCCATGCTGCGTACCATTTTTTTACTGATAATATTTCCGACTGACAATCCCATGAAGATATCTGCCCCAACCAAAGCGTCTTCCAGAGTACGGGCTTTTGTATCGGCCGCAAAAAGTTTTTTCTCTTTATTTAGATCTTTACGTCCAGAATGAATTACTCCTTTGGAATCGCACATGATGAAGTTTTCACGTTTCGCACCGGCTGAAATATAAAATTCGCTACATGCGATACCAGCAGCGCCGGCACCATTGATCACAAAACGGCAGTCTTCAATATTTTTATTAATCAGTTTCAACGCATTCAAAATTGCCGCCAACGAAATAATCGCTGTTCCATGCTGGTCATCGTGAAAAACCGGAATATTCATCCTTTTCTTTAAACTCTGCTCAATTTCAAAACATGCCGGCGCCCCGATATCCTCAAGGTTGATTCCGCCGAATGTCGGCTCCAGGCGCTCGACTGTTTCAATAACTTTCGCGGCATCGGTCCTGCCGGTAGCGTCGGCAACCCGATTTATACAAATTGGGAGCGCGTCGATATCCGCAAAACGCTTGAATAAAACTGCTTTTCCTTCCATTACCGGCAGCCCGGCTTCCGCACCGATATTGCCAAGTCCGAGAACCGCGGTCCCATCGCTGACGACAGCGACTAAGTTGCCTTTCGCGGTATAATCCCAGACCTTTTCCGGCGATTTATTGATTTCAAGACACGGCACGGCCACACCGGGGGTATAAGCCATTGCCA
>JAAYPP010000075.1 GCA_012519765.1 Lentisphaerota bacterium
GGGAATTCAAACATATTCAAGCTCCAGACTTGGTGGGGCAATAACAAGAACTAAAATTTCAATAAGATATTTCATTATAAACATCATTGCAAACGTTTTTATGCAGGAAATAGAATAAATTATGTTATTGTGTTATGAGTGATTTTTAATTTATTGATTAATCACCATCGATTTCTGCAAAAATATTTAAAAAAGTGATAATACTGAGTCCAGTATGATAACCCGGATCAGCATCTGGAACAGCAGGAATCACCGCCGTGGGCGCGCCGTTGGAACTGCGAGTTTGATAAGCCATTGAATAGACTGCGGGATTGACGAATTTATCAAGAAATGCGGTTGAACACTGTTCAATAACTTCCATCATAACCGCTGAGGAGTCGGGAGCGAATTTTATCATTTCGGCGGCGGCACGCACTGTTTCAGGAAGGCTCCACCATGGCATATCTGTATTTAAAGGGCATCTTCCGCACAAGTCGTAGGCTTTGCATATCCCCCCTGATTTTTGATTAAAACCCTGTTGCCAATAATGTCGCATCATTTTCGGATAAAAATCTCGGCATTCCTCCACAAAAGTTGCATATTCAGTTTTTTTCTCCATTTGCAACAGCAGTTTCAATGAAAGTCCGACAAACTCAAGGGCATGCCCGGGATCAGATAATATTACGCCATTTTCTTTCCACGGTTTTCCTTTAGCGTCAATCGCTTCCCAGAAATCATAAAGTAAAAATTCATTTCCTGAATCGAAATTGATATAATGTTTGAATATATGCGCCATGAATTCACAACCGGTTTTCAGCCACTCTGAATCACCAGTAACCGCAGCAAACTCGGCGATTCCTGAAAGCGCAATCATAAAAGGACCCTGTAGATATTTACCGTGAACAGCAACAACTTGGTTTTTAGGATCAAAAGACTGCTGGTCAGTGATAAATTTATGATTCCTGATATCGTTTATTACCTGTAAAAAATATTTTTGGGATTCTTCGGCTTTGTCACTCATCTTGAGATAAGATGCCGCGCTGAATAACCCTTTTGAATAAAACAAATCACTGAAATTACTGCCGTCCGGAATATGGTTTAGCTCACGGATCTCTCCATGGTTGCTTTCAAGTGGTTTCCCTTCACGGGAAAAAGAGAAAAACATCCGGCCGCGATTCTGATACCTTATTCTTTCCATCGACTCCATGACTTCCTGCATTATCTGCCTGATTTTGCGAATCCGGCAACGCATCTCGCCAGAAACCGGCTTGAAATAGTTTTCCATCCATATTGCATGTCCAGCCAGCGACTCCAGTGCCCTGCCCTGAATCCAGGAATAAATAACTTCTTTGCTTTTGAAAAAATCTTCAGGCGCAGATGAATCATAATCCTGACCGGAAATAATATTTATTTTGGTATCGATAAAATGATACTCCGGATCGCGCTCATAACGTTCGATCATCCCATCAAGCACGGCAAGCACCATCCGTTCATATCGTGGAATGAAACGGGCTATCATATTTTTTTGATTAACTGAAAGAGTTGTCTTCATTAACGTTTCCCTGCTTTAGAAATTATAATAATGAGCTATAATAGCGTCATTTCGAGCTGGAATCAAGAACACATCAAATAAAAATATCAAATCAAGATACCTAGAAGTCCCTTGCTATTATTGTTCAGGAATGTAAATTTAAAATCCGTAACTCATCAACATTCAACTCAAAAAAAGCAATATTCATGAAAAATGTTTCTCCACGTAAAAAAAATATCCGCCGGATTATACGTTATTCACTGTTTGCTATTCTGGCGGCGGCAATTACAACTTCTATCATTCCCGGTGGGCCGGCAAAATTTCGCAAAATGATAGCGAATTTGTTTCCTGAGCCGGTTCCGCGCGTCATTGATTTACCAGCCGATCCTGCAGAAATGGGAAGAGTTCATGGCGAAAAACTCAAATATCCTATTTTATTGCTGGAACAACTCTACATAAAAAACATCATCGGCCAAAATGATTACAGTGGTTCACTCAAAAAAGCTTCCACACTTTTTGACCTGATAAATCCTCGCTGGAAAACTGAAGTTACGGCTTTATCTGATGCATCCGGAGCAAACTGCCAGGCACTGATGCTGGGCAACAGCTTTCTTGATTTGGGAATTACCGGAACTGGCTGCCGTCAAATCCTGACCAGCTCCGGCAACAAACGATTATTTCATGCCCATAATCTGGATTGGGATAATTTAGGCGGTGTCGGCAATTATCTCGTAACCATATTCCGTACAGCTGGAACCGGCGAAAGATTGCCGACAGTGTATATGGCTTTTCCCGGTATGATTGGCGCACTGGACATCATCAATTCAAAAGGAATTGCCATGAGTTTCAATCAGGTCGGTTTTTCCAAAGGATACAGCCAAATGCCGATATTTCTGAAAATGCGCGAAATCGCAGAAACCTGTCATAACTTTGAAGCCGCCGAAAGTGAACTGTTGAATATGCCCGACGGAATGCCGTTCTGTATCGGTTTGAGTGATGCCCAATCGGGAAAAATTGCGGTGTTCGAACGCAATCGCATTGGCAAAATAACCCGGAGAGATTGCCTGAACGGGTTAATTACTGCGGACAACAGCCTGCAGCACGGCTACAGTATTGAACGCAACCCGGTCGACCAGATTGCCCGTTCTATTTCGCCGGCGACTCCGGAAGCAGTGATGAAATTTCTCCGTCATCCGGGAGTACTTTTGGAGTGTAATATCTACAGCGTAATTTTTGACTGGCACGACAACAAACTATATCTGGCTTCCGGTCAGGTGCCCGCTGCTCTGGGTAAATATCGTCAATATTCGTTGTTCTCTAACCAGCCATAACGTTTTTATCCGCATCAATCAGCAATAACGCAATATATGTATTGATTTTCCCCGTCATCCGGCTAGATTAAGTTCATATTTTTAAATTTTCAGGAGAAACTCGGAATCATGGAATTCAGACCATGCATCGATTTGCATAACGGATGTGTCAAACAGATTGTCGGTTCATCGCTACGTGATGACTCAGCAACCGCTGTTGAAAATTTTGTTTCAACATTGCCGCCCGAATATTATGCAGAAATGTACCGCAAAGACAACTTGACCGGCGGTCATGTTATTATGCTCGGTCAGGGTAATCAACATGCCGCTCGTGCCGCTTTGACGGCCTGGCCAGGGGGTCTTCAAGTCGGAGGCGGTATCAATGCCGCCAATGCCCGCTGCTGGCTTGATGCCGGAGCCGCCGGAGTAATTGTCACGTCTTATATTTTCAGCGATGGGCAAATCCGTCACGACCGTCTCAATGAACTGGTAAAAAACGTCGGGACTGAACGGCTGATTCTTGATTTGAGTTGCCGCAAACGTGGTGGCCGCTATTTTATCGTGACCGACCGCTGGCAAAATTTCACCGAAACCGAAGTCAACGCCGAGTCATTAGGTGAACTTGCCAAATCGTGTTCGGAATTTCTGATTCATGCCGTTGACATCGAAGGTAAACAAGCAGGAATCGATGAAACGCTGATTACTATAATCGCTAATTCTTCGCCGGTTCCGGCTGTTTATGCCGGCGGCATTCGCTCGCTTGATGATCTCAAAACAATTCGTCGGATTGGTAATGGGCGCGTCGCCTATACTGTAGGATCGGCATTGGATATTTTCGGCGGAAATTTAAATTACCGTGATGTAGTGGAGTTTGCTCATGGATAAATTATTGATTGAGGGAGGAATCCCGGTCAGCGGCGAAATTCGGGTCAGCGGCAATAAAAATGCCGTTCTACCGATGATTGCGGCCTCATTGCTGACCGAAGATGAAATTGTTTTGACCAATGTCCCGGATATCGTGGATTTGCGGGTCATGCTTGAAATCGCTTCCATGCTTGGAGTTGAAAATACATTCGCCAATAATCGTCTTTCCCTCCGCGCCAAAGATGTCAAAACAACTGAATTATCCCGCGACGCCTGTTCGCATATCCGATCTTCAATTCTTTTCGCCGGCCCACTGGCGATCCGCGCCGGACGCGCGGAGTTATGGCCGCCCGGCGGTGACATCATTGGCAGACGTCGACTTGATGCCCATTTTTACGGGCTTCGTTCACTCGGTTTCGACATTGAACTAGATGAACTTTATAAATTCAGATGCCGTCAACGTCCGCTGGGGCGTGAACTGTTTCTGGATGAAGCCAGCGTGACGGCCACCGAGCATATCATGACTGCGGCAGTACTAGCTGAAGGTGAAACCATTATCCGCAATGCCGCCGCCGAACCGCATGTCGTCGATCTGGCGGAACTTCTGATAAAAATGGGAGCCAAAATCAGCGGCCTAGGCAGTAATACCATCACCATAAATGGTGTCGAAAAACTTCATGGCGCCACCCATACGGTGGTCAGCGACCACACTGAAGCCGCCAGTTTTATTGCGTTGGGCGCCGCTACCGGCGGAGGTCTGACCATTCGCGGTACCGTGCCCCGTCATTATTGGATGGCACGCCGGGTTTTCGAGCGTCTCGGCATCAGCATGAAAATCGAATCTGACGCGATTATTTTGCCGGCGGAACAGGAGTTGCGCATAAAACCCGATTTTGGCGGCTTCACTCCGGTTATTTCAGACGGACCATGGCCGCAATTCCCTTCCGACATGATGAGTTGCGCGATCGTGGCAGCAACTCAAGCTGAAGGCTCAGTAATGTTTTTTGAGAAAATGTTCGAATCACGACTCTATTTTGTCGATCGGCTGATCAGCATGGGCGCCAATGCCATCGTCTGCGACCCGCATCGTGCGGTGATTACCGGACGTTCGCAGCTGCGCGCCCAGAATCTTTCAAGTCCCGATATCCGCGCCGGTATGGCGATGATTATCGCGGCGGCCTGCGCCAAAGGTACCAGTGAAATCAGCAATTGTCGGATGATCAGCCGCGGTTATGAAAACATCACTGAAAAACTTCTGAATATCGGTATTCATCTGACCCAAATCTGAACCGCTAAATTCGCGCGCGCATAATGCGCGCGCGAATTTTAAGGCCACTGGTAATATCTTCGATTTTCATGAAAAATGTTTTTATAGACTCAAATCAACAGCATGCAGTCGCCATAACTGAAAAAGCGCATTTTTTCACGGATCGCAAGCTCATAAGCGGCCAACACCCGTTCACGGGTTGAAAAAGCGGAAACCAACATCAGCAGCGTACTTTTCGGCAGATGGAAATTGGTCAACAGAAGATCGGTGAGTTGCGGCTGATATGGAGGATAAATAAAAATATCCGTCGCCCCTGAACCAGATATTGCAATGCCGTTTTTCGCGCAACTTTCGAGTACTCTTACCGAAGTCGTACCGACCGCCAGAACTCTCCCGCCGGCAACACGGGTACGATTAATTAAATCAGCACTGCGTAGACTCAACTCATAACGTTCAGAATGCATATTATGCTCAATGATATTAGCTACGGAAACCGGTTTGAAGGTTCCGGCTCCAACATGAAGAGTAACGGCAGCACGATCTACCCCGCGTCGTTCCAGTTCTGAAATAATTTCCGGAGTAAAATGTAACCCGGCAGTGGGGGCGGCGACTGCACCAGGATTTTGTGCGTAAACGGTTTGATAGCGGTTATGATCATCAATCTGGTCGCCGCGCTTGATATACGGCGGCAACGGGACATGTCCGTAAGCATTTTGCAACAGATCGAAATCATCGGTATCAAATTCAATAATAAATGAATCTTCGTCAGTACGCGCCAGCACTGTAAACCAGTTATTGCCGGAATTAAGTTGGTAATCTGCCGTTAAAAGTTGAACGCGAGTTCCAGTCGCTACTCTTTTACCGGGTTTAATCAGACATTCCCAACGTCGTCGTAATGGGGGATCAACCGGTGTCATCAACAAAATTTCAATTCTGGCGGCTTCGCTGCTGCCATTCTTGTGCCCATGCATTCTGGCATTAAGCACTTTGGTGTCATTGAACACCATCAGGTCGCCGGGCTCCAGATATTCGACAATAGCGCTGAAATCACGGATAACACATTCGCCGCTTCGGCGGTTCATCACCAACATACGTGAATTTCCGCGCTTTTCGGGCGGAAATTGGGCAATCAACTCCTCCGGGAGCTGATAATCAAACATCGCGGTCTTGAGATTCATAGGCTCAATGCTTACTGTATTTTTCCCGAGCGCTTCTTAATACATCGCGTTCCTCATCAGTCAGGCTGTTCGCCCCGAAACGCGAAAGTTTGTCAAGAATAGCATCAACATTTTTCAGTTCAGCATTGTGCTCCTGGAAAGATTTTCCGATATTCTGCGGACCTGAAGGACGGTGCACACTGGAAAACAGCGCACGAAACGGATCCCAGGCAATATGATGCTTCAATGCAATTCTTAGATAAACATATGCTCCGATAAAGCCTCCGAGATGCGCCAGATGCGCAATATTTCCGCCAAGTTTGCTACATTGGCTGATAATTTCCAGCGCGGCATAAACCATAATCAGCGTTTTCGCCTTGATGGGATAAGGGAAAAACAGAATTAAAAACTGGTTATTCGGCCCGAACATGGCAGCCGCCAGCATAACCCCGAACAGCGCGCCGCTCGCCCCCAGTAAGAAACCATGACTGTTGTAGTTAGCCAGCAACCACAACAAATTGCCGGTGACGCCGCTGATAACATAAAGCCACAAAAAACGTTTAGTGCCGATATGACGAACAAACAGCGATCCAAAAAGATAAAGACCATACATATTAAAAGCCAGATGCCAGAAGTCGGCATGCATGAATGTACTGGTAATCAATTGCCAGACTTTTCCGCTTTTTAACCCTTCCCAGCTCAGTACCAGTGCATCATAAGATTTTGGAATAAAAATCATCCCGTCAGCAATCCGCGGCGGCGAAATCAAGAGAAACATTATTACATTGGCAACAATAATGCCTAATAACAACTTCATCGGATCAGTTTCCGGGGCAGAATTACGCGGCGGTTTCATATAGTCGCGATCAAATAACATAATTGGGTAAACCCTCCTTTTTTCAAATAAAAAAACTTGTTTTACTATAGCATTCTCGCAGGAATATACAATTTCATCGCAACAATCAGCGACATTAGTGTCAAAATAAACTCAGTCTTTTTTCATTCCCAGTGTCTGCAAAGTGAAAGAACGTAAGTCTGACAAACAGTTTATGACTTTGGCCGCTTCTTCGCGATCGGCAAAACGCGTACTGTAAGTTTGTTTCAAAAAAATCAATAATACCGGCACAATTATTGATTTAAGCTCAGGAAAAGAACGTTCGACCGACGCGCCGTAACTGGTCAGTTCCATATTTTTACGGCGCGGCATATCCAGAACAATCAGATATGCGCGCAACGCAAAATAAGCATGATTTACTGCCAAGTCGAAGTCACCGTCAGAAACTGACAGTGCCGCATTGAAATGACGTTCGCCACGCCTCAAGTGAATCGTCGTAAAAATCCATCGATAGACGATTCGATATCCATACCACAATGCTGTCACCATCAAAATCATCGGAATTACGGCAATCCAGTGTTGTTTGCACCATTCCTTCCAGTCAGATATTTTAATGACGAACTCATGCAATGTCCCTTTCAGAAAATCGCGCGACATTGCACCTATGGAACGCATTTTTTCCATGCCGCGACCGGGAATTCCCGGTAAAAGACGATCAAATTGACTATTAACTTTTTCTCGGATATTCTCAGGAGCTTCGGCTGTTTTCAGTAGCACCTTTTCGGCGGCATTGAGTTCGCGCCCGAAATCTCTGCTCATGCGTTTGGCATAATTGTCCGTTATGGTTTTCCTCGTTTCCGGGGTGATTTCAGGTGGCATAACCCGCCAGGAGTCGCCGAAAGGATCCCGCAAACTGCCAATTCCCAAAGGTGTCGTGCGCGACTGCACCGCGCCCGGTGGCGAGGCATCAAAAGTCAGCCAACCCATTCCCTCGATAAAAATTTGAGTCCAGGCGTGTGCATGATATTCATACACTTCAAAATAACCGGTCATGGCATTATAATTACCAGGCGAAAACCCGGTGGCAACCCGTGCCGGTAACCCGGCAATGCGTGCCATTACTGCCAGAGCTGAAGCGAAGTACTCGCAATGCCCGGTTTTTAAATCAAAGACAAAGTAGTCAGCCGGTTCCATTCCGTCCGGTACCGGATCAGCAAATTGATTGTAGACAAAATTGTTTCTCAGATAATCGCGGAGACTGATTGCCTTTTCATAAGGATCACGGACGTTTTTTACAACAGCGGCAACTTTATCGCGAAGTCTCTTAGATATAACGTTACGTGGAGGCAGCTGCAGATAATGTCGACGTCCTATCCGTTCTTCCCAATAATCAATCGCGGTTCCACCGAATATATTGCGTTTGGCCGGTAGCCGGATCAGTGAATTTACGCGATAACGGAATGGCAGTTGCGGGAATTCGGCTTGTAGCAATTCGGCAGCATAACCATTGATATTGAAAATAAAGCCATTATTTTGCGCATGATTAAGCTCGATATTATCCATGCGGTATGCCGAAAACAGGCGATATGAAAACCATTTTTCAATAACAAAATGCTGTTCGAGCGAATCAGAGATTATTTTTGCCCCGGCGTTATGCCTGAGCCGAAAACTCTTCATGTAACCTGATTCCAACCATTCACGGCCGTCATAATAATCATAAAGTTTAGCCAACCAATAGAGTTTCAAAGGCGACTTGACGCGAAAAACCAGATCATTACCCGGCTGCGATGATTTTGCCGAACCGCGCCCTTGCATATTTGAATTGCTTTTGGAAACATTGCCGGAAACCGAAGGATTTACCGGCGCCTTTTTTTCCTCCGTTACAGCCGTAGCATTTTTGCCGTCAGAAAGAACAGATTTTTTCGCGTCAGGTCGAATACTAAGCCGGGAATTTTTAATCCAAGACTTAGAATCGACATTATGCATCATTTCATTTTCAGTTTGAAAAGAAACTTGGAAAACTCCTTCCCCGGGAGCGCGTTCCAACGGAAACAAGATGAAAACATACCACCCGATGATGGCTGCCATCAAAAAATGCACAAACAAGAATATCCAGCTGCGAAAAATCCAGCCGCGCGGCGTTTTCAAATCAGCTTGCCGCCCAAGTGAACGCATTCTTGAGGAGTAGAATAATATCAACATCAGACACAGTGAAGGCAGATATATACTGATATAGATTTTACGCGGCACCAGCGAGCCATATAAAAGCATAAAAAAAGCAATCATCAGCAGATAATCATAATCAGCTTTGCGCTGAGCAAAGATGAAACAAAGCCCCGCCCCGCATAATACCTCAACCAGCACTTTGTCGACAGGAACGTCTTGATGGAGTCTGAACACCAACCAAAAGCAAGCCCCTAACATGACTGCCAACTGCAACATGAAACGGTTAGAGCGCGAAATCAGACGATACGGGATATATGCCGAAAGTCCCAGCGGCAAAGCCAATGAAATCAATGAAATTGTAAACATCGGTTCACCGTGCTGCCAGAGCGCAGCAACAATAATCAATTCATAAAGCAAAACGTAGATAAAATGCCAGCGCAAACGCTGCGGCGCGGTAATCTGTGGTTCCTGGTAAGCGATATAACGTTTATTGTGCTCAGCCGCTTTGTTCATTACAAAGTACCTCGCGCAGATTTGTGCTGAAATTCACTGGCAGCGGTTTAAGCCAGCCTCCGGAAAATTCGGGCACGGCATTTTTAATCACCCGTGGCTGTTCCGGATCAATAATCGGGAAATAATCGCGTGGCGCAAATATCCAGCGCACATCCGTTCGATTGATCTCTATTTCTTCCAGTAATTCACGGATCGTCGCATTTTCCGACATGGAAAGACAATAAAATATCGAATTCGGATAAATATAATTTGCTGCCTCACTCAAAAGCTCGACCAGCTTGCCCCGACAGGGCCCGACCACCGACAAGGCATTCATTATCTCCTCATATACACTCGAAGCGTCGCCGCGAATCCGAATGTGACCGCCGTTTCGGTCAAAACTGATAAACTGCACTCGGCAATACAATTCCGACAGATTGTGAAACAGAGAAGCGGCAATTTTGACCAGAAATTCAAAATTGCTCTCCTCGCGGTCACGCCCGGTCAAAACATTTTCACAATCGAGCATTATCGTAATCTGATCAATAGAACCGGCCTCAAACTCCTTGACCATGAGTTTCTGTTTTGAAGCGCTGGATTTCCAATGGATAAAACGCAACTCATCGCAAGGACGATATTTTCGGATACCCCAAAATTCTTGTCCCTGTCCGGAAATACCCAAAGGACGTCCTTCAGGTGACAATATTGAACGCCCTTTCACTTGCAACGGAATATCGCCAAGCCCCGTAATTTCAGGGGTAATCATAACATTCGACGAAATTTTGAACACCCTTCTCCGCGCGAACAGACCGGCAGGATCACCACCGATAAGAACAATTTTCTTCAATGAATAAAATCCGCGTTTTATTACCGGAACCTGCCGCTGAAAAAGCAGTTTTTGACGCGGTTTCAATGGCGGTACAGCACAACGGTGAATTCCACCGGGAGCAAACGGAATTTTTTCACTGATCACCATCGCTTGCCGAAAAAAAATACTGCGGTTGCTTATCACCAGCGGCATCGGCAAATCATTGCCGCGGCTGCCGTCATGACTTGGCGCGCGTTCAACCTTGATAAAATACAATGAGAACAACGCGCTGAGAAAACTTGCCAGCACAATACCGACCAGCGAAGCCGCCGCCAAGGCAGTGCCGAGTCCAACATTAACCAGCGCAACTCCGATCCCGCCTGCCGCAGCCAGTGTAAAAAACACTCCGCGCGGCGTGGGCAAAATCCAATTCATAGCTTTTCTTCCTCGCCGCTAACTGGAATATCTTCCAGAATACTTTTCAAAACCGCCTCCACCGATTTCCATTCACCCCGACTGCGCAATTTCAAACGCAACCGATGTGAAAGCACAGCTGGAGCCATGTCCCGAATATCTTTCGGAATAACATAATCACGTCCGTAATATGCGGCAACGCTCTGACCGACCCGCATTAGTGCCAACGCCGCTCTGGGACTACATCCGTTGAGCAATGCCGGATGCTCCCGGGTTGCATTAGCCAGCGTCACAATATAATCTTTAATTTTTTCGGAAACATGGACTTTTCTGACTAAAGCGTGGCAACGCAATACATCATTGGCTTTGATAACATAGGATATCCGGTTCAACGGATGCGATTCTGCCTGCGAAGATAAAATATCTTTCTCGGCGTCTGCTGCCGGATAACCGATGGAAAGTTTCATCAGAAAACGGTCCAGTTGCGGCTCGGGCAATGGGTAAGTTCCATGATAGTCGTCCGGATTCTGAGTCGCAATCACAAAAAATGGTTTCGGCAACACGTGCTGGCGTCCGTCAATGGTAATGACCGATTCCGACATACATTCCAGCAGACTGGACTGGGTACGCGGCGTTGTACGATTAATCTCATCCGCTAAAATAATATTCCCAAAAATCGGTCCTGGCACAAATCGGAACTCTTTATTCGATTCATCAAAAATATTCATCCCGGTAATATCAGACGGCATCATGTCCGGAGTAAATTGAATTCGCTTATAGTTGGCCTGGATTGATTTAGCCAAAGCTTGCGCCAATACCGATTTCCCGACTCCTGGCGAGTCTTCGATCAGCACATGTCCGTCCGCAAGCATGCAGACAAGAACATTTCTGATCACATCCGGCTTGCCTTTGAATACTTTGCTGATATTCTCCTCAAGCAGCTTAATGACGTTTTTAAGCAGTGAAAATGAACTTATTTCGTCGGCACAATCAAGTCCGCTGTCCGCCGGAATCCGCACCAGATTGTCCGGATCATTAAAAACCAGCATACTTGAGCCGATCTGAATCACGTCCAAATGCTTAATCGAGCAAGGTTCACTAACGGGAGTACTGTTGACAAAAGTCCCTTCAGCCCCAGCCAATTCTTCAATTATAAATGAATCACCATCCTGTCTGATTTGGGCATGTCTGCTTGAAACATCACTCTTTTTTATAATGATGTCGCATTCATCGCCACTGCCGATTACGGTCACTGATTTAGTCATCAGGCAGTCCCGGCTTTTGCCGTAACCTTCCTGAATTGTGAGATGGGGTATTTCTTTCATAAACTGCCTGTTGTTAGTGTTGATGCTTGTGTTTTTTATCGCTACAAACTATAGCGATATTTCAAGTTCAATTCAAACCAAACCACAAACATAACTGTACAGTTTCAGTCATCACGGGAAAAACCGCCAGATCATGGAACTGCGACAGTAACCTGTTTTGAGCTCACGCTGAATAACATAATTTAATAGATTAATTTTGCGGAGCGATCTCAATTCCAGTCAAAAAAATTGATGAAAATTGATGTCTTAAACTTCGCGCGCGCATTATGCGCGCGCGAAGTTTAAGACTGCCGAACGAAAGCGTTCGCCGCGTTCCTGATAATTTTTAAACATATCCATACTGGCACAAGCCGGCGACAACATCACGATCTCGCCTTTTTTCGCCGCCGTTGCAGCCGCCAGGACAGCTTCATCAAAAGTATCGAATATATCACAAGGAAAATGATGCCGCAGTGCATCATTGATTTTATGGCGGCACTCGCCCAGCAGATAGGCCTTTTTTATGTATTTTGCGCCGACCGACAACTCTTCGAAATTCATATCTTTGTCCAATCCGCCGAGGAGCAGATGAACATCGTGATTGATGCCGACAGCGCGTAAAGCCGCGATCACAGCATGGGGGTTGGTCGCTTTTGAGTCATTGATAAAAGTTACTCCGTCAACTTCAAGAATCGTTTCCATACGATGTGCGCCAGGGCGAAAACTATTGACCGCCGCCACTATTTCGTTGCTAAACAGCGCGTCGTCGCCGCAAAAACAACGTATCAGCTCAAGTGCCGCGATCAGGTTTTCCAGATCATGCGCTCCTTTAAGAAGTGATTCAGAAAAACGGCAGACCGTCCGCCTGGCAAATTCGATGGTATCTTGATCCGCCGCGACATTCAAAGCATTGGCAAATTTATTGCCGGCATTCAGAAGTTTTACCGTTTCCGAATTCCGCAAAGACTCACCAATTATTTTGCCTTCCGGAGGAGTGTTGGTAAAAATTCTTCCTTTGACCGCGCCATATTCTGCCATTGAGCCCCGATAGCGGTTCAGATGGTCTGAAGCGAGATTTAGCACCACCGCGGCCGCCGGAGCGAATTTTTCAGTCAGTTCAAGCTGAAACGAGCTGACTTCAATTACCGCTACTGGAGGTGTTTTCCCTGAAATTAAAACTTCGGCGGCCAAATCACTCACTGCCGCGCCGATATTGCCGGCAGGAACGGCATCAACTCCAAGCGCATTAAGCAGATGTGCAGTCAGTTCAGTCGTGGTAGTTTTGCCATTGGTTCCGGTAATAGCCAAATATCGACCGGTAAAATTGATCGCGCCGAATTCAAGTTCGCTGATCAGTGGAACTCCGGATTGCGCCGCCTCCCGTCTCAACCGATTGTCAGCGGCAAATCCCGGACTGGCCACAATCAAGTCGAAACCGCGATAAGAATCGGTTTCATCTCCGTCACAGAAAATATGATATTCACTCCCTGATGCTTCTGCCAAACGGGCGGCCGCGTTGCCGCTGATCCCGCGCCCTAAAATCGCAATTTTCATTTTTGATTGCTTTCCTTGTAACTGCTCAATCGCAAGTTAGTACTTTTCATTGGATTATATGACTTAAACGCTAAAAAAATCAGATAATGCCGAGATCTTTTTTCAAGCGTTCTTCCTGAAGCTGATTGATAATTTCGGGACCGTGAATAGCTTTCATCAGCTTGATATTAAAAACGTAAAAAGCTTGCGGGTCCGGCTTGACTATCACATCGCGTGTTGACGCTTCAAGCATTTTCTTGCGTTTTTCCCGGTCGTTCCGATAAATATCCAAATAGCGCATCAGAGTACGCGGACTGAGTTCTTCGTATCGATGCTGTCCGAACTGTTCCACATAATCTGCGGCAATCGTCATAATCAAATTTTCGCGCGGCGTCTTCAGCCCCATGCTGTAAAGAAATTCTTCAATCATTTCCATGCAACGCAACTCATCAAACACCGGAAACGTTACGCCAAGACCGCGACTGCAGATATTGGCCGGAAATTCATAGTTTGACGCCAACGCCACACAGATATTTCGCGGCAAGGCGATACTGCCGCCAACATGAGTCCGGAAATAATACCAATTTACCGCCGTAGGATCAATATCATCGAAAAACAACACAAACCTGCGTTCCCGGCGCAACGCCAGTTTGTTGATAAGATGCTGCAACCCGTGTTCCAGATCTTCCGGATCAGGCAGAATCAGAGTAATTTCAGGGCAACGCAACGCATAAGCGATACAGAAATGTGTTTTGCCCAGCCCCGGCAAACTCGACACCAGCAGTGGGATATTATGCTCGCCGCGCACAAAACCGTTAAAATGATGTTCAAAATGCTGACGCACTCCAGAATATCCGAAAAATTCTTCCACCGAACGAATATCATCCAGTTTTACCGGTGAAAAAACTCCGTTAACATAACGGTATGAACGACTCTCCGAAAAAGGATCGGCTTCGCTGGCTTTATCCAGAAATGATCCGACATCTTCGCTGTTATCCTTTATCAGCAGTGATTCAGCACCGGGCATAAGACGTTCCAAGCCGCTTTCCTCCGGTACACTGCGTCGCAGCAAATCGACAAACTCAGGGATTACGCTGGAATTTATCCGCAGTCTGTCGACATGCGAACGCAAAAACTGATCGGATTGGTTCAGTCCGGCATCATGACGCAGACGCGCCATAAAACCTACGGCATTAAGCGCATCCGCAACTACACTGTCCATTATTTCCGTAAAAGGAGCATCGGAACAGCGGCGGGAAATTTCATTGATAAAGTCAATGGAATCCTCTTCATGTTCAATCATGGCATAAAGACGCCGCGCCGAATCCGGGCTCTGCTCCAGAATTTTCAGATCTTTTTCGATGGCCGTCAATGCCCGGTCATAAAGTTCGACAAAATCATGGCGGTAAATATCCAGATATGAGCGTACGCCATCTTGAATAGAAGTAAATATCAGATTCAAACTGACCCGCAGTGCGCCGATTTTATCTTGAAGCCGGGAAATTTCTGCTGACATTTCACAAAACTCCCATGGGTTGCACATTAATTACAGGTTCCTGAACGACAACGCGTTCGATAATTTCTTTTTCATATTCAAAATCATAAAACAAAACTCGCGGATAGGTCTGATAATTAAGCAGAACCTTTTCGGCAATTCCGGTCGCCAGTGAAAATTTATTTTTATCTTTGATGACCGGACAGAACCAGAAGTTAATGCAATTGATCAGTCTGGAATTAGCGGCATTTGTCAGTTTACCATTGAGATAAAGGTAATCATAAGCTTCATCACTGCGCCCAAGCATAATCAGACCGGTCGCTTTCATCAGGGCAGTCAGATCGCGATACAATAAAGCGTCTTCCGGTCGCAATAGTTGTTTTGAAATTCCTTCCATGCGGGCGGCAGAATACATTACAGCCTCAGACTGACCGGCCTGTATCGCGCAAATGCCGTAGTTAAGCCAAAAACCCGGAGAATCATGCTTATCTTCGTAAACCGCCTTGAAAATCATTGCAATCCAGTTCAGCGGCATTTTGTTTTCAAACATTTTGTACCAAGCCATTGACATATACAAATCGTTACTTTGTTCTTTTAAACTGTTTTTGAAAACGGTCATACTGCCATCAATAATTCCCACTCGATACCCTTCGATAATACGTTTGATACCGGCATCGCCGGCTATAAAATCCGAACCGTAATACTGATTATTCCAAACAAATTTTACCGGCAGATACATACCGCATTTACGGTCAATAATATCCAAATGCGTTGATACTGCCGGATTTCCGCTTTTATTGACCAGCTCAAATAAAATCAGCGCCCCGCACCGATTGGATTCCGGGACACTAGACAAGTTTGCCGCCAGTTCGCTCATTGCCGGATGATAAGAACGTTCGATCGCTTTATAAAGCCATGATTCAGCAACCTCAGGTTGTTCGTCACGTAAAATCTGATAAACTTTAAACTGTGCTTTCGGATAATCGCTTTGTGCGGCAGCCAAATAAAGATTACGCGATTTTTCATCAAGTCCGTGATTATTCTTTTCAATACTTTCAGCCTCTTCATACATGGCCGGCGGATAAGCTCCAGCCGCTGCTTTTGACAGAAAACGCTCAGCCCGGGGATCGTGCTGCGTAGAGCGCAAAATTGCCGACAGATAATACTGCGCTTCAGGATAACCGCGGTCGGCGGCTTTGAAGAAATAACGCTTGGCCTGATCGATATTCTGTTTCACTCCGGCTCCCTGATAATACATTTTGCCAAGCTCAATTGTGGCCGGCAAATAATTTTTGCGGTCGGCGGCGATGAACAACTCCAAGGCCTTCTGTTCATCTCGAACCGCACGGCGTCCATAAAGATAAAGCAATCCCAGAACGTAAGAATATTTATCTTCTGAAGATTTTAATCCCGAAAGTTTCGCATAAGCTTTTTCATACAGTTTTCTGGCCGCTACCGGATCCGGCGACATTCCTCCCTGCCCTTTTTCGATAAGCCGTCCGTAAAAATACATTGCCGCGGGATTATCGGCTGGAAGCGCCTTTTCAAACCATTCTGCAGCCTTATGATAATCGATAACAGCCTTGCCACCGTTGAAATAAGCCATTCCCAGCTCAACTTGTTTGTCAACATCTCCTGAAACCGCTTCTGAATTCAGGCGTTCAAGAGTATTTCCGCACCCGCCACCGGCAATTATTATAAGAGCAGTCCAGAAACCCATAAATACAATTTTCATAGTAACAACCTCACTGATTATCGAAAAAAATCATTTGCTCAATCACAATATCTGGTGGAGTCCGGAAGCCCGGCATCTTTAAAACCTTGTTTGCGCAACCGGCAACTCGCGCACTTGCCGCAGGCTCTGCCGGAGCAATCCGGATTGTAGCATGTGACCGTCAAAGTATAGTCCACGCCAAGCTGATGACCAAGGCTGATAATCTCAGCCTTGCTGAGCTTTTGGAGCGGAGAATGGATTTTAAACTTCCATCCGTCTTCAACTGCTTTGGTCGCCAGGTTGGCAGTACGCGTGAAACTTTCGATAAACGGCGCCCGGCAATCCGGGTATCCCGAATAATCTACGGCATTCACTCCGATAAAAATATCGCGCGCGCCAAGAACTTCAGCCCATGCCGTCGCAAACGATAAAAATATCAGGTTGCGGGCGGGAACGTAAGTCGCAGGAATCCCTTCTGCAGGTGTTTCGGGAACCGCGATCTTTTCATCAGTCAGAGCAGAACCGCCCCACTGCCTCAAATCAGCGCTGATCACGATATGCTTTTTCACTTGCTGAGATTTTGCGACCAGCTTCGCCGCGTTTAATTCCGGAATATTGCGCTGTCCGTAATCAATACTCAGAGCATAACACTCAAACCCCTGTGACACCGCCAGCGCCAGGCAGGTGCTGGAGTCCTGACCGCCACTCAAAAGCACTACCGCACGTGGTTTTTCCGTTTCCATCATCATACACCTCTTAATTCCGGACTCCAAATATATTTGTGGAGCTGAAGTTGCATTCTGACCGGCGGCAGATCTTCGATTATCCATGACGCGAGCGTCTTCGGTTCAATACTGCCAAATGCCGGACTGAACAGAATATTTCCGGTTATCTTATCTAATTTATGCGTATCAATCATTTTCACCGCGTAATCAAAATCATTCCGGTCTGCAATAATAAATTTTATCTCATCACGTTCATTTAAATATTCAAGATTGACGGGCAAAAACTTGTTCGCTTCACCGCTGGAAAGACCTTTTATGTCCATGATTTTGACAACCTGTTCAGGAAGTCCCTTCAAGCTGACACTGCCGTTGGTTTCAATCAGCACCCTGAACCCTTCGGCCAACAGGCATCGGCATAATTCCGGAACTCCTGACTGAAGCAGCGGTTCGCCTCCGGTAATCAGCACCAGCCGACAGCCCGAATCCACAGCAGTATTGCACAGCGTTTTAATGGAAAGCTCCTGCCCGTCATCAGAACTTCTGGCATAGGCAGTATCACAATAGGCGCAGTTCAGATTACAGCCCGCAAGACGAATGAAAAAACATGGCAGTCCAGCGTAGGTCGATTCGCCTTGAATACTCAAAAAGGTTTCATTGACCAGCAGTGTTGTTTCCGATTCTATCATATTATCATTCAAAATAAGTCGCGGACGTTTCCGGAGATTCATAAACCTTGACTTTGACCACTTTTACCGTATCGCTGTTGATTTTCTCACCAACCATCTGGTAAATGCTTTTCGCGATATTCTCGCTGGTCGGATTGATGTTGCGAAAACGTTCCAATTCGGCAATATTAGTGTGATCAAGCTCGCCGAGAACCTCGTCCATCACCGCCTTAAGCTTGCGAAAATCAACCGCAATACCGATTTCATCAAGTTCATTCGCCTGAAGCACCACTTTTACTTTCCAGGTATGCCCATGCAAAGCCGAACAATTTCCCTGATAACCCCGCAACTGATGTGCCGCCGCAAAACTTCGCACTGTTTCTATTTCGAACATGGTTATAATCTCCGTTTTTGTTTGATTTCAATATCACCCTTAAAATATCACGGCATGGAGATTTCCGCAAGGCATAAGCATACCTAAAACCTGCGTTAAAATATTTGCGAATATGAATTAAAAAATGTAAAGCAACACAGTACGTTTTTTTGTTACTTTGCCGCTTGGGTTAACCGATTACTCTGTCGGAAATAACGTAAAATTTGTTTCTAAACTTTGCGCGCGCATTATGCGCGCGCGAAGTTTAATGGGCCAAGTTACGTTTATTTACGCTTTCTGGATGATGATTATTGAAGGCAAACAACACGGCGGTACGCAGGTATTTCTTCCTCAATCACCTGTTTCACCTGACGGATTTTCCATTCGAGATGCCACCGGTCACAAATATATTCCATACTGGGTTCCCAGCCCAATCTGGAGTCAATCTCAACATATGGGATGGTTGATTCAGCATTTTCAATCTCGGCCATGGCTAATGCCACAAGTTCGTCGAGAATGACATTTTGTGAAGAACGTTCAAGTTCGACCATTAAACGCATATTCAGTTGCCACCACTGCTTAATATGGATGGTGCTGGTAATGGAATTGTGAATAAACCAGCCCAAAGCCAGCAGCCTTCTGGGCACATCACTTTTTGTGCCCGGAGCTTGCTCAATAGCATGTTCGAGTTTTTCTATTCCCTGCATCCAGCGTTGTCGCATTCGCTTCAGTAGTTTAATTTCCACTGGATAACGGAGTGCCCCTGGAGATTGTCCTTCATTTTCATAAGGATGATAAAGCGTTTTAACGATAGCTGATCCAAAATGGGCAAGTGGCTCAGTAGGTATAGTTATTTCTTTTGAGCCAAAGGTTCGGGTGATATCCGGATGAAAAATAAATGGATAAGATGGTCCCGTACGCAAAGGACCATACTGGTCTTCATTGGAAGGAACCAAATCATTAATCGCTTCACTCCAATTCCTCCAACAGTCAAGCGCCGCATCAGCACCAGATTCACCGAAATCACGCACCGCAAATTTACGCAGAACCGTTTCTGCGTCTGATTCCGGCTCCCAGTACATCCACTTGGCAAACTCGCTGATAAACGATGGATAAAAACCAAAGTGATGACTCTCCATCAGCCCGCAAAGACCGAAGTTGTTGCGGGCCTCAAACAGCGCCTGATAACGGCGCAACCATTGATATGGAACCGGCACGTAAGGTGCCGTCCCGAAATCCCAGGTACAGCCACCGGTGTTGCTCATTGCATAGAGTCTTATGCCGCGCTCGTTGGCGACTGCGGCTTCGCTCAGAAAATATTGTCCGGGGCCCGGATAAGCAATAGTGTAATCCATTACCGAATTGACAATTCCCTCGCGTTTAATCTGGTCAAACATCTCGAATGTAACCTGTAAAGAAATGTCAGTAGGCATAGTTCGCAACAGGCGCAACCTTTCTTCTTCCGGAGCCCAACCCCAGTTATATGTCCAGAAAACAATATCCGCCTGCGGGGCGTGGCGACGGATTGTGTCTCTGATCATTTTCAGCCATTGCGGAAAATCAGAACACGGCCACCACCCTGGGCGAGGTTTCAACCTGCGAATACCGTCCTCATAACAAGCGGAGCCACCAATTTTCTGCAAAGTATTTTCATCCTTACTGGGAAATTCACAGGATTCTCCAACCAGAATTACGCCTTTAGCTTTGGGACAAGTTGCAAACAGTTTTCCGTATGTTGAGTCGTAAAACGCTTTGGCATCAGGATCATCGGGATGTTTTTCACTACGCAGATAACTGTAGAAATAGACATCCAGCCCATATCCGGCAGCGCGCTCTATCAAATCGTTAAAATCAACCAAGCCTGCAGTTGTATGGTTTACTCCTTTGGCAAATACCAGAATGGCATCCATACCGGCATGAGCTATGGCATTGAGATGTGCATCCGGGAATTGGTCAATACCCCAGCCGGAATGTGTCATACGCGGTGAGAATTTCGATTTTCGGATTACATCCTGACGGGGCAAAAATGGTGCTTCGCGCAGATTCATAATATCTTCGAGAAAATAAGAACCTTGCGCGGTCGAACGATCATCACGACCATGTACCATTACTATAGAATCTTTTACCTGCAACCGGTAACAGCGAGAACATTCTGTATGCAAATTTGCGTCTTCAGGCAATGAACCAGTTTCCGCAAGGACAATGCTTTTTTCAGAAATATTATCCAGGTTGTTTACAAATTTCATTGCAAGTGACAGCCCCATACTAATCGAAAAATAATCTTGTAGATCTTTGGCAGCGTTTATTATCAACGGCGAAGCGTGTTTAATCACCGCAATGCACCATGAGTCATCTATCGCTACTTCAGTCGATGCCATGACGACATCCGGGTTGACACGGTTCGGCTGATGAACCATATTCAAACGTTTTCTGAACGCATAATTAGTTTCCCGCATTTCATTAATCTCCATCATTTACAATAGTTTCCTGATTCCGTATTAATTGAAGTATACTTGTTTTAACACACTTTTTAATATTAACTTACAGTCATTTCGTCGACTTAACCGCTAGTTAAAAAAATAAAAA
>JAAYPP010000076.1 GCA_012519765.1 Lentisphaerota bacterium
GGAAAACCGCAGTTCTGGATGTGATTATTGCAGAAACCACTGAATTGAAGCATGGTGTCGCGAATGATTGACTCATCAACATTCAGTTTCCGGTAACCTTCAATTGCTTCAGGAATAATACTCATAGCGGCGAGCATGTAAATTGCCCCGCGATGTTTTCCGGCTTCTTCTAAAAGACTTGGCCAGTTGGTGTAACCCGGACTGCCTGACGGAGTATTTTTCTGATGATAAACACAGAAGTCAAAAAAATCTTTCAATAATTTGTTTCCGGCGATTAATGCGGCTGTTTCCCGCAAGAAATCAACTACCTGGACAGGCATCCTGCAGTATTCGCAGTATTTATCAATGAAACGGTTTTCAAGATAAAAGCTGAAATCAATGTTGGATTTTTTTACCTCAGGCAGATATTCTGCCAGCGCATTCTGAAAATCTTCACTTGCGGATAACGCGGTCAATGTCATTTCATTCATACATATGCCTATTGATTATTAAACACTTCCGGTCTTTAGGCCGAAACATTAGATGTTGGGTTAAGATTTTTATGAATACTCATTAGATGATTGGACGTTACCATCACTGCCGCAATCCAATGATTTGACAGCTTTAAAATTCACGCGCGCATTATGCGCGCGCAAATTTCAGCGTAGTATTCAGAGTGATTCGCTGAGGATATTATCAATCAATTCCTGATTGGACAGGCGGCGGCGGACCAGGTCAGGTTTTCCGTTGCGCACCAGCACTTCAGCCGGCATCGGGCGCAAATTGTAAACCCCGCCCATGGAATAACAGTAGGCCCCGGCATTTTCCACCGCCAGCAGATCGCCTTCGCGGATTTCCGGCAACTCGCGGCGTTCTGCCATATAATCGCCGGTTTCGCAGATATTGCCGACGACGTCGTAGGTTTTTAAGGTTCCGTCCGGATTGGAAAGATTGCGTACGTGATGATAGGCATTGTAGAGTACCGGTCTGATCAACTGTGGAAATCCTGAGTCGGTTCCGGCAATCAGATGTCCATGGTTGTCTTTGATGGTGTTGACTCGAACGACGAGAACCCCGGATTCAGCGACAATGTATTTCCCAGGTTCAAAATACATTTCCAGATCGCGGCCGTATTCTTTGCAGAAATCAGTAAAAAGTTCAGCGATTTCCGCACCCATTCTGACATAATCGACGCGGGATTCATCGGGGCGGTAGGGGACTTTGAAACCACCGCCGAAATCCATAAAGCGCAGATGCGGGAAGTTTTCCGGAGTTGCGATGCTCATCAGGTTCTTCATGCTTTTAAAAACAGATTCTGTGCGCTGCAAACCTGATCCGGTATGTTCATGGAGTCCGACCACTTTGAGGTTGTATTTGGCGGCAATGGCTTTGACGGTATCGACTTGATCGAGCAGAATGCCGAATTTTGCCATATCGCCGGCAGTCATCAGTTTAACATCTTCGCCATCGCGGACATCGGGATTGAAGCGGATGCAGACATTAGAACCGGGATAGTCGCGTCCGTATTTTTCCAGCCGTGACAATTCGCCGATATTCATCAGCACACCGAGTTCGTGAACGTTTTTAACATCATTTTCAGTCATGTTATTAGCAGTATAAATAATCCGGTCTTTGCTGAATCCAGCTTTCAGAGCCAGCAGTACTTCCGCCGGGGAAACTGTATCCAGAGATGTTCCAGCCTCATTGAGCATTTTTAGAATCGCGAAATTATAATTCGCTTTCATGGCAAAATGAATTTTCAGTTTGGGGTAGGGGATAAATTGGTAAAGACTGCGGTAACATTCAATAATTTTGTCGCCGTCATAAACGTAAAGCGGAGTTGAATGTTGTTCTGCCAGGTTAGTTAATAATTCTTTGTCCAAAGTCATTTTTGAGCTGCTCCGTCGTGGTGGAGGCTAATGATCGCCAGCACTTCCAGCGTGTCATCGCCAATGTTTTTCAGTGAATGTTGCGCATTGCCGGTCAGAATCGTGTCGCCTGCTTTCAATACCGCAATATTTCCGTCATCGTCAACTTGAGCGGTACCGCGTACAATGTAGAATATTTCGTCTTCGCCGTCGTGGCGATGGGCGCCGATACTGCTGCCGGGTTCAAGTATCAGACGTGAAACCATGCGGTTTAATGATTTCATTTCCGATTTTGGTTCCCAGAGGTGTTCAATGCGCACGCAGCCGTCGCCGCCGCGCATTTTTTCACGTGTTTCGCAACGCAGTTGATCCGTTTTTTTTATCATCTAATAAACTTCCCATGTTTGCGGGTTGAGGTTTCAAGCTGATATTATGCGCGAAGTATTGACCTGGACGCCCGTTTAATCAGCAAAACAAACCGTTAATATACATTTTCCCGATGAATTTTCCATGATGTAATGGCGAGATGAGTGCCGCCAATTGGGACAGACACACTATTTGACAAAGCTTTTTATTTGCTCGCAAAGCCGCAGAGACGCAAAGTTTCTTACCCTTTTTTATATTCAACACTCGGTTCGGCTGCCATGCTTCGACTTCGCTCAGCAGAACTGCTCAAACTTTCTTCCGCTTCTTTCACGGTGGTTGAGCCTGTCGAAACCACCTGCCCATTCATTAACATGGGCAACAACCAATCTCGAAGTTCGATGAGTTGTTTGTTTTCTATTTGTTTGTTAATTCCAATTTTTATCCATGAGTTAATTGTTGCGCCAAACTTCTGAATTACTTCTGAATTGAAAGGAACTTTGTACCGCATCATTACAGTTGGATTAACTCTTTTATGGCTATTTGAAGTACCAGTTGCTGATTGTGAACAATGTGAAATAAAATGCTCTCCTTTGGCAACCATAAACAAATAGTTTTTAATATTTGTATTAGAAGTTCGCCAAACAACAAATTCAGTTGAACAAATCAAATCATCTTCTTTAATCGGATAAATAACACGGCTAAACCATGGATTTAATTTTGAAACTAAAATATCAGATTCAGCAACTACGAATTTATTACTGCGAATATCTATACCTTTTTCAATTCCGTAGGTTTTTGTAGAATCGTATGTTGGAATGCTATAATGCTTAAATTCTTGGTCGGGATTAAGCATAGGATTAACCGATTCATTGCTAACAGCAGTAACTTTTGCTAAAGTTTTCACCTCCCACCCCTCAGGAATTTCTCGTTTCAATTCAGCATTGTACACCATTTTTCCGCCCGATGATTTGTAGCCTCGACTACGCTCGGCTACCACTCCTGGCACGTTGGGTTTACCCTGAGCGAAGTCGAAGGGAAAATCGAACTGCACAAACCAATAATCGTACAGCGTTTTTGCCATGGCTTCCAACTCATGGTTAATACGGTTGTTGAGTTCTATTTTGGCGTCAAGGTCGGATAAGACTTTGGCAATAGATTTTTGGGTTTCAAAACATTCTGGAACATCAATATCAATATTCTTTAAGTCAGAAATAAACAAACATTTTTGAACTGCACCAGAAGATAAGTTTAAAAGGCGTTTTTGTACAAAAGGTAATTGAAAATAGTAATGTAAATATTCTGGTATAAGCTTATTCTTATTTGTTTTGATTATTCCAACACTTCTTTGAAAATCGTAACAAAGTTTATCTTCTCTAATTATTGCTGTTCTACCAATTGAACCAACTGTTGCTATAACAACATCGTGATTTTCAAGTTTAGTCCTTTTATTAATCTTTTTAAATGAATCCAAACTTATTTTTCTGTCAGAATCATCAAAAACAACTCTGCTATCTTTAATGTTTTTATTGCTTAGCAAATAATACTCCCCTAAAGCATCATCAATCACAGTTGCATGTTCACCATCTGTAACATTTAAAGCTAATTCATTGAT
Organism: Lentisphaerota bacterium; assembly: GCA_012519765.1. Taxonomy (GTDB): domain Bacteria; phylum Verrucomicrobiota; class Lentisphaeria; order Victivallales; family Victivallaceae; genus UBA7640. Next base: position 3,826 of record JAAYPP010000076.1, read on the forward strand.
TTTTTTTCTATTAAACCTCATACCGCAATCCCTTTAAATTATTCTTTGCGTCTCTGCGGCTTTGCGTGAAATAATCTCTCGCCAAGACGCTAAGGCGCCAAGTTTTATTCGTTCTCATACCGCAATCCCTTTAAGTTATTCTGAATTTCGGTTTCCAATTTTCTGCTTTCTGCAAAAAGCTTGTTTAAGTTTTCTTCAAAGCCTTTCATTTTGGTTTCAAACTCATCGGCTGTAATGTCCACATATTCAATTTTTACCTCAAAATATTGTCCTGCACTCAGTGAGTAGTTTTTCTGTTTTATCTCATCGTAACTTACCACTACCGAGAAATCTTCAAGAGCTACTTTGTTGTTGAATGTGTCAATAATCTGCTGTTCCTCTTTTGCTGTCAAAACCGTTTTTTGGTTTTTGCCGTCTTTTACGGTTTCGCCCAAATTGGAAGCATCAATCAGCACCACATTGCCTTTGTTGTTTTTATCGATAAATACTATGGAAACATTGGTACCGGTGGTTGCAAAAATATTGCTGGGCATACTTAC
>JAAYPP010000077.1 GCA_012519765.1 Lentisphaerota bacterium
ATTAAAAGAATATATGATAATTTGAAGCAAGTTGCAAATCGAAATCAACGGATAAGTTTTATTCGCTGTTGAAATTCCAGCAGGCTTTGTCATTCATCTGTTCCGCTGTCCGCGACTCTGTACTTACTCGTCATGGACATTTTTTCCTGGGATATTTCCTGTTCCTGAAAATCTGCTGTCTCTCAGTCTGAATTTCGAGATATTTCGGCTGGCCGGAAAACCAAGGCTAAGAAGTAAAACGTTTATTTGTATTGAGGTAAAAAAAAAGCCGTTCCTGAAAACAGGAACGGCTTTTTAGATATAAACGACAAAGATCAGGCGAGTTCTTCACCGACTTCCCAGCGCACAAAACGAGTTATTTTGGCGTTCGGGAACAATTTTTTGAATGAAGTTTTATCATCACGAATCCAAGGCTGATTTACCAGGCATACTTCGCTCAACCATTTATTGATTTTGCCATCAATAATTTTTTCGATAATATTGGCAGGTTTTCCGGTCAGCTGAGCAGCCGCGATTTCACGTTCGTGCTTAACGGTATCTTCACTAATGCATTTTTCGCAAATATAAGCAGGATTGAAAGCTGCGATATGCATACAGAGATCATTAAGAGCGTTTTCATCATCCAGGCCTTCAACTTCGGCCATAACTCCGATTCTGCCGCCGCCATGGAGATATGAAGCGACTTTGCCGGAGAGTTTCCAGCTGACCGCGCGGCGGATTTGCATATTTTCACCGATAACAGCAATCATTCCGGTAAGGCTGTCTTTTTCCTGTTCATTAAGTTTTTCACTTACGCAGCCATTACAATCAATACCGGCAGCTTTTTCGGCGACAGATTTGACGAAGTCCTGAAATTTATCAGTTTTGGATACGAAGTCAGTTTCGCAAAGGATTTCGACCATTGCCGCGGAATCACCGGAGATCACAGCCATGACTTTACCTTCTTTAGTGGCGCGGGAAGCTTTTTTTTCCGCTTTAAGAACACCGGATTTCCGCAAGTTGTCAATGGCAAGCTCGGGGTCGCCATTGGCGCCTTCGAGTGCTCTTTTGCATTCCATCATGCCTGCGCCGGTTTTGTCACGCAGGTTTTTGACCATTTCGGCAGTAATATTCATCTTTTCTTTCCTCTAAAATTTAAAACTAATGCTTATTATTCTGATTTTGCTGCTTCTACTTTTTCTTTAGTGCTTTCTTCTTTTTTATCAGAAACTGGTGTTTCAGCCGGAGCTGCTTTTTCAGCCGGAGCTACTTTATCGGTGGCAACATCTTGATGGTCACCTGTTTTGCGTGCAGGGCGTCGTTTGGCGCGTCCGTCATCATTATGGGCAGCGCGGCGACGCGGGGCTTTGGAAGAATTTTCAGCGCCTTGCTCGCCTTCCTTTTCTTTGCGTGCCTGACGTTCAGCTTCTTTCGCGATACGATCTTCTTCGAGGCGTTTTTTATTGATTTCAGCAGCCACTTTGATGGAGTCAATGATAATGTCCATAATCAATTTGATGGACTTTACCGCGTCATCATTGGCGGCAATCGGATAATCGACCAAAGACGGGTCTGCGTTGGTATCAACGATTGCGACAACCGGAATATTAAGTTTGCGAGCTTCGCGAATAGCAATGTCGTCATTGCAGATATCGACCACGATCATCGCGGCAGGAAGCTTCTTCATATCAAAAATACCATCCAGATCGCGATGGAGTTTTTCAGTTCTGCGAGTAAGTTGAGAAAGTTCTTTTTTCTTCATTTTGCCGGCTTCATCATCGGACAGCAGTTTGTCGATTTCAGTCATTTTGGCAATGCTTTTGCGGATAGTAACGTTATTGGTAAGAGTACCGCCGAGCCAGCGTTCAGAAACATAAAACATACCGGTTGCTTCTGCTGATTCGCGAATGACTTCCTGCGCCTGACGTTTGGTGCCAACGAAAAGCAGATCGCCACCGCGTGAAACAACGTGCTGGAGGAAATTGCAGGCATCGTTAATCTGGAACATAGTTTTGGTCAAGTCGATTATAGAAATACCGTTTTTAACACCATAGACGTAATGTTTCATTTTGGGGTTCCAGCGTTTGGTCTGGTGTCCGAAATGACATCCTGCTTCGAGCAGATCCTGAATTGTGATTTTAGCCATGACAATCTCCTTTAGTCGTTGCGGCGTCTTTTCCTGAATTAAGGAAGACTCCTTGGGTTTGTTTGTTCTGTCATATCCCGGCTTAATCAATTAGGAATAGACAGTAATAAACTAATAATCTAGCTTGAGAGTTGTTTTTTTCAAGCAGAAAATCAAGCTAAAATAAAGATTTATGAAAATAATTTGCATTGTCAACGTCCCACGATTATTTTCTAACCATTATTTTTGAATTTTGCTTGGAGGAGCGTTGGCATTTATGGATAATAGAGAAAAGGTGGCTTCCCGTTTGTGCATGATCAAAGATCTTGGCAAATACGGCAACTTGTTTGGTGGCAACATGATGGCATGGATTGACGAGGCTGCGGCAATTTTTGCGATTAAAACGAGTGGCGAGAAAAACATGGTTACTTTGCATTATTCTGAAATGACATTCAGGCATCCGGTAAAAGAGGGGGATATCGTTGATTTTTTTTGTGGCAAGGTGCGCCGTGGAGTGACCAGTATTACCTTTGAAATCGAAGCGATATGCGCAGGCAGAACCGTTTTCTGCGCGGACTGTGTATTTGTGGCGGTAGACGACGATGGTCAAAAAAAGGCTATTGATTGGAATACTCCGGAAAAAGAATAAATATTTTAAATTATATAAATAAAGAAACAATTTTATGGCAAATAAACTGGTAATAGTAGAATCGCCGACCAAGGCAAGAACGATCAGCAAAATGTTGGGCAAAGACTTCAATATTATGGCTTCAATGGGTCATATTCGTGATCTGCCGGAGCGGACATTGGGGGTTGATGTCGCGAAGAATTTTGAGCCATCGTATGTTGAAAGTGAACGCGGGGCAAAAGTAATCAAAGATTTACGCAACGCGGCCAAAAAAGTCGATGCTATATATTTAGCTCCCGACCCTGACCGTGAAGGAGAAGCCATCGCGTGGCATTTAAAAGAAGTATTAAGTAAGCAAGCCGGGAAAAATAAATTTCACCGGGTAACTTTTCATGAAATAACCAAAACCGCGGTTGATAAAGCATTCAAAATGGCTTCTGATATCAATATGAATCTCGTGGATGCTCAGCAGGCGCGTCGCGTGATCGACCGGCTGGTCGGTTATAAAGTCAGCCCGATGGTGAAGCGCAATGTTTCCGGAGCCAGCAGCGCGGGCAGGGTACAGTCGGTGGCTTTGCTGCTGATTTGTGATCGTGAAGAAAAAATCCGTAATTTCATACCTGAAGAATATTGGGATTTTAACGGAACATTCATAAGTTCTGAAGGTGATTCTTTCGATGCTAAAATGTTCAAAATTGCCGGTGGTAAAGCGGTTGTAGCCAATAGCGCACAGGCCGATGCCATTCTGTCGGCACTCAATCAAAACCGCGATATTAAAATCAGTGCAATTGAAACCAAACCTAAATTGCGCAACCCGGGTCCGCCATATATTACCAGTACTTTGCAGCAAAGCGCCAACTCGCATTTGAAAATGTCCGCAACCAGAACCATGCAGATTGCGCAACAGCTTTATGAAGGGATTGACCTTGGCGGAGATTCCGCAGGTTTAATTACCTATATGCGTACTGATTCGGTAAATATCGCTGCCGAGGCACGTGATTCCTGCCGGGAGTTCATTCGTAAAACATACGGAAATGAGTATCTGCCGGCCAAACCTAATTTTTATAAAAGCGGCAAAACTGCTCAGGAAGCTCATGAAGCGATTCGTCCGACGGATGTTTCCAGAACTCCGGAAATGATGGCAAAGTATCTTGATCATAATCAGTTACGGTTATATACGATGATTTGGAAACGCTTTGTCGCCAGTCAGATGAAGCCATGCCGTCAGAGCCAAACCACAGTCACGATCAGTGTTATTGGCGGGGACGGAGTATTATACGATTTCCGGACTTCGGCGTTAGTGACCGTTTTTGCCGGTTTCATGAAACTGAGCGATACAACGAAAACTGATGATGATGTCAAGCTGGAAATTTTGGGACGATTAAAGCAGAATCAACAGTGTGCGTTGAGCAAGTTGGAACCGGTTCAGAAATTTACTGAACCGCCGTCGCGCTACTCCGAAGCGACACTGATCAAAGAACTCGAAGCCTGCGGTGTCGGGCGTCCATCAACATATGCCACGATTATAAGGACAATTCAGCTCCGGGAATATGTCAATCAGGAAAAAGGAATGTTGATTCCTACCGAGCTCGGTCTCAAAGTTAATGATTATTTAAAGCAGACCTTGCCGGAACTGATAAATGTCGATTATACCTCGCAGATGGAGAAAAAACTTGACCAGGTCGAAGAAGGGGAAATTCGTTGGACTGAGATGTTGCAGGAATTTTATGAAAAGTTTTTAACTTTACTCGATAATGCTAAGAAGAACAATAATGTCGACCATAAAAAAGTTCAGGTATTGATTGATGTGTTCGGCGATAAAAAAATTCAATGGGACTCTCCTCGAAAAGTCGGAAAACGTACCTATGATGACCAGAAGTTTTTTAATTCTTTAGTTGAAGATTTTAAGAAGACCGGCCAATGTTCGAAACGCCAATGGGAGACTCTTTTAGGTTTGGCGGTTCGTTATGCCGCTCAGCTCAATGATATCAAGTCTGGACTTTTGAAGGTTGGGATTCCAGCAAACGAAATTGAAAATATGCTGATAGTCCACAACGAACGCGAGGAACGTCGCCAGGCATCAATGGCCAGTGATGATGAAATAGCCCGCAATCGCCGAATTTTTGAAATGTTGGCGGGCATTCCGCTGGACAAGGAACGTCCCGGCGCACGCGGCAGAAAGGGTTTTGACGAGGGGAAATTTTTTAATTCGCTGAAAGAGCAGGCGATGTCCGGAAAGGTGCTCAGTCCCAAGCAGACTTCTGTTCTGGTTTCCTTCGCCAAGCGGCATCGTGACGCTATTGCTGATTTTGAGGAAATTTGCGCATTGTTGGGTATGGATGTCGGTGAAGCTGAGCGTGAGGTAGCAGAAAAATCTCAGCAAGTCGCACAATACAAGAAAATTTTCACATTGTTCGACGAGGTAAAATGGGCTGAACCTAGCGGGCGTTCACGCAAAAACGACGCGGCTTTTTTCAAATCATTAAAAACGCAGGCATTGAACGGCAAAATTTTGTCTGACAAACAAAAGTCAGCACTAATCAAATTGGCTAACCAATATCAGCAATCAATGTCCGATTATCCGGAGTTCTGCAAGCTTATGGGATGCGAGCCGGGCGTTCCGGCAGGTGCCGATGAAGCCAAATCTTCGGGCGTTCCCAGGGAAGACCTGACCGAAATATTTAAAAAAATGGACTCTGTTACTGAATGGGGAAAACCCGTCAAGCGGGGAAAAAAAACCTACAGTGATGAAGATTTTTATGGCTCTTTGAAGAAACAGTATGAATCTGGTAAAGAATTGAGTCAGAAACAGGTTGCCTGTTTGAAAAAAATGCTGGAAAAATACTCCGATACTGCCACCGCAATTTAGCGATTGTTTTCTACTCAGGATGGACTTGCGTTTTAAACCGTAAGCCATCTTCTTTATCGGGTCTTAAACTTTGCGCGCGCATAATGCGCGCGCGAAGTTTAAAACTCATGTTTTCGCCAGATTTTGCATCTTTACGATTTACTGGCGTTTTATCCAATGGCAATGTGGCGTATTGAATTTTTGGATTACTGCGTTACTGGTAATTATTGTTTTGGGCATTAAATTGCATATGCGCGGTATGAAATTTAAAATATATAAGACCAGATAAACCATGAATGATGAAAAAATACTTTATCCGCTTTGTTTCAAGCCGGTATACAAATCGGTGATATGGGGCGGGAATCAGTTGTCAACTGTACTTGGACGCAGTCTTCCGGATACCGAAGATCCTATTGGCGAGTCATGGGAAATTGTGGACCGTGATGATGCTCAGAGTGAAGTTATTAATGGTACATTACAAGGAAAGAGCATCCGCGAACTTATTGCTGAGTACGGTAGTCAGCTGTTGGGCAGGAACTTCGGTAAGGGAAGTCGATTTCCGCTTCTGATAAAACTTATCGATGCCGGTCAGCGTTTGTCTCTCCAAGTCCACCCTGATGCGGCAGCATGTAGGAATATCGGCAATGGAGCAGAACCAAAAACCGAAATGTGGTATATTGTTGCCGCCAAGCCCGGAGCTAAAATTATTGCCGGATTGAACACTAAAGCCACACGCCAGCAACTGATCAGCAGCCTGGATACAGATGAAATTGAAAATCATCTTCAAGTTTTTAATTCTGAACCGGGCGATGCATTTTTTATCTATTCCGGAACTATTCATGCCATTGGTGCGGGTAATCTGCTGTTGGAAATACAGCAAAATAGTGATACGACATACCGGGTCAGTGATTGGGGCAGAAAGGATCGCAACGGTCAGCCTCGTGAACTTCATCTTGAACAGGCGATGGAGGCGATTGATTTTATGAATCGAACTTCTCCACGTATCGCCGGAGTGAGTGGAAGTGCCGTTCACAACCGTAAATTTCCGGTTATTAATCATTGCCCCTTTTTCAAAGTTGATGACCTGCGTTTGACCGGGTCCTGGTTGGATTCGACTGCTCATAGCGGTTCTTTTCATTTAATCAGTGCGATTAACGGTCCGGTTGAAGTCGGCAGTGAAGACTGTTTTGTTTCGCTTGAACCGGGTGCTACTTGTCTGGTTCCAGCAGTTTTTGGCAGTTATTGGGTTAATCCAAAGCGATCTGGTGAAACCACAGTTCTCAAGACCACTCTTTAACCTTAAGCCTATCCGTGATAAATAGAAATTTTTTATTTTTTAATATGTTAAATTATAACGAGTTACCGGAATATTTCGCAACTGAGTCATCGTTCAGGACGGAAATATTCTTTAAAATTTACCTTGCGGGTAAATCCATTACTCCACATCTGGCGGGTATGACAATACAGCTGTCCCGGAATGTTTTAAATCTGCGCTACGCTGAATTTCTCACAAACCTAATATTTTAATTTTCAGGAATTGATAACATGATTATTTTTGATTTTGCATCTGATCTCGCGAAGCATCTTAAAACGGTTTTTCCTAAGGCGGATACCCCGGATGACTGGGCAATTATTCCAGAATTATGCCCCGAAAATATGGAAGGTGATCTCACGGTAAACTGTTTTCGTTTCGCCAAAAATATGAAAGCTGCCCCAGAACAGGTTTCCAGTGCTGCCGTTGAATTTTTGAGAACTCATTCGGATGTTTCAGAGGTTGAAAAGGTGAAGGCCTTTGTTAATATTACGCTGACACCTGCGGCTGCGCACCGGCATACTTTAGCCAATATCGCAGGCCTGTTTGAGGATAGTTTTATTCCGGTCGAATCGCGTCGGCGAATTTTAATCGAATATTCTGCGCCGAACACTAATAAACCGCAACATCTCGGGCATGTCCGCAATAATACAATCGGAATGTCGCTGGCCGCGCTTCTTAAACGCGTCGGGCATGACGTCATTGAAATAAACTTAGTCAATGACCGGGGAATACATATCTGTAAATCAATGATTGCGTATCAGCGTTGGGGTAACGATGCAACTCCGGAATCAACCGGAATCAAAGGTGATCATCTGGTCGGCAGTTTTTATGTCAAATTTAATGATGAGCTTAAAAAAGAACTTGATATTCTTAAATCCAATCAGCCTGAACTGAGTTCACGCGATGATGATGAACTTTTTCTGGAAACGGAATTGGGCAAGGCTACTCAGCAGATGCTGCAAGACTGGGAAGCCGGTGAGCCTGGTGTTCGCGCGCTGTGGGAAATGATGAATGGCTGGGTATTCAAAGGTTTTGATGAAACTTACCGCCGTCTGGGAATTACTTTTAATCATACATATCTTGAAAGTCAGACTTATATGCTCGGTAAGGGTTTGATTGCGGCAGGTTTGGAAAAAGGCGTGTTTCAGAAGCGCGATGACGGGGCGATTTTTATCGATCTCGACCAGCTTGGTTCAAAGGTGGTACTCCGCTCAGATGGAACCAGTGTATATATCACGCAGGATATTGGAACAACACTCAAAAAATTTGAAGATTATCACCCCGATTCACAGATCTGGGTTGTAGGAGATGAGCAGATTCTTCATTTTAAAATGCTTTTTGCAATACTGAAAAAAATGGGTTGCGAATGGGCCGATAACCTTCATCACCTCGCATACGGAATGGTCAATTTACCGACAGGAAAAATGAAGAGCCGCGAAGGCACCGTTGTTGACGCTGATGATCTTTTTGACGAGATGGTTGAACTGGCCGAAAATGCGATCAAAGAACGTGTTGACGATAATATTTCTGAAGAAGAACTGCAGAAACGCGCAGAAATCATCGGTATTGGCGCACTTAAGTTTATGCTACTGAAGTTCAACCCTAAAACATCGGTGATGTTCGATCCTCAGGCATCGGTGAAATTTGAAGGCGATACCGGACCTTACGTTCAATACGCGTGTGCCAGAATTAATTCGATTGAACGCAAAGCTGCTGAACGCGGCATAAACTTGACTCCCGGCACTGAAAATTGGAATCTGGCAGTAACCAAAGAAGAAAAAATGGTTTCACTTCAGTTATGGCTGTATCCCCAGATTATTCGCCTTGCCGCTGAAAAACAGGATTGTTCGATGCTGGTTGAATATCTGTTGAATACGGCGAAAGCTTTCAACCGCTTCTATCGTGAATGTCCGGTTCTGAATGCTGAAAATGATGACCTTGCCAAAGTTCGTTTGTCAATTTGTCTGGCGGTTCGCGAAGTTCTCCGCGATGGCTTAGACGCCTTGACAATAGGTGTCCCGGAGGCGATGTAAACAATTTTTCTCAGATTCCGCGCTGACGGTTTATGTTTGCGAAATTTTCGAAAAATGGCATAAATTTCTTGTACATATTACTTGTATTTTATCATCCGCCGGGAATATTCTGCAACTGCTCGTTTTTTTATTTTGCCAATGGACGATACGGATAAAAACTGTTACGTCTTCGTCAATCTGATGAATTTATAGAATTGCACTCATCTGAGATTCAAGATATGGAACATATATGCGCCTGAAATTGGTTTTTCCGCCTCCTGCCGGTCCGACTTATCTGCCACTGGGAATTGCCTATCTTAACGCGGTCGCTTTGCGTAATGGCGTGGAAATCGGAGTGTTCGATGCCAATATCGAATTGTGGAATCATATCTGCAGTAATGATGGAGTATTTAATGCGTTGCGCAATTTCTGTCACGCGCCATCGGAAATATTTTTTCGTCAGGATATCTACAGCCGACATTTTCAGCATATGCCCGAAGTGCGGCAGCAACTGGAAAAACTGGAAGACATGGCGAAAATATACCTGGAAAAAGACGAGCTGTCACCGGAACTGGAACAGCTCTTGTTCCGGCATGGGATGAGGATTAATTTCGGTATTCCTGAAACAGTGGCTTTTTCCGTGATGTATCCGGCCCAGCTGACGTTTGTGCTCGCTCAAGCAAAATATTTATCGCGTTCTGGTGCCGATTTCAAGATGATAATTGGCGGTGCCGCCATGAGCGCGTTTGAACCGCTTGAACTGCTTGAGACATTTTCGTTTATCGACGCGATTTTTACCGGCGAAGGCGAAATCCCGTTTGAACTCTATCTCAAAGGTGTCGAGTATTCCGGTATTCCCGGATGTTTTTATCGTGATGGTCAAGGCACCGTACAATGTTCAGGAAGATCGCAGTATGTCAAACAGTTAAGCGAGGTCGCTGTACCTGATTTCAGTTGTTTTGAAATGTATCTGTATTTTAATCCTGTCCCGGTGATGCCGATGCTGGGCAATCGCGGTTGCCAATGGCGCAGATGCAGTTTTTGCGTACATAATAATTCATTTGGACCGCACCGTGCGCGTCAACCAGCGGATGTGGTTAGGGAGATGCAGGAATTGCGTGAAGTTTACGGCTGCCGTCATTTTTATTTTGCCGATCAATATGTCGCTCCCGCATTTCTCGACGCGTTATCGGATGCGATAATTTCCGCAAAATTTGATTGTGCTTTTCAAATCATGGCCAGAACGATTCGCGAATACACTCCGGCATTGCTGGAAAAAGCTTCTGCAGCCGGTTGCCGCTGGATCAGCTGGGGATTGGAAAGCGGCTCCGCAAAACTTCTTGAGATTATGAACAAAGGAACCCGCCCGGCAGAATCTTTTGAGGTAATAAAATCAGCACATGCTGCGGGAATATCCAATCTGTTGATGATGATTTTCGGTGCTCCCGGTTCAAATCAGAGCTGTCTTGAAGATACGCTGTCGTTTTTGAGTAAAATTTATCCTTACGCGGACAGTATGACCGCCAGCGCGTTTGTGCTTTTCGAAAATACCGCTTTCAGTCGCAACGCCGCCGGCTACGGACTGGAAATTCTTGGCCGTCATGTCGCTTATGAAGTCAACGGTCATAAAATCCATTCCAACAAGCTGCGCTTCAAAAGGGCAGGCGAATACGGTAACGGTGAATCATCACTTGCCATCGAAGAAATTGCACAATGGGAGCGTCGCAAAGTCTGGATCGGAGAATCTTCGTTTGTCAGTCAGCTTTGCTGCGAACATTATCTGCTTTACGTTGATTCGATGAAATCCGGAACGCCGTTTAATACATTAAAAAAAGGTGCATGAGCATAGTTCAGCTTTTTAGGTTTAACGACGGTTTTGTTCCAGAAATATTGCCAGAATCAAGATGTTCCAAAGAATATAACTGTGATCACGCCGTGAAGTTTGGTGTTCGTTCCATAGTCTTTCAAAAACCGGCGCGTTAAGCCAACAATCTGAAAACAACGTCGAATTGCGGATAGTTTCTTCCCATTGTTTTTTCCATGCTCCACGTGCCAGCGCCGCCAACGGAACTCCGAAACCGCGTTTGCTGCCATTGCGAATTTCATCCGGCAACAGATCGGCGAACGCCGCTTTCAAAATGTGTTTGCGGGAAGTTCCGCATTGCTTGAATTTCAAAGGCAGCGCGGCCGCGAATTCAATCACTTCATGGTCAAGAAACGGACTTCGTACTTCGAGCGAAGCGGCCATTGACGTAATATCGACTTTAGGCAGAATATCGCCGGGCAGATAGCTGTGAAGGTCTGTTTCCATCGCCAGTTCAGCCGGTTCAGCGGCGCTGAGTTCAGAAGCGCAGAATCTTGATATAAAGTTGTTTTGCGCGGCATCACGAAGACGTTCACCGACCAAAGCGTTTTTCAGATGTTGTGGGCAACGGTCAAGCAAAGCCGGATAACGTTTTTCCGGTGCGGTTCCGATAACCCTGCAGAAACGGCGTGCACGACCGCTTCTGGTACGTTCGCCTGAATCCGGCAACAGCAGTGAAAACAGCGGAAAAAGCGCGCGTACCGGATTGAGGTATCCCGCATATTTCATGACCAGATACCGTTCATAGCCGGCGAAAACTTCGTCGGCGCCGTCACCGCTCAAGACCATGGTCGCTTGTTCGCGGGCAAATCCGCAGAGCAGATAAGTCGGCAACATGGAAGCGTCAGCGAACGGTTCGCCAAAATGACGGATAAGTTTAGGAATCAGTTCAAAATCATCAACTTTGACATTTTTCACATAATGTTGAAGTTTGCCGCCGCTGAGCTGGTTGATATGTTCGGCCATCAGGTTGGCACCGGACCTTTCATCATAGGCCGGGTCATCAAACCCGATTGTGAACGCAGAAGTCGTTGCCGGAGTGCGTAGCTGAGTCATCAGCGACGCGACAATGGCAGAATCCAGACCGCCGGAGAGAAATACTCCAAACGGAACTTCGGACATCAACCGTTTTTTTACCGCAGCCGTAACCAGCTCGCGTACTTTGACGGAGGCGTCCTCAAAACTGATATTCAGTTTATTCCGATAATCCGGCTGCCACCAGCGCCGGATTTCCGCAGTGTTATTATCTGCATCAAAAATCATCATTGAGCCGGGCGGCAGTTTGCGGATACCTTTGAAAACGCTGAACGGCGATGGAATGTATTGCAGCGAAAGAAAATCGGTTACGGCGTCAGGGTCAAGCTCCGCAGGCACTTGGGGATGACAGCGCAACCCTTGAAGTTCACTGGCGAAGACCAGTTCGGCGCCGTTCTGAAAGTAACACAGCGGCTTCTGTCCGGTACGATCCCGAACCAGCAGCACACGCCCGGTTGCCGAATCCCATATTGCAAACGCAAACATGCCCTGCAGATGTCGCGCCAGCTCACTGCCGTATTCTTCGTAAAGATGAACTATAACTTCGGTGTCGGACGCGGTTTTGAAACGGTGCCCGCGTCGTTTGAGGCGGTCGCGCAGTTGCCGGTAATTGTAAATTTCACCATTGAAGACGATTTGGATGCTGCCATCTTCATTGCCCAGCGGTTGCGTGCCGCCTGAAAGGTCGATGATCGATAAACGGCGGTGCGCCAGGACGGCGCGCCGATCTGACCATATTCCGGCATCGTCCGGGCCCCGATGCGTCATGACACCATTCATCGTTGCCGCAATATCGCGCGCTTGAGCAATTGAATTAAAATTTATGATTCCGGCTATTGAACACATTCAGTCGATCCCGTAAAATTATCTCCTTACATTATCAGCGACAGGTTTTTTTTCAATTATACTCGGTAATTTCCATTGATATATTATCGGCACAGAATTATAGTTAAAACCGGTTCAGGTTGAACTTATGCAGCATTAAATACAGGTCGAAAATGAATATCGCTCTTGAAATTGAATCTAAATTGATGACGGTTCTGAAAAAATATGAACGTCTGGCCATCGCTTTTTCAGGCGGGGTCGACAGTACTCTGCTGGCGGCGGCAGCAGCCAAAGCGCTTGGACACGATAATATTCTTCTGGTAAATATCGAGTCGCCTTTCGGGGTACAGCATGATGTTGATATGGTTTTGGAATGGGCTGCCGCTTCGGATATGCCGCTTCACCGGTTGACCATTGATCCGTTGACTGCTGAAGCTATTGCAGAAAATTCCCCGGAACGTTGCTACCATTGCAAAAAATTATTGATGGGCGCGATCTGTGCCGCCGCCGATGGTTACGGTTTTGAACACGTCGCAGACGGGTTCAATGTGTATGATATTTCCGACTATCGTCCCGGAGCCCGCGCGGCGGACGAACTGGGTATCGTTCATCCGTTTCTCGAGGCGCAAATGGATAAAGAACAGATCCGCTGTTTGAGTCGTCATTACGGACTGGCTAACTGGGCCGCTCCTGCTGACGCCTGTCTCGCTTCGCGTATCCCTTACCGTACGAGAATTACTTCCAAGTTGCTGGAGAAGGTCCGTATCGCTGAAGCCGGTCTGCGGAAACTCGGTTTCAAAGGTTGCCGGGTGCGTTGTCATGACGAACGTGCCGATATCGAACTTCAGGACGAGGATTTTAAGAAACTGCCGGAGTTGCGCAGTCAGATTGCCGATGCGGTTGCGGCGGCAGGATTCAAAAAAATCTTCATTGATCTTCGCGGCTATCGCAGAGGTACTTTGAACGAAGGACTCGATGAAGCTCAAAAGTAAGCTGATTTTCTGCCGATAACTTTACCATGCCACTAATGCTCTGCGGATGCTTGGAAGTTGCTTTTTAAACTTCGCGCGCGCATTATTCGCGCGAAAAGTTTAGACGTTCATTTATGTTCAAATTTCTTAGCCTTCAACACTGGATCCAGGATAAATTGGACGGCGAATATTGTTAACTCGCTTATTGATGATAGATTATGAAAAATTCACCGATTACAGGAGGGGTAATGAATAAAATCATCAACAGTCCGATTGTCGTAGCGATTTTTGTAGTGGTATCGCTTTTTATTCTCAAAGCGCAGACGAAACCCAAGGCGGCGACTGAAATTCGCGGTGCTTACGATGAAATAATTAAGATTGCTGAAGAAGCCGGCAACGATCGCGAGAAATCAAAAGCGATTCGGGCCTTTGCCCAAGAAATGGCGTCGCAATTGCGTGAAGGGTTTCAGGCTGGTTTTCGTCTCACCGATAAAGATAAAAAAGAAAGCAATGACGCAAAATTTCTGAGGTTGAAAGATCAGGTGGTTATTTCCGAGCCTGAGCTTGTGTCTTCGCAACAAAAAAATATTCAGAATTTTATTTATCGTATTTCCAATAATCTGGAAATCCCGATAAAGCAAATCAGAATAAATTGCGAGTACTATCGAAATGATGTTCTTATTGATGTTGAAAATAAATATATTCACGAGGTAAAAGTTCTGGCTGCCGGAGACAATATCGCAGTCAAAGGGGTACGTTTCATGCATGTGAACCTGAATGACGAAGCAGCGGAGTCGATGAAATTTGATCGTGTTAAACTTATTGTTACCGACTTTAATTTTGTAGATTAGCTTATTTTCTGGTCATGGTATTGAATTAAAAATGGCAATGTTTACGTCAGGAAGGTCGTTATATGAAGGCAAAAACTCATGAAATAAATCAAGGACTGGCAAAGATCAGGAAGTTGCGGCGGCTATTTTTTTTCATTCTTTTTTCTTTTCTTCCGATTATAGCCTTGACTATGGCATTTATAGCACGGTTTGATAACTGGTATCCTATCATTTTGCCAGGTTTTTTGTTTTTCTTCGGGATGTTTATCCAGAATAAATTACACAAAGTGAAATGTCCCAAATGTAAAGATTATTTCTTTGTTCAGAAGGTATCCAAAGAAAATGTCATTTTGCCCAGCAGTATCAGTTTTCCTCCTCAAAAGAAATGCCAGAACTGCGGACTGATTTTGTATCGCTGAACCAAGCTGCGGCAATCTTCACTTTATTCAGTTTTGAATATTTAAACTACCCATTGCTATTGCCATTTTCTTCGATTCGGAGGCAGGTCTAAACTTCGCGCGCGCATTATGCGCGCGTGAAGTTTAAAGCGGCAATATTGTGGTGAATACGGTTATTAGCCGGAACATTTCGGGCAAATTTCGTTGCTCAACGGCAAGCCCTCGGCAAATTCCTTGATATTATTCAGCGTGGTCGCGGCGATATTGGCCAGCGCCTCTTTGGTAAAAAACGCCTGATGTGATGTTACCAGCACGTTGTTGAAAGAGATCAGCCGCACGAGATCATCGTCGTGAATGATCATATTGGAATGATCGACAAAGAAGTATTCACTTTCTTCTTCGTAAACATCCAGCGCGGCGGAGCCGACTCGACCGCTTTTCAGAGCCTCAATCAAGTTTTTGGTGTCAATCAATTTGCCGCGGCTGGTATTGACCAGCATCACGCCCGGCTTCATTTGTGACAGTGACTGACGGTTGATCATGTGAAAAGTCTCATCGCTCAACGGGCAATGCAGCGAAATGATATCGGCTTTACGGTATATTTCTTCTTTTTCGACATATGCAATGCCGTTGGCTTCCGCAAAAGCCTGATCCGGATATTTATCATAGGCGAGAATATTCATTCCGAATCCTTTCATAATCGAGATGAAGGTTTTACCGATTTTTCCCGTGCCGATGACGCCGAGAGTTTTCCCGTGCATATCGAAACCGAGCAGTCCCTGAAGCGAAAAATTATTGTCACGCACCCGAAAATATGCACGGTGAGTTTTGCGGTTCAAGGTCATAATCATCGCCAGGGTATGTTCTGCCACCGCGTAAGGCGAGTAAGCTGGAACTCTAACCACATTGAAACGTCCGCCAGCCATTGTGAGATCAACATTGTTAAATCCGGCACAGCGCAGGGCAATCAGTTTTACGCCAATCTTTTCCAGCTCGTCCAGCACCTCGGCACCCAGATCGTCGTTGACAAAAGCGCAGATAGCGCGGCTGCCGCGGGCATAACGTACCGTTTCCAGATTCAAATGGTTTTCGATATAGTTGAGCTGGAAACCGAAACCGGTATTGGCTTCGTTGAATGACTGAATGTCGTAGCTTTTGGCATCAAAAAACGCGACATTGAATTCGTGGTTTTTCATGATTGCCCCCTGTAACTTTTGATAGTTTGATTAATTAAGTTCACCATCAATTCTGACGATGATATTTTGAAACGGAATTTTTTTCCCGCTTTTCTGGAGGGCGGTTTCCGCAAGCCGCGTCAATCCGCCGCAACATGGCACTTCCATGCGCGCAACTGACAGGCTTCTGATATCATTATCACGCAGTATTGCCGTTAATTTTTCGACATAGCCGGCACCGTCGTCGAGTTTAGGGCAGGCGATAATGACCTGACGGCCACGCAACAGCTTAGAGTGAAAATCAGGATATGCCACCGGCACGCAGTCGGCGCATAACAAAAGTTCTGCACCATCCCAGTTCGGCGAATTGACAGGTACCAGATGCAGTTGTACCGGCCACTGGCGAAGCTCGGACTGGTTTCCGCTCGCTGTCCGCGGAGCTGAGTTCTGACTTTGAGCCGGACGCTCTTTCATCAGGTTGCGCAACATGCTGCCCGGACAACCGCCGCCAGAGTGTCCGTGGTTGTGAGCGGGGGCAGGGGGCTTGGCATGATTCTGATTCTGGAGATGCTCCGCTACTGCCGCTTCATCAAATTCATCAGCGTCACGTTCGATGATTTTGATCGCGTCCATCGGACAATGTCCGAGACATGCTCCCAAACCGTCACAATAGGAATCTGTGACCAGTTTTGCCTTACCGTCGATTAACTGGATTGCGCCTTCAGCACATGCGTTAACACAGTCCCCGCAACCGTTGCATTTTTCACTGTCAATTTCAACTATGTTTCTTTTCATTATTACCTCCTGGGTTATTGTGGTATTATAATACTATGTTTATTTAAAAAGTCAAATCAATATTGAAAAAAAATGCGGTTCGGTTATCTTACACAACACTAAACAACAGGAGATTTTATGGCGAAGAAAACAATATATTTGAGCGGTCCGATTATGGATGAGCATGAAGGACATGCTCGCGAATGGCGTGAAGCGGCAAAAGTACTGCTCGGCGC
>JAAYPP010000078.1 GCA_012519765.1 Lentisphaerota bacterium
CCGTATTTGCGCAAGCCGTCA
The DNA here is from genome assembly GCA_012519765.1 of Lentisphaerota bacterium. Taxonomy (GTDB): domain Bacteria; phylum Verrucomicrobiota; class Lentisphaeria; order Victivallales; family Victivallaceae; genus UBA7640. The sequence goes on from JAAYPP010000078.1 coordinate 22, forward strand.
TGTTTTATCGCTAAACGCAACAGTTCTGCAATTCTTGCCTGATATCGCTTAAAAATCATACAAAAACATATTTCTGGAGGTTAAATTTCAAGATTTGGATGCTTCTGCTCAAGTATAGAATAAGTATTTGGTAGCGGCTCAACAGAAAACCCGAAACCGTCCGTTGCCATTTACATATTTGCAACGCATTACCATACTGTTTTTACGGCGCGATTCAACTTCACGCGTTTGCAGTTTTTGTTTTTTTGGCTTCTCATTTTTATCCGGAATCTTGCCATATCGTTTTTCAGATGTATTTTCACCAACATCACTGATGGAGTAAATATGAAAATATCGATTGTAACCGTAGTCCGAAATGGCGCGGAGATTCTTGAAAAAACTATTTTAAGTGTTCTTGAGCAGGATTATGCCGATTTTGAATATATTATCATTGACGGTGCATCCACTGACGGCACCGGGGAAGTGATAGCCAAATATCGCGACCGGCTCGCGCACGTAGTCAGCGAACCTGACGGCGGCATTTATGAGGCGATGAACAAAGGAATCCGGCTCTGCTCCGGCGACGTGATCGGCATCATCAATGCCGGCGACAGTTATTTCTCCGGCGCCTTCAGAACAGTCGCGGCGGCATTTGAGGACAAAAGCCTTGATGAATATATTTTCTGGGGCGATGTCGAATACAGCGTCCTCGGCAGAATTCGGGGGTGGCGTCCGGAACAGCTCAAGCGCGGCGCATTCGCCCCGCATCCTTCAATGTTTGTGCCGCGGCAAATTTATCATCGCATCGGATTGTATGATGAGAGTTTCCGACTGCTTGGCGATTACGATTTCATGTATCGTGCAATCAATGTTTTCAGCATAAAACCGCTTTATCTGCCGGAGTTAATCGCTTACTATCAGGAAGGCGGCCTCTCGGATCGGCATATCACTGCCTGTCTCCGCGATGAATTGCGGGTCAAGCTGCGTTACGGCGCATCTCCGCTAAAAGCACGCATCGTATTTTTTCTGAAAATCTTCAAAAATCTGCCGCGAATATTGATTTCCCGCTGATCTTAAAATTCACGCGCGCATAATGCGCGCGCTAATTTTAAGCCTATCCCCAAAAGGAACTTTTCAAAGTAGGGTTGTTCATAAAAACGTAAAACAACATTCCGTGAGCCCGATAAGAAGAGGAAGTGTTTAATGATAAAGAAGATAGAGCAATATTAAAAATTCAACTGCGTTTTTAAGGTTTATATTAGAACGGCTTGTGGTATATTATTGCCTTGCTACTTCTCAAATGGACCACTAAATCAAGGAGCATAACCGCAATGAACAGTCAGCAATGGATTGAGCGCAACCGTAATTACACCATAATTTGCCCGAAGACCGGATTTACCTTCAGTGCCGCGGGAATGCAGTTTGAGCAGAGTCAACTGGACGCATTGCGGGATAAGTTTGCCGCCGCACATCTGGAGATGAAAAAAATTGAAGCAGGTGAAATCAAAAACCCTGATGAAAACCGCAAAGTGACCCATTTCTCCGACCGTCCGATTTACCGCTCATCAACGCTGTTCCATGAAGTTACGGAATTTGCCGAAGCCATGCGTTCCGGAAAAATCACCGGCGCCACCGGCAAAAAATTCGACGCGGCGGTGATTAACGGCATCGGCGGTTCCGCACTCGGTCCGCAACTGATGAATTTCGCGGTGAACGGACCGTATTGGAATGAATTATCCGACCGCGACCGCGGCGGTTTTTTGAAAATTTATTTTCTTGACAACACCGATCCGGCCGGCTTTGCCGATTTGATTCAGGTAATTAATCCTGAAACCACTCTGGTCGTCAATATCTCCAAGTCCGGCGGAACTCAGGAAACCAAAAACAACACCGTCGCGCTGCAAAAACATTATCAGGAACGCGGTCTGGATTATACCGGACACTTCGCTGCCATCACCATGCAGGGAAGCGCGCTGGACAAGCAGGCGCGCGCCGAAAAATGGCTCAAGATATTTGAAATGGCCGAGTCCATCGGCGGCCGCACCAGCGAAACCAGCATCGTCGGACATTTGCCGGCAGCGTTGACCGGAATTGATTTTGCTTCGTTTCTTGATGGTGCCTACACTATGGATGAATGGACGCGCTGCCCTGAAATCGAAAAAAATCCGGCATATCTGATGAGCGCGATGTGGTATATTGCCGGCAACGGACGCGGCGACCGTAATGCGGTGATGGTTCCTTATTCCGATCGGTTGCTGCTGTTGTCGCGCTATTTCCAACAACTGATCATGGAAAGCCTCGGTAAAGAGCTGGATCTAGACGGTAACCGGGTTTTCCAGGGCTTAAATGTTTTCGGCAACAAAGGCGGCACCGACGCGCACGCTTTTATTCAACAGTTGAACGACGGTCGTGACGACTTTTTCGTCACCTTTATCGAAGTGCTGAAAAACGCCATGGCACTGCCGGTTGAAGAAGGGATTGAAATGGGCGATTATCTGCACGGCTTCAGAGCAGGACTGGCCGCCGCGCTACGTTCCAAAGGGCGTCAGACCATGCAGATTACCATCAGTGAAGTCAATCCGTTCAACCTGGGAATGATTATCGCGCTTTATGAGCGTGCGGTCGCGGTTTATGCCGAGCTGATACATGTCAACGCTTTTCATCAGCCGGGCGTGCAGGCCTATAAACTGGCCGCCGGCGATATTCTTAGGTTGCGCGAACGTCTATTTGCCGGCCTGAAAAAAATTCCGGCAGGCGGCAGCGCCGCTGAAATTGCCGCCGCCCTCGGAATTCCCGAATCAGAAGTTGAAATCGGTTCATTGCTGGACAAAGCCGCCGCCAACAGTGCGAAAATCACGCGTAAATGGAATGACGTCTACAGCAACTGGATTTATCAGGTAAACTAAAATGAAAATCGTTATTGCCGCAGATTCTTTCAAAGGTGCTTTGCGCAGCCCGGACGTTTGCGCCGCCATCGTGCGTGGATTAAAACGCGCTATTCCCGAAGCTGAATTGATCGCCGTGCCCATGGCTGACGGCGGAGAAGGTACGGTGCAGGCGGTAGTTCAGGCGACGGGTGGTACTTTTCGCAAAGTCGAAGTCAACGGACCGCTGATGACTCCAGTAGTCGCGGAATACGGTTTGACCGCCGTTCCGCATTCCTGCGCGGTATTTGAAATGGCCGCAGCCAGCGGTATTGAACTGCTGAAACCCGAAGAACTCAACCCGCTGCGGGCGACAAGTTTTGGAACCGGTCAGGTGATCCGCAGATTGCTGGACGCAAAAGTGGAAGAGATTCTACTGGGAATCGGCGGCAGCGCCACGGTTGACGGCGGTGCCGGAATGATGCAGGCGCTGGGAATGAAATTTTTTGATGCGTCGGGCCACCTGCTTCCGGACGGGCTCGGTGGCGGTGATTTGAACCGCATTGCCGCAGTTGACCGTTCCGAAATTGACCTACGTTTGAAAAAATGTCTTATCAAAGTCGCATGTGATGTCAATGTTACCCTGCTTGGCAGCAACGGCGCCGCAAGGATGTTCGGCCCCCAGAAAGGGGCAACTCCGGAAATGGTTGAAACACTGGAAAATAATCTTGCACACTGGGCGAAGCTGGTTGGTGATACGGGCGCCGCTCCTGGCGACGGTGCGGCCGGCGGACTTGGATTTGCGCTCAGAACCCTGCTCAACGCTCAAATCGCTCCCGGCGCCGAATTGATCATGGAAATTACCGGACTGCATCAAAAGCTGCATGACGCCAATCTGCTGATTACCGGAGAAGGATGTTCGGACGAACAGACCGGCACGGGTAAATTGTGTTCTGCTGTCGCGGCAGCGGCACACCGTTTGAACGTTCCGGTGGTTCTGCTTTCCGGCGCGTTGAAGGGCGATTTCTCTGAAAACTTTACCGCCGCATGGAGTATCGCGCGCGGCCCGGGCTCTCTGGAAGATGCGATTAAAAATACCGCGCAGAATCTGGAAGCCGCGGCATTCAATATCGGTAATATGCTATAAGTTTACTTTTTGAAGTTTGCGCGCGCATAATGCGCGCGCGAACTTTAAAGGCAGAGTTACGGATATTATGAATTGTTCAGGATTTCAATCTACCGAAAACGTGACGGTCAAAACCGCTGTAATCTTTGATAATGCCGCAATCTTCGAACCTTTTCAGCAGTGGCAGCACTGTCTTTGACTGTGCGGCGCCGAGTTCCATGATCAGTGCGCCGCCTGTTTTCAGGTAATCGGGCACTTCCGCAATCATGCGCCTAATCAGCGTCAAACCGTCCGCGCCGGAGGTTAATGCCAGCTTGGGTTCATAATTTTTCACTTCCGGCTGGAGCGTTTCATATTCACTTTCGGCGACATAAGGCAGATTCGCGGCGATTACGTCAAAATGTCCGTTTGCGGCGGCGAACAGATCAGAAATGTGTATCGTGACGTTATTCAGGCTGTAGCGGCGGCGGTTGCGCTCGGCGACCGCAAAAGCTTCCAGGCTTATTTCTAGCGCCGTCACCTGGACGTCGGGACGTTCATAAGCTACCGACAACGCGATGGCGCCGGAACCGGTGCCGACATCGCAGATCCGCGCGTCACGCGGGGCGTTGCGGCAAATCCATTCGACCAGCAATTCCGTTTCCGGGCGTGGAATCAGAACTCCGGGTGCGACCTCCAGCACCAGGTTCATAAAATGCGCTTCACCGAGTATGTATTGCAAGGGTTCGCGAGCAGTGCGACGTCGAAGAATTTCTTCAAGGCGCGCCAGCGGAATGGTGTTTCTGCGGCAGGACAAAATCGCGCCGCGACTGACGCCGAGCAGTTCCGACAGAATAATTTCCGCCTCAACTTGAGCATCATCGATTCCGGCGGCACTCAACCTGGAGGCGGTATCCCGCAACAGCTGAAAAATTTCAGTCATTCATTCACTTCGCGAACAATGTCGATGAATTCCTTTTCCGAAATATCCTCAAGCGTCTTACCTTTTGAAGAAAGCTTTTCATTGACCTTGATAGCGGTTTCGGTCATACGTTCATGACTCTCTTCCGAGCCGCCGACCAGATAAAAATTATCGCCTTTGGTAATACGCTTATGGCCATCCTGGTTGTCCAGTCCAACCCCGAGCATTAAAGATTTTTTATTTTTATTATTTTCATTTGAGGGAATCACGACAATCTCCTTCATTAAAGCAGACGGTAAACCCGTCCGAGTTCCTGTTTTACCACCATTTTAACTTCCAGTCGCATCATGATCGCAAGCAATTCGCCGGTATTGAATTCCAGCGCCGCAACCAGATCATCAAAATTTTTTGATTCTTCGCGCAAAAGATTAACGACCTGTTGTTCGTCACCATCCAGACCATCGAACAAATCATGCTGCTGCATTGTTGAAACATTGTCATCATATCCGAGTTCCGGCTGAAATTCAAATTCACGCAACACATCCCCGAAATTTTCCAACAGACAAGCACCTTCTCTAATCAGCTTGTGACAGCCGCGCGCTTGCGGATTATCAGCCTGACCGGGCACGGCAAAAACCTGTCGTCCCTGTTCCAAAGCGATTCCGGCAGTAATCATGGCACCGCTGTCAATGTCCGCTTCCACCACCAGTACTGCACGGCTTAACCCGGAAACAATCCGGTTTCGCCGTGGAAACGACTGACGGCTGACCGGATAATTCATCGGGAATTCCGATATTACCGCGCCGCTGTGTTCGACAATCGAACGCGCCAGCGGGATGTGATCCTGCGGATGAATGCGCGCCAGGCCGCCGCCGAGTACCGCGACGGTAATGCCGTTCGCGTCCAGCGCCGCCTGATGTGCGACCGCATCAACGCCGTAGGCTAAACCGGAAATCACTTTCCATCCGGCATACACAGCATCTTCAGTCAGTCGGCGCGCCATCATCCGTCCGTATTTGGTCATTCGGCGTGAACCGACCACCGCCACCGTACGCAGATCAAATTGCGGTAAAGTCCCGCGAACATACAAACAGAGCGGAGGATCGAAAATTTCTTTCAGTACATCGGGGTAATCAGCATCCGCCAGCGTAATAATCTGCACGCCGCTGCGTTCTGTCAGATCAAGTTCCGCCGCCAGATCGGTATGATTGCGCCAATCGGCGATTTTAGCTGCAAGCGCGGATGGAATTTTCGGTACCCTGGACAATGCGTCAGCGGATTGTGAAAATATCGCCGCCGCCGAGCCGAACGCATTGATCAACGCTTCGCTTCTGGCTGCCCCGATACCCGGCAGCATATTCAAAGTAATGTATGCTTCACGTTCAGTCACAGCAACTCCCGATCACTTCCAGAATCATCGTTTTATCCAGATCATTATGCAATTCAACTTTACCGATGGCGACCGGCACCACCAGCGTCAGTTTGTTGACCGATTTCTTTTTATCACGTCCCATCGCCGCCCAGATGTCGGCTGGCTTGAAACCGCTGACCCGCACCGGCAGACCGGCTGTTTCAAGCAGACGCTGTTGGCGTTTGTTATCAGATTCATCCCAAAGTCCGGCAGCAACCGCAAGTTGACCTGCCATTGCCATACCGACGGCGATCGCGCAACCGTGACTGAGCTGAAAATTCGACAACAATTCAACAGCATGTCCGAAAGTATGACCGTAATTCAAAATCGCCCGGATTCCGCCTTCGGTTTCATCTTCCGCCACGATTCGCGCTTTGAGTCCGCAACAGCGGGCGATGATTTCACGGCTGATCCGGCAATTGACCGTTTCAAGCTGTGCGAACAGTTCAGAATCCATGATTACGCCGTACTTGATCACTTCGGCCGTGCCGTTGCGCAGTTCTTCAGGCGGAAGGGTGTCAAGCGTCCCGATATCAATTATCACCTGCTCAGGCTGATGAAACGCGCCGACCAGGTTTTTGCCTTCCGGCAGATCCGCGCCGGTTTTTCCGCCGACACTGGAATCGACCATCGCCAGCAGCGATGTCGGAACCTGAATGAACCCGATTCCGCGCATGTAAACCGCCGCCGCAAAACCGGTCAGATCACCGGTTACGCCACCGCCCAGCGCCACCATCAATGACCTGCGGTCCAGCCCGGCCTTTACTGCGGCACAACAAATTTTTTCCACGGTAGCGAACGTTTTATGCTGTTCGCCCGGTTCAATTACAAAACTATGAACTGTGGCGCCGGATGCCGTGAGTCCGGCAGTAACTTTGGACATATACAGCGGCGCGGTATTGGCATCGGCAACAATCAGCACCTTGCGGTGTTCCGTCTTGTAAAATACCGCTTTATCCAGCAACTGTTCGCCGATCTCGATATTATAAGAACGGCGTCCCAGCTCAACTCTGACTTTGTCATGAGGCATTTATAATGTTATCCTTAAATTAAACTTTGATGGTTTGTTTAAAAAGTAATATGCCGCCAATCTGGGACAATTCACAATCAGCGGCGATTTTTTACGTTTAAAATTCACGCGCGCATGATGCGCGCGCTAATTTCAAAGCACATCTTAACCAAGCTTTCCGGTCAGGTCTCTGGCAATTTTTACCGAAGCCATGGCGTCAACCGCGTAATGGGCGCCGATTTCCTCGGCATAATTGCTGTCGACAACGGCGCCGCCAATCATGAAAGGAGTTGACATACCGCGTGAACGGGCCAGGTCGACCACTTCTTTCATTTTGACCATGGTTGTGGTCATCAACGCGGATAGTCCGATCAGCGCGGCATTATGGGCGACTGATTCGCTGACAATGCGCGATGCCGGAACATCTTTGCCCAGATCGACAACTTCGAATCCGTAATTTTTAAGCATCAGCGCGACAATGTTTTTGCCGATATCATGAATATCGCCTTCAACTGTGGCAATAACCACCACCGGTCGGGTTGCTGAATCGGCATTATTTTGCTTCAAATGCGGTTCCAGTACCTGAAAACCCTTCCGCATAGTTTCCGCGCTCATCATCAACTGCGGCAAAAAATAAACTTTGCGATCGTAAAGATCACCGACTTTGTTGATTGCCGGAATCAGATTTTCATCCATTATCGTTTTGGCGGCAATGCCGGAATCAAGCGTGGCCTGAACCGCCGCCGAAATACCGTCTTCATCGCCTTCCAGCACCATTCGAAATACTTTCTCCGCCGGAGTTTCGTTGCCGGTTTTTGCGATGGTTTTACTGTTGTCAGTTGCGGAGTGTTTCCGCACAAAACGGCTCATATTGCGATCGCGCCCGCACAGCGCATCACCGGCATCAATGACTTCCATCAGTGCGGCATTGTCGGGATTGGCAATTGCCATGGTCAAGCCGTTTCCAATGCCCATCGCCAGAAACGTAGTATTGATCAGCCCGCGCGCCGGCATTCCGAAGCTGACGTTGGAAAGGCCGCAGACCGTATTGACGCCAAACTCGCGGCTGCACCAGTGAATCAACTCCAGCGCGACTTCCGGAGCAGCGGGTGAACTCGAAACCGCCATCACCAGCGCGTCCACGCAAATGTCCTCTTTCTGGTAGCCGTAACGTTGTGCTTCGGCAAACACTTCTTCCACAGTCTTCGACCGCGCCTGCGCCGAATCCGGTATTCCAATGTCGTCAAGCGGCAACAAAATAAACATCGCCCCGTATTTCGCCGCAATCGGCAAAGTCTGTTCAATCCTGATTTTCTCGGCGGATATTGAATTCACCAGCGCACGCCCGGGATAAACCCGAAGCGCCGCCTCCACCACTGACGGCTCCACCGAATCAATGCAAAGCGGCAACGTACTGGTGTTGGCCAGCTCGTTGACGGCTTCAAGCATCATGCTCTTTTCATCAATACCGGACAACCCGAAATTCAAATCAAGTATTGCCGCGCCGTTTGCCGCTTGCGATTGCGCAAACTGCCTGACCATATTCAGCGAACCGGCACGCAGTTCAGCCTGCAACGCTTTCTTTCCGGTCGGATTGATCCGTTCGCCGATCACTGCGAATGGTTCATCGCCGCCGAGCAGACGGTAACCACGAGCCGACGAAACCGCGCTCAAAGCATTCCGTTCAGGAGGACGCGGCGAAAATCCGGCGACAGCGACAGCCAGTTCACGGATGTGTTCAGGCGTTGAGCCGCAACATCCTCCGACCAGATTCGCGCCGGCTTGAACAAACTCTTCGGCAAACGAGGCAAATTCAGACGGCGTCATCTGGAATACCGTTTCGCCGTTAATCAGTTTCGGCAGCCCGGCATTGGGTTTTGCAATCAGCGGAATAGTGGCATAGGGTTTCAACCGCCGGATGATTTTCAGCATGTTTTCCGGTCCGGTTGAACAGTTACAGCCGAACGCATCGACGCCCAACGCCTGAAGCGTAATTAATGCCGACAGCGGGTCATTGCCCATCAGACTACGTTCACTTGTGTCGAAAGTCATGGTAACCATCACCGGCAGATCGCACGATTCTTTCACCGCCAGTACCGCACAACGCGCTTCCTGAATGTCCATCATGGTTTCTACCACAAAACCGTCGACACCGCCCTCCAGCAAACCCTTTACCTGTTCTTTATAAATATTTACCGCATCTTCAAATTCAAGATTGCCCACCGGTTTAATAAATGCTCCGGTCGGAGCGAGGTCGCCGAACACCAGTCCCTTCCCAGCCGCCCGGCGCGACAATTTCGCCAAGTCGCGGTTAATGGCAACGCACTGTCCAGCGAGGCCGAATTCTTCCAGTTTCAAACGGTTGCCGCCAAAGGTCGGGGCATATACAATGTCAGCTCCTGCCGCACAGTACAATTGCTGGGTTTCCATAATCGCCTCCGGATTCTCCAAAATCCATTTTTCCGGCGATACGCCCTGCGGCATTCCCCGCTTTACCAGCTCGGTTCCGGTAGCTCCGTCTAAAATAACCATTTTGGTCAATATCAAATCCCGGAATTTTTTTCTGTTCATAGCTTACCTCTATTTTAAATTCAGGCATAATATACCAAACAAAGGGTTTTTATGCCAGCTCAATATTGATAACTGGAAATATCTATGCCTGATTTTTATAATTTTTGAAAAAAATACTGTAATAAAATATTCATTTCAGTTTCAGCATCCTCTGAGTTGACGGCGGACAGTTTTTTTATCAAAAGTTTTCGGCTTATTACCTGCTTGGGTTATTTATATTCAAAGTAAAAATAAAAATCTCAAAAAAATCATAAATTTTTTCAAAAAGCATTAAGTTGTTTATTATCAAATATTTAAATTGCATTTCCTGCGTAAAAAAGTCATAAAAATGATTTTTTTACCTGAAATTTGATTTTTTTTAGTTGTTTATTGAAAAATTATGTATATAATATATGCAGTCACTAACCCCAAACCAGTAGGAGGGAAAGATGAAGCACAGTTTTTATGACGTCAAAGCCAAGAGTAAGGTCGATGCCGAAGTGACCGAAAAAGTTACTTATGGTGCCAAAGGCAACGAACGTTATGCGTTCAAAGCCAAAACCAAAGACGGCCGTAATCTGACCGCTTTTGTCAGCAAGGCTACTTGGGATAAATCCACTGCCAAAAAAGGCAAAAAATAATTCAATTTTGAATTAATTGTTCAATACTCCCGGACTGTACAGCCCGGGAGTGTTTTTTTAGGCGGAAGATAGAAAATGCGGTTTCAATTTATAACCATCTTACTTTTACTGGTAGTGGTAGTGAACGGTGCGGAGCGGGTGGTTTCGCTGACTCCGAACCTGACTGAATTGATTTATAAATTGAAACAGGAGCATCAGTTGTCGGGACGCTCTTCGGCATGTGACTATCCGCCTGAAGTTAAAACGGTCCCCGTTGCCGGTGAATTCGCCAAACCCTCACTCGAACCGCTGGCCGCGCTTCGCCCGACTCTAGTCGTATCAGAAAGCACTCGCAGCCTAAAACACGCGGAAGCGGTACGCAATCTTGGAATCAAGTTTGTCTCTTTCCCCAGTGAAACCATTGAGGACTACCTGTCAAATATCGCGACTATGGGCAAACTGCTGAACTGCCCGCATGCGGCGGCAAAATTAATCACAGAAACGCAGACCAAACTGGATGCTTTTCGCAAAACCGCGCCTCCGCCTGACCACCGCCCGAAAGTACTGATTCTGATTTCAGCTTCTCCGCTGATTACGGTGGGGAAACGCAGTTATATCCACGAGATGATTGAACTGGCTGGCGGTCGTAATATTGCCGCCGGTGTCGAACAGAATTATTTTACCTGCTCAATGGAATTTGTGGTCGAACAACAACCGGACATTATGATTATTACTCCAATGACCGGCGGTATGAACAGAATTGAAAATGACCCCGCATGGCAGACTATTCCGGCAATCAAAAACAAACGCGTCCACGCTGAAATTGATCCTTCGATGATTTACCGGTTGGGGCCGCGCACTATTGAAGGCATCACAATCATGCGCAAGATATTTTATCCGGTACCGAAAAACTAGTGCTAGCTCAATCCCGGTTTTTTGACTGTATCAGTTCGGAAAGCAATTCGGCACGCAACGCTTCGACAGTGTAATATTCGGCTCCGAGATTTTCCGCAAGGCGTACCGCCATATCAGTTTTAATAAAATTATCCTTGCTTTCGGTATCGACTACCACAAAATCACATTTCGGTTCAGCACTCAGCAGTTTACACAGTTCCTGCTCTTCCTCACGGTGGTCGGAATCCACCGTAATCGACTGATTACCCTTGCCGTCTGTAATCAATACGGTCAGAAAACGCGTTTCCGGATGCCGCACTCCGAACCGTTTTATCAGGCGAAAAGTTTCCAGTAACCCTGCTGCCAACGGTGTTTTACCGCCAACCGGCAGTGTCGACAAACGTTTTGAAGCAAGTTCAACGCTGGAAGTCGGCGGCAAGACCAATTCTGCACAATCCTGGCGAAAGACAATCATCGCCACTTTATCCCTTTTTTGATAGCAATCCGTCAACAGCGACTGAATTGCACCCTTCGCTGCTACCATTCTGCGCCGTGCTCCCATAGAGCCGGAACCGTCAACGGCAAAAATAACCAGATGTCCGGTTTTGCGTTCCCGCTGCCTAAAACGCCAGTCGTCCCGTTCAATAATCAGTTTCACCTCACGTCCCCGCGATTTCTGATAAGGAGCGCAAGCCCGAAGCGTAGCATCAATGGCAATATCTTGTTCCGCGGAGTTCATAGTGCTCCTGACGTGACGTCCGCCTTTACCAAGCGAATGTGTTTTGCTTCGCTTCCCTGCCGCGTGACGCTTCAAACGATCTTTTTTAAAGCTCAATCGCCGTACCTGGAAAGGGTTGCCGATGCTCATGGTTTCCTCCGCTCCGGAAGCCGTCACTGCCGAACCACGCGGTTTCAAGCTGAAATCCGCATCCATGCTCTGCGCTTTTTTTTCAGGTTCAGGGGGCGACATTTGGTCAGTAGCCGATTCCCGATGTTTTTCATCCTGAGGCAGATCAGAATGTTCCTCACTGGTGTGCAGGCGACGGTGGACAAAAACCAATTCGCTGACCCGTTCTATATCGGATTGTGCTATTCGGTCATGCCCCTGCAGTGCGGCATAAGCGCGTGCTGCATAAAAAAGAAACAATTCTCCGCGATGACCGTGACTTGGATTGCGCACCGCAACAGCGCTGATGTTTTCAAGTTCAGCTGTGCCGACCTTGACTTCGGGAAGATGTTTTTTTGCCGTCGCTACCATCGCCATTAGTGACGGGTCTGATTCAACTTGAAAATTCGGCATTTCGCGAAAAATACGCAACACATCCAGTCGTTTTTCACAGTCCGGCAGTTCATCCATTACTGCGCATAATCCGAAACGATCCAGATAATGAGGTTGAATGTCTCCTTCTTCTGGGTTCATCGTTCCCATAACGCAACAATCACGCGGCAACTGCTGTACTGATCCCGGGCAAGTCTGCAATTCATCGCCGCCGCCGTTAAACGCCATCAGCGGCGCGAGCAATTCCTGCGGTAGCAAATTGATATCATCGACAAACAAAATACCGCCGGCAGCCCTGGGAATCAGTCCCTGCAAAAAAATTCGGCGTCCTTCACGCATACTTTGTTCAATATCAATACCGCCCAACAGAGAATCCTCCGTAATGTTCAGCGGTATTTCCACAAACGGTGTTATAACGGGAAAAATCCCCCGCGCCAGCCGAATCAACGTTGATTTGCCGCTGCCTTTCGCGCCGACCAGCAACAGCCCGCCACAGCGCGGTTCAAGCGCATTCAGAATTACGCCGAGCTTGGCATTGTCCTGCCCGACAAACTGGCTGAATTTCATCCGAGACAATCCTCCAGCACTTTCAGCAGTTTATCTCTGCCGCCACGCTCCTCGAACGGGAGCCGTTTCTGGCGGTGCGGAAGTGCAAATATCGCGGCATCGTGAATTTCCTGATTTCCGATCGACTTCTGACCTCTCAACGCGGTCAATGCGCGCGCCGCTTTCATCATCACGATATCCGGTCGGTGTCCGTCCAAATGCATTGCCGCGGTAATCGCAACAATCTTTTCCAGTACCGGATCGGTAACTTCTATGTGTGGCAACCCGTCACGCGCGTTGACAATACGCTGACGCAACGCGTTCTGTTCATTTTCCCACCGCGCGCAGAAAGCCGCCGGATTCTCATCAAAAGCCGCCTTGCGCTGCAAAACTGCCATTCGTTGGGTTTTGTCATGAAGTCCGGTCACACCAACCGACAAACCGAAACGATCCAGCAGTTGCGGCCGCAACTCTCCTTCTTCCGGGTTCATGCTGCCGACCAGAATAAAACGCGCCGGATGCGTAAATGAAATACCCTCGCGCTCAACCGTATTGATTCCCATTGCCGCAGAGTCAAGCAGCAGGTCAATAATATGATCTTCCAGCAGATTGACTTCATCGACATAAAGAAAATTGCGATTGGCATCGGCCAACAAACCTGGCTCAAAACGTTTTTCACCATGCTTGAGGGCATGTTCGATATCCAAAGTTCCGATCAGCCGGTCTTCGGTAATACCCAGCGGCAACTCCACCACTTTCATTTTTTTGCGGCTGGTTTCGAGTTCAGATTGTTCGATCCGTTCCCGGCATAAACTGCATAATTCGCCTTCGGGATCACAGTAAAAACGGCATTCGTGTACTACCGTTTGCTCCGGCAGTAGATCAGCCAGCGCCCGTACAGCGGTACTTTTGGCGGTTCCTTTTTCGCCCGCGATCAACAGTCCGCCAATTCCTGGATCAACAACATTCAGCATCAGAGCTGTTTTCAATTCTTCCTGCCCGACAATGGCAACAAAAGGAAAATTCATCCGTATCCTCACAATTTATATTTTCGCGCCGAAGCTCAATCCGTAACCTGTCGAACGTTATGACGCGGTTCTACACAAACAAAAACAATATACTATTACATTGCGAAAATTGCCCACCCACAGGATAAACACGTTTAAAATCGTTTTCAAACCTAAACTCTTGCGATTCTGCGTGGCTGTCCGGAACCTGCATCAGAAAAGTTTCCGGTAAAAATGGCAATAAGGTTCTTTGCCGTTTTTAGCGTAGTAGTGCTGATGATAAGCTTCGGCATTCCAAAATCTGCCAAACGGACTCAGTTCAGTTTTGACCTCATAACCTTTCTGCCGAAGTATATCCAGCAGTTCCCGGGCGGTTTGGCGCTGAGCATCGTCAAGGTAAAAAATCGCCGAACGGTATTGGGTTCCGAAATCAGGCCCCTGCCGGTTATGCTGTGTCGGATCATGAATTTCCAGAAAATAGCGGCAAAGTTCCTCAAATCCGGTCAGTTCCGGGCGATAAAAAATTTCAACCGCCTCCGCGTGTCCGGTATCGCCGCTACAAACCTGGCGATAGTCAGGAAAATCAGTTTCTCCGCCGCAATAACCGCTGACTGCGGCAAGTACCCCGGGCTGTTTTTTCATCAACGCCTCGACACCCCAGAAACATCCTCCCGCGAATACCGCGCGGCGGATATTTTTGCCGTCCTGCGGTTCAAAACACAAAGACCGCGAATTGACGCAATGCCGGGTATTTTTCTGAGTAAAATTCTCTCCGGCAAAGACATGTCCAAGATGAGCGTTACATTGAGCACAAACGATCTCAATTCTTCGACCGTCGTCATCGGCCAACTGCGCCACCGCTCCGGGAATCGCGTCATCGAATGCCGGCCAGCCGCAGCCGGAATTGAATTTTTCAGCGGAAGTATACAACGGCGCGCCGCAACGGCGGCAGGCATAAACCCCGAATTGATGAAATTTATCATACCGACCTGAAAATGGTGGTTCTGTCGCCTTATCCACGATTATGTGCTTTTCTTCGTCCGACAACGGACCGTAAGGACATTCCTGTTGATTCAGTTCCGACATAACAGTACCTCCATTTCAGAATCGTTCGCAAACTCAACATCGTCCGGATCATAACCCGGAAATACCGCCGCGCCGAACAAGCCCCAATCATTTTCTGAACAATCGGTCAAAACCGCAGTCTGCCAGCAACCGGCAGGAATCAAATGCTGTGGAACTTCGCCATTCATGACATCCGGACCGATTACCACTTCTTCGAGTTTTCCGTCCGGATAAAGAATTCGTTGCAGTGCCGGAATTCCGGCGTGGTAATACCAGATTTCGTCCGATGCCAGTTTGTGCCAACGCGACACATCCGTCTCACGAAGCAGATAATATATGCTGGTGCCGCATACGTGCCGTCCATCCGCCGCAGCTTCAGCGGAACGGTAAAGTTCGTAAAAAAAGCCGCCTTCGTTTTCAAGCGGAACAAGTTTGAGGTTTTCAATAATCCGATCTGCGTTCATATGCGATTTATCCATTAAAATATTTTTTCTGTCCTGTCAGTAACCACTCCAAATATACAATACTGCTTCATTCTGCAAAACCACAGAAAAAACACATCGGCGAAAAATTCTCTCTTGAAAAAATTTAATATATCTGTACCTTTTACTCATCAGTAAAGCAAGTATTATTCCGGAGTGAATATGGGAATAGCGGTAAATGTCACTGGAGCTGCCTCAAAAACAAAGGTTACTGCGTTTATTAACAATCATATCTTCGGTTCGACTATACGCTATTCGGTTAAAATCTTCCTTATTCCCGATAGATGCCGATTTTTTTTCAAAAGGAATCTTTTATGAAACCGTGGAATATTTCCATTAACGATTTATGTCGCGTCTGCAGACGAAAAAAACATACCGGCTCATTAATTGTTGTCGTGGGAATTATCTTTGCCACCCTGATGATCGGATTATCCCACACCTGGTGGATGGTAAAAGCAACCGAACAGGAAATGCGCGACAATCTGCTGGAACGAACCAAAATGGTTGCTAAAGCCATCAATATTGAAAATCTGGAAACGTTATCAGGCAACAGGTCAGATCTGGTGAAACCTGAATATCAGCGGTTAAAAAATCAACTTATCATACTTAAAGAAGCCAATCCGGATATCCGTTTCATTTACTTGATGGGAACCAGAAGCGACGGCTCGGTTTTTTTCTTCATTGACAACGAACCGCTAGGGTCACCTGATTATACAGATCCAGGTTCACCTTATCCGGAAGCCACGGCAGAGCTTAAAAATGCGCTTAACAACTGGACTGAGATAGTCACCGGTCCGGATACCGACCGCTGGGGAACCTGGATGTCCAGCATTGTTCCGTTGCGTGATCATCTGACCGGGAAAGCGAAAGCCGGACTCGGGGCAGACATTGCCGCGACAGGGTGGAATCGGAAACTTTGGAAATCAGCTTTGCCGGGAATAATAACCACCCTGCTGACAGTCGCATTGGTTGTTATAGGTGCCGCCCTGATGACGTACCGTTCCCGGATGAGCAACAATGCGCCGCGCTGGATGAAATATCTTGAACCGTTGTTGACTGGGACGTTCGGTATCATACTTTCGTTTTTTTTCACATACTTTTTCATGACTAACGAACATCGGCGCCGACACGAGATGTTTTTTCAGCTTGCCCGCAGTGAAACAGAATTGATCGCGAAAACTTTTGAACATATCCGCGCCACTGAAATGGAAGGCATAGCCGGTTTTTTCAAATCATCAGAACAGACCCAAAAAGAAGAATTTCATACCTTTGCCAGACATCTCAAGAAAAATTCAGTCGCCCGCGCCTGGGGCTGGATTGCCGCTGTTCCTAATCATGAACGGGCGAAGTTCGAACAGGCAATGCGTCAAAGTGGCTTGGCGGATTTTACAATCTGGCAGCCCGACGGGGCCGGCGGCATAAAAGCGGTGCCTACGACGCGAAACGTCTATTACCCGATTGTATTTCTGATGGACGACATTAACCAGGAAATTGTGCCGGGTTTTGATTTCGGACATGAAACCAAACGATACCAAACCATCGAAGAGGCCAGCCGGACAAAACTGTCGACAGCCACCGAGCCGTTGCGTTTGGCCTTTGATCCTGATTCAACATATGGCACAGTAATTATTCGTCCGGTCTTCAAATCTCCGGAAGCCTCACAGCCGTCTGGTTTTGTGCTAGCTTCTTTGCGCTTTGATTCACTTTTTGAGCCCCATCCTGAAAAATACAAGATAGTGCAGATGACGCTTTCACTGCTGCGTAAAAATCAAAATCCGCAGGAACTTTTCAGTTTAGGAGATGGTAAAATTTATTGTGATGATGCATCATTATCAAGACCGATTTTCGCGTTCGGAAAGGTTTTCAATATTACAGCCACTCCCGGCGATGAATTCATGAAAGCATATCCTTCATGGAAGTGGCTGATTACCCTTATCTTTGGTCTGCTTCTGACTGTCGCAGCAGTAATAATCGTTATTCTGTTGGCCAAACGGCGTTTTATGCTGGAAAATATCATCAACGATCGCACCGTCAAACTGGGTAAAAGCGAATTGTGGTTCAACAATCTGGCCAAACAGAGTAAAACGGTATTTTGGGAGTGCGATGCGGATGGTATTTATACTTATGTGACTTCATCAGTTAAACAAATTTATGGGTATGAACCGGAATCTCTAATCGGAAAAAAACATATTTACGATCTATGTCCGGAAACCGAGCACGCAGATTTCAAAAAACATGTTTTGTATTTATTACAAAAAAAAGAGCCTGTTAATGATTTTGCCAACCGCATTGAGACTGCCTATGGGAAAATATTGGTAATTGCCACCAACGCGATTCCGTTGTTTAGTAATGACGGAATTTTTATCGGAGTCAGTGGTTTTGATCGCGATATTACGGAGCGGCGGTGCATGGAGGAAGAACTCGAACAAAGCCGCGACGCGGCTGAAGCCGCCAATCGCGCAAAAAGCGAATTTTTGACCAACATGAGCCACGAAATCAGAACGCCGATCAACGGCATTATCGGCGCTGCCGGTCTGCTCGAAGAAAGTCAAATGGTTGGCGAACAGGCTGAATATGTGGAAATTATCAATTCCAGCGGTAAGCTGCTACTCGGAATTGTCAACGAGTTATTGGATTTCGCGCAGATTGAAGCAGGGAAAGTCGTAATTGACTCAGTTCCATTCAACCTTCGTGAAATGCTTTATAACCTTGCCTGCAATCTGTCGATAACCGCCCATGCCAAAGACCTTGAGCTGATCTGTGCAATTCCCCATGATCTGCCGGTGTTGCTCTACGGCGATGAACTGCGTATCCAGCAAATTATCATGAATCTGGTTGGTAACGCCATCAAATTTACCGAGCAAGGCGAAGTGATGATTGAAGTCGAACTAAGAAATGAGACAGAAAAAAATGTTTCGCTCCAATTCACGGTACGTGACACCGGCATCGGCATTCCCAAAGAACAGCAAAAAATGTTGTTCAATGCTTTTTATCAGGCAGATTCATCAGTTAAACGCCGACACGGCGGAACCGGACTAGGTTTGTCCATTGTAAAACATATTGTCGGACTGATGGACGGCGAACTGAAGTTTAACAGCGAACCCGGCATCGGTTCTGAATTTTCCTTCACATTGTCCTTGCGCAAACAGGAGATATCGCGTGAAGCCGGACCGGCGGTACCCGATGAATTGAAAGGGGCCAAAGTGCTGGTAATCGACCACAACGCCAATGCGCGTAAAGTATTGATGGAGAAACTTATCGCCAATTCACTGTGTCCAACCGAGGCTGAGGATATTGAATCTGGCGCTGAAATTTACCGGCAGGCCAGAGAGTCTGGTACACCTTTCAAATTCGCCATGATTGATTTACATCTGACCGGACTTGGCGAACGCAAACTTGACCTGGCATCTTATCTGAGCATGGCTGACGCACATTTAATCGCGCTTTTGCCTTTCGGTGAACTATTCAAAGCCGATGAACTGAAGGAACTAGGATTTTCAGCGGTACTGACCAAGCCGTTCCGACGCAAGGAATTCATACAAATGTTTTCAAGTATATCGGAAATTGCGATTTCGTCCGCCGCAGTTGCGCCCGAAAAGAAACAGCCGGTACCGGACAAATCGTTGAAAATTCTGCTGGCAGAAGATAATCTGATTAATCAAAAAGTGGTTACCGCAATTCTTAAAAAATTCGGCATACAGCCCGATGTCGCCTCAAATGGTCAGGAAGCGTTGGACATGCTCTCTCAAAAAGACTATCAACTGGTTTTTATGGATATTCAAATGCCGATAATGGACGGACTAGAAGCCACCGAAAAAATCCGCAATCCAGAAACCTCAGTGCGCAATCATCAAGTACCGATTATTGCTATGACCGCCCATGCGGTCAGCGGCTACCGCGAACAATGCATCAAGGCCGGAATGGACGACTACGTAACCAAGCCGATCACGCCGCAACAGTTAAGAGAAATTTTGAAAAAGTGGCTGCCTGAATATTTTCAATCCGAACCTGAAAGTTGATTCCAGATTGCCGAACCTATCTTTTTTTCTGCAAAAAACGGTTCAGAGCATTGATAAACTTCTCCCGCTGCTTACTGGAAAATGGCGCAGGGCCTCCGGTTGCTTCTCCGGTCGTCCGTAATTCCTCCAGCAACCCGCGCATTGCCAATGCGTTTTTGATATTGTCATGAGTGAAAAAGTCGCCACGTAGCCCGAGTACTGCCGCACCACCGTCAAGACAGCGGTCTGCCAGCGGAATATCCGCCGTAATTACCAGATCGCCTGTTGCAACATGTTCGACAATCCAGTCATCAGCGCCGTTGAAGTCGCTGCCGGCTGCAACGCATCTGACATAGTCGGATTCCGGCAATCTCGGATAACGTCCTGCCGCGAACCAGGTTTCAACTTTTGTGCGTTCGGCGACTTTGAGCAAAACTTCCCGCAACGGCGCCGGCAACGCATCAGCATCAACATAAATTTTCATAAACCCGCCATGAATTCAGCTTACAATCAGCCAAACCGTGTACGCGATATACGTAAGAAACAGAAAGGCGCCCTCTTTCCTAGAGATAACATAACCGGTCCTCATTATCGGATACAAGATTATCGTACAGAAGGTCATCAGACCAATATCTATCAAACTGATTTGCGGCGCATAAATCGGGCTAAAAAGCGGCGCAATCCCCATTATCGCCAGAATATTGAAAATATTCGAGCCGACTACATTGCCGATGGCGATATCTCTTTCACCGCGCAAAGCCGCCACTAATGATGTCGCCAATTCAGGCAGACTGGTGCCGATCGCTACGATGGTCAAGCCGATTACCGCATCGGATACTGAAAGCAACCGGGCGATATAAACCGCTGAATTGACAAAAAGCTTCGCTCCTCCGACCAGCCCGACCAGACCTGCTGCCGCAAAAAACAAAGCTAATAACATCGAATATTTTTGGACGGAAGCGATTTCTTCTTTACATTCCTCGATAATTTCCGGTTCCACCATTTCCTCTTTACGAGTTTTATAGACACTCCAGGTAGTGTAGAAAATTATGCCCATGAGGAAAAACAGCGCCTGAAAACGGTTGATTCCGCCGGTGAAATAATAAAAAATATCAAATAACAGAATTGCCCCAATCATCACCGGAACGTCAAAACGAAACAGCTTCGGATTGACCCGGAGCGGAGTTATCATTGCGCACAGTCCGAGGATCAAGGCGATATTGCAGATATTCGAACCGACAACGTTGCCGATACTGATATTGCCGACCCCTTTCAAGGCGGCATCAACGCTGACCACCAGCTCCGGCGCACTGGTGGCGAAAGCCACGAGAGTAAGACCGATCACCAATGGCGATATTTTCATTCTGACGGCGATATTGGCGCCACCTTTAACCAAAAATTCCGCTCCGTAATATAGGAGCACCAGCCCGGCGATTCCGCCGCATATTTCCAAAATAGTAGTCATTTCCCAGCTTCAGTAAAGTTTTTCATAGTGGATTGGTGATCAATTAAAGCGTATAAAATACTTCGCCCCACCCTTATTTACAAGGTAAAAATCATCATTGAAGATTATCTGACGGAAGGTCGATTATCCTTGATCCGCCACAGATAGAGTGAAGCCAGAGTTCCGTACGGCGAATAACGCCGCCGGTAAAAATCCTGATCATCATCAGTCAATGTTTCCAGATTATTAAGCAACATGAGACCACGCCGGATTCCCAGATCGCTGAAACTTAGAACATCTCTGCGACCGAGCGCGAAAATCAGCAACATCTCCGCAGTCCAGACACCAACCCCTTTTAGCTTGGTCAATTCAGCAGTCACTCCGGCATCATCCATTTCGGCAATTTCAGCAAAATCGACCGCGCCGCTTAGTACCGCATCAGCAATACCGCGCAGATATTCAACTTTGCGCGCCGAAAGACCGCATGACCGCAAGTCGGTTTCATCTGCGCCCATCACATTCGCCGGATTGACTGTGACCAGCAATTTTTCCACCCTGCCATGTATAGTTTCAGCGGCACGAACCGAGAGCTGCTGTGACACCACACTCTGAACCAGCGCGCTAAACAGATCGTCGCCGTACTCGAATCCTTTAACTTCAAATTGCCGGACCGGAAGTTCAAACTCCGGCGCCTGTCGACATAACGACGCTTTGTCCTGTTCACTGATTGAGAATTTCATCGCGCAACTTGTTGCTTTTCTGCCAGCTTCTCACAAGCAGTTTTTTCACTATAAGGATGATGATTGTTCCGACAAGCATTGCACTTGCCGTGATTTACACAGCCTGGCCAGTTGCATGGACAATTTTTATTGTTTTCACTCATTGCTCTATACCTCCTGAATAAATTTACTGCGCTACAACCGAAAAGCAAAATCTAATGCAATCCTGAACTTTCAGAAACCGTCGGCGCAACAGGTCTTAAAATTCGCGCGCGCATAATGCGCGCGCAAATTTTAAACAATGCCATAATCAGTATTTTTCGTCATGACTGCAGACGGCGCATTTCAGGCATAATCAGAAAAAACGTTACCGATGCCGCGATCAGATCCGCCAGCGGCAATGCCATCCAGATACCGTTGATGCCCCAGAACAACGGCAAAAGCAGCAGCAATCCCGGAACGCATAACACCTGACGGAAGATATTAAGAAAAATCGTCATTTTCGGACGTCCGGTCGCCTGGAAAAAGGTTGATGTAATAGAGAAAAAAGACCAGAACGGAATTCCGAGAATCAGTATGCGCAATGAGTATGCCCATGAATTGGTCAGTTCCGCATCGTAGTTGCACAGCGCGCCAAACGCCCACGGCGCGGCTAATTGTACGATTCCCAACAACAGTACCGTAATCACAACCCCGAAAAAGGCGGCAGTCTTCAGGCATTCGGCGGTTCTGGCAAACAGTCGCGCGCCGTAATTATATCCGGCAATCGGCTGATATCCCATGACAATCCCTTGATTGGGAATAGCCATCAGCATGAAAATAGTAGAATTAATGGTCATAACGGTAATGGCAGTGTCACCACCATATCTGAGCAGTGAGTTATTGAGTACGATAGCGACCAGCGCAAATATTCCCTGCATCAGAAACGGCGAAAGTCCGATTTCGCACATCCTCACAAATATAAGCTTATTGAACCGGATGTTTTTCCAGCGCAGCGTCAAGGTTCGCCGATGACTCAAGGTAAAATGCCATATCACCAGTACGCTCGAAAGCAGTTTTGAAATCCCGGTAGCCCAAGCCGCGCCGCCGACTCCCAGTCCCAGCACCAAAATAAAAATATAGTCGAGAATAATGTTGCTGATGCAGCCGGCGGCAATATTCCACATTGAGAACCGCGGATTACCTTCAGATCGGATAATATTGTTGGTACCCATGGCCATAAAATCAAACGGCATAAAAAAGAGCAGAATCCCGAAATATTGTTTGGCATAAGGCAGGGTCAATTCAGTGCCGCCGAACAGCCGGATAATCGGCTCCAAAAATATCAGACCGAGAACACAGGTTAAAACGCCGCCATAGATAAAAATCCAGAACATCGTGCCGAGGATGCGTTCCGCCGACCTGAAATTGCGTCGCCCCATTTGAAGCGACGCCAAAGTCGCACCGCCGATGCCGAACATCACTCCGACCGCAATAAAAAGCATGAAAATCTGAAAAGTGATCCCAACCCCGGCAATCGCTTCATTGCCGAGCACCCGGCTGATGAATATGCGGTCCACAACATTGTAGACCGTGAACATGAAAGTGCCGACCATCGCAGGAAAACTGTATTTAAGAACAAGCGAGAAAATTTTCTGATTTCTGAATTCGTCTGATAATTGAGTAAACTTTCCGGCCGGCATTTGAGCATCCATGTTGAAATGATAAAAATGTTTAACTTACTGGTAAAGCCACAAAATTCAATCATAAAATACCACATTGCAAATAGCGCAGACCATGATATTTTAGACCATCACATTTTGAACCATTCTACGATAAAAAGGATTTAATTAACCGATGAAAAGCGCTTTTGAATTAGCTTTGGAACGCTCCGGCGGGGCTCTCGACGAAATATCGGAACAGCAAAAACAGGCTATCAACGAAATCGATATCAAATGCAAAGCCAAACTCGCTGAAATCGATATCGCTTACTCCTCCAAAAAAAAACG
>JAAYPP010000079.1 GCA_012519765.1 Lentisphaerota bacterium
GGTCGCGGAGTTGTTCACTGTTTCTCCGGCACCCCGGCTTGGGCGGAAAAATTTCTGGAACTCGGCATGTTTCTGGGAGTAACCGGCATGGTAACATTCCCGAAAGCACACAACATCAGAGAGACCTTGCGGGTTATTCCACTGGATCGTCTGCTTCTGGAAACCGATTCGCCATATCTCGCGCCGGTACCGTTCAGGGGCAAAGTCAATCACCCCGGATACCTGGTTCCGATCGCGGAAAAAGTCGCCGACGAAAAATGTCTCACTGTCGATGAACTGGGCGAAATCACCACCGTCAATGCCTTTCGAATGCTTAACCTGGAGCGTCCGCGATGAAATTCATTCCCGAAAAAGCACGTATTCTGGAGCCCGGTCAGGCTGAAGGTTGTTGGGTTGTCGCCGCCGGACGGAGCATCGCGGTCCGGAATGCCGACGGTACACTGCCGCATCGCGAAGATTTCGAGTGGCTTGAAAGGCCGGAGGTGGTTTTGGCCTCCCGCGCCGGAGAAAAATGTTTTTATGCGGTGGAAATTCCCGGCGACATCAAGTTACCGGAACATCTTCGCTTTGAAGATTTGCGTCAATGCATTCACACGCTGGGCAAAGATTGCGGTGCGGCAGTCGCGCGCGCGATTGAAATCGGGCACTGGAACAAAGAGCATCGTTTCTGCGGGGTCTGCGGCAAACCTACAGAAATTTGCGATGCCAGTGGCGCCAGGGTTTGTCCGTCCTGCCATACTGAATATTTTCCGCGTTTATCGCCGGCAATTATTGTCAGGGTTACTCATGGCGACAAAATCCTGCTCGCGCATAATCGCGGTTTCAACTCGGCACGTTACAGTTGTATTGCCGGATTCGTCGAGTCCGGCGAAACTTTTGAAGACTGTGTTCACCGCGAAACCGCCGAAGAAGTGAATATCCTCGTAAAAAACATCCGTTACTTCGGCAGTCAAAGCTGGCCGTTCCCTCATACCCTGATTGCCGGTTTTACGGCGGAATATGCCGGCGGAGAGCTTTGTCCGGACGGGGGTGAAATCGATGATGCCGGATGGTTTACCGCCGACAGCCTCCCTGAGATTCCGCCATGCGGCAGTATCTCGCGCGAGTTGATTGATGATTTTATCACGAAAACCAGTTTAAAATTCGCGCGCGCATAATGCGCGCGCGAATTTCAGGATTTAAAAATAGATGAATTTTGAACGTAAAAACTTTGATTTTAAGGATTCCACGGGACAGACCTTTTCGCTGGCATTTTACGACAGCGGCGGTTCCGGGCAACCGGTTTTCTTTATCGGTGGCTTTACTTCGTTCCCTGGCGAATGGAAAAAACTCATTGACTTGATGCCGCAAAAATATCGTTTCCTGTCCGTTGATTTGAAAGGATTCGGCAATTCTTCGAAAGATAATCCCCGTGATCTGTCGCCGTTGAACCAGGCTTCGTTCGTCGCGCAGATTATTCAAAAAATGGATATGAGCAACATCATAATGGTTGGACATTCGCTCGGTGGTACCGCCGCGCTGCTCGCCATGAATATTGGTGACATCAATGTCAGAATCAATCGCCTGATAATTATCAACAGCATCAGCGCATATGAAGCGCAACCGAATTTCACCCGGAAAATTTCCGCCCTTTCAGATGACAATCCGCTTCTTCGTTTTGACAATGAACATGTTTCCGCATATCTGCTGCTCCAGCAAATGTATTATCGTAATGAGCTGATCAGTCGCAAAATTCTTGATGAGTACGCGGAGATGTTTCGACCTCCCGGCGCCAAGGAATGCGTCATTGCCGCAGCGCAACAATTACAAATTATGAAGCAGGATGATTTCTGCAACGGAATACGCTCAATTTCAGTACCGACCCTGATCATCTGGGGCTCGGAAGATCGTTTGTCGGGAAAAAATAATGCTGAATATTTGCAACACAACATCCCCGGTGCGCAACTCCAGGTTATCCAGAATTGCGGTCATGTTCCGCACTTCGAGAAACCGGAAATTTTTGCCGGAATTCTGAATACTTTTACTCAAGAGGAAAATCCTCCCGTCCTCAAATCTGAACCTGTCGGAAATACCCAGCGCAATGTGTCTGGAAACAACCGTTTATCCATGAGCCGACTGATCGACCGCTGGAGTCCGAGCGCAATGCTGATTTTCGTTTTCGTGAAAGTCCTTCAGCTTTTGAAAAAAATGGGACTGCGCGCAGAAGAAAACGGCTGGCGCAAAGCCACCGGAATCTTTATGCGCAATGAATATTCAAAATTCACGCTGGCCAGTTTCCGGCTCCGCTATTACGATGGCGAACATCCCCGGGATTTTGAAAACGCCAGACGGCAACTGATTGAAAAATTAGCCGATTTTCTGCGTAACAACAGCAGCCTTCACTGGTCAGTCGAGCCGGGACTTTTCAGCTTGAAGCGGCGCAAGGCATATTTCAGTGACATCGTTGAGGCATCGTGGGAAAAAGACGGCAAACTGTCGCATCTTGAGGCATACCTTGACGTCACCCGCAAAAGTTTTTCGGTATTGAATGATTCACATGTCCGCAAAGCCCTCGACAAAATGGTGACCCTTTACAACCGCAACCTGAATACCAATCTGCTTAAACGCCCAACTCTGTTGTCACGAAGAATGCGACGCTGGGCAATTCGCGGCGAAAGGGGCATCGGTTTCGCCGGACGACTGGAAATGCGCATGCTGGTGGACCGTTTGCTGACCGCGACTTTCATTCATTGCGAAACGCTCAGCCCCGAACCTGAACGTTTTCTGCGCCGGCGTCTGGCAACTCCTGACCTCAAAACCTATCGCCATCCGGGCTGGGGACTGCTCAACATTATCTGCCGCTTTACTCCGGATTTCGCCGAAGCCGATTTGTGGGTGCAGTACCACCACGTCCCGGTTGACGGCATGCCGATGCAGGAACTGCTGCGAAAACTTAAAGATGACTGGGGTTGCAGCGGCAGGATTCTCTATCCCGCACATGGTAGCCGCGAAGCCCGTCCTGAAATGTTTTACTACGGAAACCGCCTCTTTCGCGCGCGCATTTACGTCAATTTCGAGCCGATGCTGGCAATCCGCAAATATATGAACGAACATTATCACAACCAGATGGGCGGCCAGGCAACTATTGCCGGAATGTTGATCTGGGGACTGGCGCAACACCCGGCTTTTTCCAAAAGCAAGGTAGTGTTTCCGGTCGAACTGTCCACCGATACCGCTAATGAAAGGGAGTTGAGTCTGGTTTTTATTCGTCCCGGTCAATACATTGATGCCGCCAATCCATTGCAGGGATTTATTAACTTTCAGAAGGAATTCAACTGGCGCACCTGGCGCACCAGAATGGGGCGCAGCGAAAGTTATGAACTGCTGGAGCTTTATTCCATGATTCATCCGCTGTTTTACTATATCGCACGTTATATTTTTCCGAAAACTACCGGCGAAATTCTCGGCACCGTCGGAGTCACGATAATCCGTAACGCGGAAATGTTCATCAGTCCGCTCAGCGATCTGCAGGAAAATGGATTTATGTCCATCGGCAACCTGGCAATGCCGACGGTCAACGGCGGAACTTCAGGCGTCGTCAGTATTTGCGGCGACCGCAAACAGATCAAGCGTTATATCGAGGCGATCAACCTGCTGGCTGAAAATTATCACAAATTCCTGGCAATTTCAGAATAATTGCGGTAATTCCCATTTCCCAAACTCGTGATTTGGGGTCTGGGTTGACCTGCTAAAAAGAACCCTCTTTTAAAGATTTTCAGAAATATTATTCACGTTTTTTTATGGAGCTATAATCAATTTGTTAAGCACAAAATTATTCTTTAAAGTGGATAGACCTGGGGTGTTAAATCTGTGGGGTTTTTGTAATATTTTCTTCACCTTACTTTTTGGTTTTTGAGCCTACAAACTTATTTCCAACTGACAAAAAAACTTGTTTCGATATTTCCTTTAACTGATGTTCCAATATTCGGGGCTGGATTTTTCCACAAGTAACTCTTCTCGGTTCGGGGTACGGTTCAAAGTCTGAAACTATAAATTTGATTTGTATTTCGTTTATAACCAAATCATTATTCAAATTTTAATCACTAAACAAATAGTTTAAATCTGATATTCTCGCCGCAGTTTATTTAAGCACTGTATTTTTAGACAGCAGTTTTCCCGATGTAATTTTGTTTTTAAACTTTGCGCGCGAATAATGCGCGCGCGAAGTTTAATATCATATTTAGCTGGTAGTTGTCTGATCTGGGCTGTATCTTCTAGTGTGCTGCAAAACTCGAAAGATCACAACCGCTTTGCGGCAAGTTTCTTATTGATGTATTTTCCTTTAAAAAACCTTTCGGGCCGGTAGTTGAAAGTGCCAGATGCAAAATCGAGTTTAAAATAAAAGTTTTTAATGGATAAAGAATTTGACTATTTACCGCAGTCAGTTCATTGTATGTCATTGTCAGCATAATCCTGAATCCGCGACAAATTGGAGTGTAATTGTTGTTAACGCACTTATTGATAATATATTATAGTAATTCCGCCAACTCATCCATTGGGTTAAAAAGAAATAAAGACAATTTACCTTTTGGGATAATAAAAAAATAATTCAGGTCAAATCAGCCACGGAGCGAAAATGAAAAAAATACTGATGTTGGGATTGTTGTTGCTTGTTCTGGTCGGATGCCGTACCACCACCGAAGTAATCATCCTGCAGCCACAGGAAACTTATACTATCGAACTTGAAGAAAATCCTAGTACCGGTTACTCATGGCATATTTATGTTTGCGATCTTCGGGTTTTCGAAATTGTCAGTAATAAATTTATTGCACCGGAATCACAACTTGCCGGAGCTCCGGGAAAAAGACAGTATGTGATCAAGGCAAGAGAAGGAGGACGCGGCATTTTTGAGGTTATTTATATCCGTTCATGGGAGAAAAACACCAAGCCAGCGAAGACTGTCCGTTATTGTTTTGAAATTGGAGACTGACCAATGAGATTTGCAATCGTAGGCAGCGGTAATATCGCCGCAACTTATGTGAAGGCACTGAAAAACATCTGTGAAGCCGAACTTGCCGCAATAGTATCTCGTTCGGGAAAACGCCCTGACGGCGTACCGGAAAGCATCGAAGTTGCTTCGACTTTAGACTCGGTCAAATCATATTTTGATGCCGCCATCATAGCCACGCCAAACGGACTCCATCATATCGGAGCCATGACCGCGGCACGGCTGGGAAAACATGTACTCTGTGAAAAACCACTTGGCATCAGCATTCCCGCCATGGATACCGCGATTCGTGAATGCGATGCGCACAAAGTAAAACTTGCCGTCGCTTATCAACGTCGTACCGCGCCGGATAATATGATCGTCAAGGAACTGCTCGAACAGGGAACACTGGGTCGGATTTTTGCTTGTGAACTGCAAGTGAAGTTCTATCGCGATCAGGCATATTACGAGAGCGCGCCGTATCGAGGCAATAAGGCGCTGGACGGCGGCGGGGTATTCATCCAGCAGGCCAGCCACAATATTGATTTGTACGGATGGTTTTTCGGACGCCCCGAAAAAACGGTCAGCATGCTGGGCACTTTTGCCCACCGGATTGAAGGCGAAGATTACGGCGTGGCACTGATGAAACACCATAACGGTATGATCGGCTCCATCACCGCCTCCACCGCCACCAAGCCGGGATTTCCAGGCCGCATGATGATCCATTCCGAGCGGGGCTATCTGACTTTAGAGAATGATATCATTGCCGAGTGGCAGATCGCCGAACTGAAAAATCCCAGCGTTTCACAATCGTTGAAACTGCATAGTGGATCTGCCAATGCCAAAGTTGAAAACACCTCTGGACACGAAGCGATTATCAGCGATTTCATGGAAGCCGTGGAACATAACCGCGAACCATTAATATCAGGAAATGACGCCCGGCTTGCCACCGAGATTATTATCGATATTTATTCCGGAAACGTCGCATGACCTATGAAAACTTATATATTCATGTTCCGTTCTGCCGCTGCAAATGCGATTATTGCGCGTTTTATTCTGTGACCGCGGCGACACCCGAATTGGTTACGAACTGGCTTGACCGGATTATCGAACAACTCGAGCAAATTAAACAATCTGAAAAACTCGACACGGTTTTTATCGGCGGCGGAACACCAACATCGCTTGATCAAAACCAGCTGTCACGGTTGTTCAGCGCCGTAAGTAAATTAACCGGGCGCGACACAGAAATCACCATTGAAAGCAACCCGGAAACGGTTACTCCGGAGAAAATCGCACTGCTTACCGAATACGTAACCCGCATCAGTATGGGCGTACAGTCTTTTAATCCTGAACTGCGGGAAGCGTTGGGACGCCGTTGTTCGAACGAAGCCATTGACCATGCCATCAATCTTATCCGTTCAGCCTCTAAATTTCAGTTCAATATTGATCTGATTTATGCCATTCCGGGGCAGACGATTGAAGACTGGGAAAACGATCTCCGCCGGGTTGTGGATTCCGGTGTCAATCATGTTTCGTGTTACAGTCTGTCCATGGAGGAAGGCACGCTGCTGGCTTCTCGTATCAAAGAAGCCAGCTTGGTTGATGATGAAATGAGTGTCAAAATGTGGAACATGGCCGGGGAGTTGCTCGGCAATGCCGGAATGCCGCGTTATGAAATTTCAAATTATGCTGATTTACAGTACCAGTGCCGGCACAACCGCAATATCTGGTATGGCGGCCGCTACCTGGGACTGGGGCCGGCGGCATCATCATTTGACGGACGCAACCGCTGGACTCAAGTGCCATCTATAACCGAATGGCTGAAAAATAAAACTCCTGAAATGGATATTATCACGCCGCAATTGCGATTAAATGAGATATTCTCGTTTGGACTGCGTACAGTCGCCGGCTGGGACCGCACCAGATGGGAAAACCTCTACAGCCTTAAATTCTGTCCACAGTCCTGGGATGTTATTCAAAACCGCATCAAACACCTGCCGGTCCCGGTTAAAGGACTGTTCAAAACCAATGACAGCCAGATCCGGCTTACCGAACGCGGCATGAAATTCTGGGATTTAGCGGCAGAAGCACTGATTTAGAATTTTTTGAGCGA
>JAAYPP010000009.1 GCA_012519765.1 Lentisphaerota bacterium
CCGCCCCGCCGGTGAAAGGAGACTATCCCGATGTGATGCGGGAACGGCTCGGCAACAGATTGCCGCAATTTACTGAGGAAGAAAAAAATATGCTTCGCGCCAGTGTTGATTTTCTCGGGTTAAATCATTATACCACCGCCTTTGCGTCGGCAACACCCACTGGTGACCAGATCGATAACATCAGCGGCAACGGCGGTATGAGTGAGGATCAGGAGGTGTATCTGAGTGATTCACCCGAATGGGAAAAAACCGCGCTGCAGTGGAATGTTGTGCCCTGGGGTTTTCGCAAAATGCTAAACTGGATTGGCGACCGCTATCCCAGCCTGCCGATCTACGTTACCGAAAATGGCTGCACTACTAATGATTCGTCTCGTGAAATAGCTGAAAATGACGAGTCACGTTGCCGCTTTCTGAGCGCCTATATTGACGCGATGCAGCAAGCCGTCGATGCCGACGGTCAGAATGTGCAAGGCTACTTCTGCTGGAGTCTGTTGGATAACTTTGAATGGGTTCACGGATATTCACAGCGCTTCGGGCTCATTCACTGCGATTTTGAAACCCTGGAGCGTACACCAAAGAAATCCTATTATCTTTTCCAAAATATCATAAAAAAGCAAACCCCCATCCAATTCAGTAATCTTGCTGATAATGCAAGATAAAACATCATTTACTCCAAACCTGAAGTAATTAACGGACCAACTAATGCTCTGTAAAGCTTAAAATTTGGCTTTACTGCCGTGTCGTTTAAAATCATCCATAAATCTTTAAAAGAGACTTGTCGGCTGTTTGAAAAGTGCCTTGTTCGAGGTTAGATTTATATCTTTTACAAACATTGATTCAGGATATAGATATCACATATCGAGAGAGGCCGCGGGTATGAAAATTGAGTTGGTTTTACATCCTTCCGGAAACCTGCGCATTATATCGGCAACCGCAAGCGATTATGAAAGCTGGGATGCTCCGGAAAATACTTCAAAGATATTAACGGAAAACTTTGCTTATGGTAATGGACGTGGCTTGCTTGCATTGATCAGGGAAGAATTGCCGGCAGGAATTCCTGCGTCATTTCGCTATTTTCGCAAACAAGCGCGCGAATTTATCACTCGGCTCTGTCATGTCCAGGAACCGGAAAATCGCGATTTGACCGGGTTGTTTAAAAGTATTCGACCGGATCGTACAGCCTTCGGTTTTGAAGCTTTGGAAGCGCCGCCAATGCGTGGTGCGGAATACATAAGTGCGGATTGGCTTATGAGCTTGCATTTGGAACTGGAGCTTCAAGTTCAGAATGAATTCAATGCTGCCGCCGGAAGTTTCAGCGAATGGGTGCGCAAGCTTAATCCGGCCTGGAAAAGTGTTGGCAAAGTCAGTTTTCACCTGGCGGAAAACAAACAGGACAAAACCGGGGATTATCCTTTTGCGTTTATCGCCACCTTCATCCACCGATTATCAGAAAATGATGTGCCCAAGCATCTACCGCTCGGAGCGGCCGTCAAAGCCTATGCCAATGACCGCAATGCATTGCTTACCCTGTTGAGACCCGTTCAGTCGGCAGGGGAACGCAGCGATTTGATCGCGAAACTACTGGATAGCCGTGAAATCTTCCGTCCGCAGGCATGGACAGCGCGGCAGGCATATAATTTTCTCTGCGATATTCCGCTCATCGAAGAAAGCGGTGTCATCGTTCGTATTGCCAATATCTGGAAAAATACCACGCCGTCTAAGGTAAAAGTTTCGGTCAATATTGATCTGAAAAAAGGGCAGAAGCTCGGCATCAACGCCATGCTGGACTTTTCCTTCAAAATCGTTCTTAACGGCATGGAGCTTACCGGAAAAGAGCTGGAACAACTGTTAAATTCCGAAGGCGGTCTGGTTCGCATTAAAGGTGAATGGGTCGAAGCTGAACCTGACAAAATCAAAGCGCTACTGCAGCAATGGAGTGAAGCGACCCATGTGACCGATGCAGGTTTTTCATTTTTTCAGGGATTGCGAATGCTGGCTGGCGCGAATTTGCCGGGAATGGGCGCTACACCTGAAGTTGATCGCGAATTCTGTTCTGTCAACGCTTCCGGAAAGCTTAAAGAACTGTTGTCAGAGTTGCAGAGCCCGTCACTTATAAATTTGCCGGAACTGCCCAAAACACTGAAAAACACTTTACGTCCATACCAGCTTGACGGAGTCCGGTGGCTATGGCGTATGACGGAGCTCGGCATGGGCGGTTGTCTGGCTGACGATATGGGATTGGGAAAAACTTTGCAGGTACTGACTATGCTGTTACTGTTGAAACAGCGGGGCGATACCAAACAAATTCCGGCATTACTGGTGGTGCCGGCTTCGCTGTTGCAAAACTGGCGGCTGGAGGCGGCGAAGTTCACTCCTGATCTGCGTTTCGGCATACTTCATCCGATGACACTGAACGATGAGGACATGGAACAACTGTCGGTATCTCCGGAATCTTATTTGCAGCAATTTGATGCGGTAGTGACTACCTACGGTATGCTGTCACGGCTGGAATGCTTGCGCAAGATCAGCTGGACTGCAGTAATCATTGACGAAGCGCAGGCAATCAAAAACCCGCAATCCAAACAGAGTAGGGCGGTACGAAGTCTGCACAGCTCCCGCCGCCTGGCTTTGACCGGAACTCCGGTAGAAAATCGCATCACCGACCTGTGGAGTGTGTTCGATTTTATCAGCCCCGGTCTGCTGGGACATATTACCGGATTCAAAGATTTTATCAAAAAACTCAATACCGAAGACGGTAACGTCAATTACGCGCCTTTGAGACAGTTGACTAAGCCTTATATTATGCGGCGTTTGAAAACGGATAAAAGCATTATCTCTGATTTGCCGGATAAAACTGAAATGAAAGTATATTGCCAACTTGCCAAACCCCAGGCCGTACTGTACCAGCAGGCAGTCAGAGAGATGGCCAGAGAACTTAAAGAAGCCGATGATATCAAACGTCGCGGTCTGGTCTTCAAATATCTGATGATGTTCAAACAGATTTGCAACCATCCGGCGCAATTTTCCGGCAACGGCGAGTATGACGCAGATTCCGGCGGGAAATTCCTCCGTCTGTCGGAAATAGCCGAGGAGATCGATTCGCGACAGGAGAAAATGCTGGTTTTTACCCAATTCAAAGAGATGACTGAACCGTTGCATGAACATCTTTCGCGCTGTTTCGGTCGCCCTGGTCTGGTTTTGCACGGCGGTACTTCAATCAAGCAGCGTCAGCATCTGGTTGAACATTTTCAGAGCGAATCCGGGCCGCCATTTTTCGTACTGTCGCTGAAGGCTGCCGGAACCGGTCTCAATCTCACTGCTGCGAACCATGTTGTCCATTTCGATCGTTGGTGGAATCCTGCGGTAGAAAATCAGGCCACCGATCGTGCTTTTCGGATTGGACAGCGCCATAACGTGCTGGTGCACAAATTCATCTGCCGGGGCACGGTTGAGGAAAAGATTGACGCTCTGATTGATGACAAAAAAGGGCTTGCTGATTCTTTGCTCAGCGATGGCGCAGAAAAACTGCTGACCGATATGAATAATGAAGAATTACTTAAATTTGTAGAACTTGATGTCAAATCAATTTTATAAGGAATGATAAAAATGGCTCGTAACAGATATGATGATTATGATGATTATGATGATTATGATTTCGGTTATCCTCAATACATCCCGGTCGCTCAGCGCAAACTTGATGCCCAGAAAAAGATTAAATCCCTTAACGCCAAAGGTGAAGAACTTTCCCCGGTGGTAATCGAAGGACGCGCTATCGCAAAAACTTTCTGGGGCAAAGCCTGGTGTGACAATATCGAATCCTATCACGATTATGAAAACCGTCTGCCGCGCGGCCGCAGTTACGTCCGGAGCGGAGCTGTTATTGATCTAAAAATCACCAAGGGAAAAATTACCGCTCTGGTGATGGGGTCAGAACTCTACAAAATTAATATCACCATTCAGGAACTGGCCAAGGATAAATGGGCCAAGATCAAACGTGATTGTACCGGTAAAATCAGCTCTTTAATCAATTTGATCAATGGTAAGCTCAGCCCTGAAATTATCGAATTGCTGTGCCGGCAGAAAGTTGGTATATTCCCGGAGCCAAAAGAAATAAAAATGACCTGCAATTGTCCCGATTGGGCTGATCTATGCAAACATCTGGCAGCAGTTCTTTACGGCGTCGGTGCCAGACTCGACAAACAGCCGGAGTTGTTTTTCCTATTGCGCAATGTGGATCAAAACGAACTGCTTTCTGCAGATATTGCCGAGACCTTAGTCGATAACAACGCGCCGGATGCTCTTGTCAGTAGTGAACTCGATAATATCTTCGGCATTGAACTTGACTCTCTTGAGGTGGAACCTGTTTCGCTTCCGAAGGCTGAAAAGAAGAAACCCGCACGCGCGAAAAAAACTGCGCCCCCAATAAGTACGGCGACGCCAGTCAAGCCCAAGAAACGCAAGTTGAAACGTAAAAAAACAATATCCCCAATCGCAGAACAAGTTGCGACGGCGGTCAAACCAAAGTCCGCGCGTCGGCGTAAAAACGAATCAGCAGAAACTGTTCCCGTGAAAAAATCGACGAAAAAACCCACAAAAGTCTCGAAAGCCAAAACCTCATCTAAAAAATCATAAGCTATGGTGATTTTACCTTGTTCCTGGAAAACCTTCGGAGATGCAATCGGATTAATTTCTCAACACTCACGCCTGTAATGGAACATTTTTGTGTAAATGGTATAAAGATTTAAAACAGCTATTTACGTGTCTTAAACTTCGCGCGCGCATAATGCGCGCGCGAAGTTTAAAGAAACGTTTTTAATTCCTTTGACAACAAATTTGCAGGAATTTATAAGTCGGTTCAAAAAAAAATAAAAGCATTGTTGCTTTTATGTTTTTAGAGAACGGATTGGCTTTTATTATTCTAAAGTACGGAGGTATCTGGCGTATGCTTCTGCATTCATCATATCATCCAATTCAGTTGAATCAAAATCCTTCATTTTACATATCCACCCTTTTGATTCTGCAGATTTATTAATCATGCCAGGATCATCGTTGAGGTCGTCATTAACAACCGATACTGTTCCGCTGATCGGGCTGTAAACATCGGAAGCCGCTTTTACTGATTCAACAGTCGCCACCGTGTCGCCGATAATGTAGTCATCGCCTTCAGAAGGCAGTTCGACAAAAGTAATGTCGCCGAGTTCTGATGCTGCGTGTTCAGAAATGCCGATAGTTGCTTCGTTGCCGACAACGTCAACCCATTCGTGATCTTCAGTGTAATATTTCATGGTAACTCCTCTCTTTTTTTATTGCCTTGTAAACGTGATTCGCCAACACAATGCCCTGAGATGACAAAAGTTCAAGACTGTTTTTATTAAGATTTTAATTTTTTTTAGATTTTATTCCTGGCAGTGCCGTTTGTGTAAAACGGAAGTCCGCCAATTTTGCCTTGAATTTGTGATTTTCCGACATTTAGAAATACTGCATCGTTTTTGTTAACACTGCCTTTTGACACATAAGCCAAAGCAATAGCATGTCCCAGCGAGGGGGCAAATCCACCGGAAGTAACAATGCCGATGGTATTTTGATTTATATCCAAAAGTTCAGTATGCTCACGAGCCGCGCGGCGTCCTTCAAGATAAACTGCCACCAGCTCACGTTCACCAGGGGTATTCTCCAAAGCCTTGCGACCGATAAATTCCCGTGATGGAAAATCTTCCATTTTCAACATAAAGCCGTAACCGGCTTCCAGCGGAGTCGTTTCCAGATTCAACTCGTGTCCGTAGAGAGCCATTCCCATCTCCAGACGTAAAGTATCACGCGCGCCCAGTCCGGCAGGTTTAACATTTTTGAATTGGAGAAGACGCCGCCATAGTGTTACCGCTTTGTCCATTGGAAAATAAAGTTCGAATCCGAGTTCGCCAGTGTATCCGGTTCTGCTCAGCAATACTCGAATGCCGTCAATTTCAACCCATTGCCAACGGAAATATTTCGGTAGCTCACAAATTTGAAGACCGGTAAGTTCGCTGATAACCGTCGCGCTTTCCGGTCCTTGCAAATCAAGTTTTGCAGTTTCATCGGAGATATCCACCAATTCAATGCCGTTTGGTAAGTGTTTGCGAATCTGTGCTACATCGTCGTCGCGTCGCGCGGCATTGGTGACGATGAAATAATCATCTTCGCCGAGGTAATAGACAATGAGATCATCAATTACTCCACCGGCGTCATTGAGCAGAAAATTGTATCGACATGAACCAAGAGACTGATCAAAAACCGGACGAGCTAAAATCTTATCTAATGCTTCTCGTGCACCTTTTCCAAAAACTTTGATTTCTCCCATATGGCAGATATCAAATAATGAAACATGTTCACGCGTATGCTGATGTTCCGCCAAAATTCCTTCAGCATACTGTACCGGCATATTCCAGCCGGAAAAGGGAACCATACGCGCATTTAGCGTCATGTGTTCGTTGCACAATACTGTACTTTTTAATTCTTCGCTCATGATGTTGCCTCTTTTTTCCTGAGAATTCCTGTTTTCTATTTCAAATCGCAATACTTTGAGGTTCTGCTTACTTTGTTTTTATCTGTGTTTAGTACATTTTTAATCAATAATGAAATTGGAATTTACAATGAATCAATGAAGTTTCAAACTTTCTATTAACTTAACAGCAAAAAACTTTCAATTTCCAAATAGTGGTCGCAGCATATTGAAAAATGCGAAACAAAATTCGAAAGACTGCAACTGCTTTGCGCTAAGTTTCTTATGGATGAATTTTCTCGTCCACACTCGACCGTTATTCATCTCGCCCATCGTCCTTAACAAAAAAATCCAAACCACCATTCAACTTGTCCAAACCGATATTTTCAGTTTTGCAGAACACTGGTGTATCGATAAATATATTTACTGTCGCATAAAATTCTTACCCAATTATTTTTGCTGGTTCCGCCAAAATAATTATAATTGTGGGCAAGAGTAATATCATCAAAGTCATCTGCATAATTCAATAATGACATATTGACGTTTTTAAGATTATTAATGCAATTGATCGATTTAGCATATTGTTGTGCTTTGGCAAGTGCCGGCAATAGCATACCGGCCAAAATTGCGATAATTGCAATCACGACCAGCAATTCTATGAGCGTAAAACTCAAGCAGTTATGACTTTTTTGTTTGATCTTGATCATTTCTAATACTCCTGATTTTTTGGTGTTTAAAAGTTGTTTTAGCTGAAAAAAAAACTTTTTTTCAGTCTGACTATGCTGAACAGTTTGTTGATTTATTGACCTCCATGTTTTTTTAATTAAATTATCACGTCGTAAAGATTTTCATGTAATTCAAGAGCCATACTTTTGATTTTTTCATGATCATTGTCGTTGTTTGTTTGTGGTGTCATTTGGACATAACATTTGCATTCCTCATTCTTTAAAATAAACGCTGCCGGAACTGAAAGGTTTTTGGGTTTACTGTCATTATTAGTAAGCTGTTCAAGGATTAAAGCTGCGGTTTTGCGCCCTAGAATATCCATATTAGAATCTATTGTAGAGAATGCAGGAATAATTTTTTTATCAAAAAAATTCTCAATATTATCATAACCTACTATGAAAATATCCCTGTTTACCTTAACCTTAGCTCCGGACGACTGAATTGCATCTATTATTCCTAGCACCGTGAGATCTGAAGCGCAAAAGATGATTTTATAATGTAGTATTTTTTGCAGATTTTTTTTGGCCATGTCACAGGCATACGACCTGTCCATCATGAAATTACGCGCTTCAGGCTGGTATAGTAAGGTATCAATAACATATCTGCAATGGTGTTTATCTGAGGCAGAAATAAGATTTGACAGTTTAGTGTCGGTGCGAGACCCGCTTGCTCCGATAAACAGGATGTCAGTTCCAAATTTATCAGGAATACTTTGCAGTGCCGCGCTATATGCTTGTTCCAATTCAGTTTCGGCAATGGTAAATTGTTCTGGTAGTTCTGATGGTGTCGGATACGCTTCGCG
Organism: Lentisphaerota bacterium; assembly: GCA_012519765.1. Lineage (GTDB taxonomy): Bacteria > Verrucomicrobiota > Lentisphaeria > Victivallales > Victivallaceae > UBA7640. The sequence continues at coordinate 8,007 of JAAYPP010000009.1, forward strand.
AATCGGTACTGGCTTTGGGGATGAGCCGTACCAGAACGACTTTATGTATTGTCTGCCGTTCCGGGCGAACCGGTTTGATTACCGGCATATTGCTGGCGATTGCGCGCGCCGGAGGGGAAACCGCGCCATTGTTGTTTACAGCGATGTGGAGTGATGCCTGGCCAACTCGATATTTTTCGCAACCGACTGCGAATCTTCCGGTACTGATTAACGAATATGCGACCAACTCGCCCTATGATGAAGTTCAAGCGATGGGCTGGGGTGCGGCATTGCTGATAACGGCGGCAATATTGGGGATGAATATTGTCAGCAGAATATTTTTCAGGGAGAAAAAGCATGGATAATGAAATTTTCACTAAGCAGTGTGCGGCGATGCCGCCGGAAAAAGTCAAGATAGCAGCCAGAGGAATAAATTTTTTCTACGGGAAGAATCAGGCTTTATTTGATAATAATTTAGATATTGCCGAAAATAAAGTGACTGCGGTAATCGGACCGTCGGGTTGTGGTAAATCTACGCATCTGCGGATTTATAATCGAATATTTGAGCTTTATCGTGAACAGCGTGTCGAAGGCAGTTTAATTTTTGACGGTTCTGATATTCTTAACTCAAGTGTTGATGTGTTGGAACTGCGACGGCGAATCGGAATGATATTTCAAAAGCCTACTCCGTTTCCGATGTCGGTTTTTGATAATGTGGCTTATCCGCTGCGTCTTCATTTCAAAATGAATCGTCGTGAAACTGCTGATTGCGTCGAGGACGCATTGCGCAGCGCATCGTTATGGGATGAAGTAAAAGATAAGCTAAAGAAAAGCGGACTTGCATTATCCGGGGGGCAACAGCAACGCTTGTGCATCGCGCGGGCGATTGCCGCACGTCCCGAAGTATTGTTGATGGATGAGCCGACTTCAGCCGTCGATCCGGTTGCTACAGCCAAAATTGAAGAACTTATCCTGGAATTGCAGAAACGTTTCACAATTGTCATTGTGACACACAATATGCAACAGGCCGCGAGAGTTTCCGACTATACGGTTTTTTTCTTTCAGGGCCGCATAATCGAGTTTGACACAACAGAAAAAATTTTCACCAATCCGGGAAAACAACAGACCGAGCAATATATTACCGGACGTTTCGGATAATCATAAATAAGGATGGCATAAATCATGAAAAGACATTTTGAAAATGAAATAACCTATTTGAAAGATGCCGTGTTGCGTCTTGGCAGTGAGGTCGAGGAGGCGCTCAGTACTGCCGTTTCCGCCGCAATTGGGGGAAATGTCGAGATTGCCGCTAAGGTCATTGAGCATGATAATGTTATTGACCAGGAAGAAATCCGCATTGAGGAAGAATGCCTGAAAATATTGGCTTTGCACCAGCCTATGGCCGGGGATTTGCGATATGTGATCGCACTTTTGAAAATGAACAATGAACTGGAGCGAATCGGTGATTTGGCGGCCAATATTGCCGAACGCGCGTTGAATCTGGCCGAAGCACCATTGATTCCAGCTGATAAATTTGATTTTGAGAGCATGGTCAATGAAACCAGAAATATGTTTCGTAGCGCACTGAATTCGCTGGTCGGACAAAATTCGCAAATGGCGGCAGCAGTTATTCGCAAAGATGATGAAATAGACGCCATGCATAGCGCCAATTTTCACAAAATCAGTAGACTCATTCCAGCGCATCCGGAATTATCGGACTATTACTTAAGCATATTGAGTGTATCACGCAGTCTTGAACGCATTGCCGATTGCGCCACCAATATCTGTGAAGATGTGATTTATCTTGAACAAGGGCGTATTGTTCGCCACACCAAAAATCTTCTTTCATGACTCGATTAAAATTATGTTCTCATCAAAATAATAAAAAATTAGACATAACCAATTTTTAAGGTTAAAATATTATAGAACGGTTTGAAAAAGGTGATTGCACAGTTATTTTATTCAGCCATATAATATTAATTTAATGCCCTGATTCTTCAGGTTTAAATCACACAGGTTATGATGATTTTATGGTAAAAGAAAGAATCTCAAGCAGTTTAGAGGATTATTTGGTGGCTATTGCTGAGATAATATCTGCCAGCGGCCATGCGCACACCAAAGATATCGCTGAGCGATTGAAGGTAAAAATGCCTTCCGTTACCAATGCGCTGCAAGCACTTTCCGCACGAGGTTTGATCCGTTATCAATCGCATTCTCCAGTGGTCTTGACCGCGCTGGGGGCCGAAATTGCCGCAGTAATTCTTCGTCGGCATAACGCTTTGAAAAGTTTTTTCACTGAAATTCTTAAATTAAATTCAGATGAAGCGGAAGATGCTGCCTGCAAAATTGAACACGTCATCGGCGAGAAGGTCATGTCCAGAATAGTGACGCTTCGTGAAGCGATTGCAGAACGCGGTGACTGTGTAGCATTGCGCGAATACCTTGATGGCACAATGCCGCAAATTTGCGCCGACAGTAAAATCGCCCGTGAAGACCTGATTCCACTCAGTGAGTTGGCTATCGGGCACACTGCAGTGGTCATAAAAGTCGGCGAAAATCTTCGTGGAGTCAGAAAATTTGCCGATCTCGGACTGGTTAATGGTACTGTGGTTACGATGGAAGGTTTTGCTCCGCTTGGCAATCTGATGCGGGTTAGAGTCATGGGGAGCAGTCTTTCTATCCGCTCCAATGATGCTGCTCATATCAAGGTAAAAATAACACAATAAAATAACAGCAAATAAAAGGACTTCTGTATGAAGCAGATTTACCGGGTCGCATTAGCCGGCAATCCGAATTGTGGGAAAACCACTGTGTTCAACCTGCTTACCGGAGCACGGCAGCATATCGGTAATTATTCAGGGGTAACGGTAGAACGTAAAACCGGACGTTGCCGCATTGAAGATATTGAACTGGAAATCATTGATTTACCGGGTATATACAGCCTTTCTTCCTTGTCTCCTGAAGAGAAAATTGCATTTGATGAAATTTTGAATAATAACATTGATCTTATTCTCAATATCATTGATGCCGGCAATCCGCAGCGAAATCTTTATTTGACTACGCAATTAGCGGAACTTAATATTCCCATGCTGATGGTTTTCAATATGATTGATGATGCGGAACGCAATGGACTGGTTTTTGATTTTTCTAAAATTGAAAGTTTTTTCGGCACCCAGGTTATCACAACCGTGGGCACCACTGGAAAAGGTATTCAGGAACTGAAGAATAAAATTTTTGAATTAGTTAAGTACCCTCATGTGAGCGAGCCGTGTCGGCTCAAATATGGTGAAAGCGCAGATTCTGCTATTGCTGATTTATCAGAAAAAATAGATAAGCTTGGACTTGCTTTGACTAAGCGGTTGCCGCCCCGCTATTTTGCAATAAAAATGTTGGAAAATGACGAAACGATCTGTTCAATCAGTGAACTTGAATCTTTACGCACTGAAATATTGCCGATTCAGGAACGATTAACACAGCGGCACGGCATATCTGCAGAAACTTTTATGGCGGATCGTCGTTATGGTTTTATCTCTGGAGTATGCCGTGAGGCTATTCACATTTCCAACGAGCGTCGCCGACAGTTTTCTGATAATATTGACAAAGTAATGACTAACCGCTGGCTCGGCATTCCGGTTTTTCTGATTATAATGTATCTGGTTTTCCAGTTTACTTTTATTGTTGCAGAACCGATGATGGGGTGGATTGAGACTTTTTTCGGGCTGGTTTCGTGGTCAATTGAAGAAGTCTGGCCTACTGACACAATGCCTCTGCTACGGGCAATGGTCAGCGAAGGGATTATCGGCGGAGTTGGCGGAGTTCTGGTTTTTCTTCCTAATATCCTGTTGCTCTTTCTGGCAATTGCTTTTCTCGAAGGAACCGGCTATATGTCGCGTGCTGCCTTTGTGATGGACGGTTTTATGAGGATTTTTGGACTGCATGGAAAAAGTTTTATTCCGATGCTTTTGGGGTTCGGCTGTACTGTACCTGCGGTTATGGCAACTCGTACCATTGAGTCTGAACGGGATCGGTTGACCACGATCATGGTGCTGCCGTTGATGAGTTGCGGCGCGAGATTACCGATATATGCATTAATAATTCCGGCATTTTTTGTTAATCAATATCGTGCTTTGATAATGTTGATTATTTATCTGATTGGAATAATTATGGCAATGCTGGGGGCTATGCTCTTGAAATCAACACTTTTTAAAGGTGAAGACGAAGTTTTTGTATTGGAATTGCCGCCATATCGTATGCCGACCCTGCGCAGTATCATTATCCACATGGGCGAACGTTGCCTTTTGTATCTGAAGAAAGCCGGTACGCTGATTCTTGCGGCCTCAGTAATCATGTTTTTGATCAATACATTTCCGGCTAAAACTGAATTTTCAGTTGATTATAATGCAGAGATTGCAAAGGTTGAACAAACTCCGGGCATAAGCAGCGAAATCAAGTCGACCAGAATCGCTGAACTTGAAACTGGTCGCCGTAAAGAAAGTCTTGAATATTCGTTGGCAGGGCGTATCGGCAGGAGCATGAATGTGGTTATGGCACCGCTCGGATTTGATTGGCGGATCAATTCAGCGCTGGTTGGCGCTTTTGCGGCTAAAGAGTTGTTTGTTTCACAATTGGGTATATTATATGCAGTCAGTGATGCCGATGAAGAGTCGTCACCGCTTCGTATGCATTTGGTCAGCAACTATTCTCCGCTTCAGGCGTTTACAATTATGTTGTTCTGCCTGTTGTCAATACCGTGCATTGCCACCGTAGCGGTTGTATTGCGTGAAACCAGATCATGGTTGCTGACTATAGGGCAAATGATTGGCCTGATAGTTCTGGCTTATCTGGTTTCGTTGATTGTTTACCAGGGTGGATTATTTTTTAATATCGGTACTGAAATGGTCAATGTGATAAATGGCGCTTAGCTGCTTAAAACTTTAAATTTAACGGAGTTATTTATGAATTTGAAAATATTAACATTAATGGTTTCTGCCTTGTTCCTTTTATTTGGCTGTGAAAGTATTGGTAGAAAGAAAATTCCATGCAACGATATTGAGGTTTTTACCCGATTCAGACGCGAAATTTCAATTCTCCAGGATAAATCGCTTTATCCGGATTCCGAGCGTAAGTTCCGCGCAGCCCGGGTGCTTTATCAGAATGTAGATTTCAGTTTTGCCAGAGACACGGAGTTATTGGTCAGGATTTTTGGTACCGGCGATGTCAAGCGGGCAAAAGTATTGGATAATGACAGCCTGGTTTTTCTGTACTCATGGGAAAATGAATATATCAGATTCGCTTTTATGGGTGTTGGAGATGTAATTACTCACTCTGAAGTTAAAAACGATAAGATCAGGAAATGATGACTTTCGATGACGAATATTACATGCGCCGGGCTTTGAATGAGGCTCAAAATGCTTTTGATCATGGCGAAGTTCCGGTTGGTGCGGTAGCGGTCTGTGATGGGAAAATTATTGGTCGGGCCTGGAATCAGGTTGAACAACTTAAAGACGCTACAGCTCATGCCGAGATCCTGGTTATTACGCAGGCTGCGGCAGCTATCGGCGACTGGCGTCTGGAAAACGTTGATATTTATGTGACTAAAGAACCTTGTGCAATGTGCGCAGGCGCAATGGTTAACAGCAGGGTACGGCGTCTGATTTTTGGTTTGGGTGATCCGCGCTCCGGTGCTGCGGGCGGTGCACTTGATGTGACGGGTTTTTCGGGGATGTTGCATAATGTTGAAGTAACTTCCGGGATTTTGGCGGAAGAGTGCAGGGAGCTGATGCAAAGTTTTTTCAAACTGGTGCGCGGCAGCTCTGAAAATAATAAGTCCAAATTTTACTGACCGAACAACAAGGAGGTTTCTCATGTTACATGTCTATGGGATGAAAGAATGTCCGCACTGTCGAAATGCCATAAAATGGCTTGATGACCACAAGGTGCCATACGTCTATCTGGAAGTGGCTGACCAGCCGGAACCGATAGTCAAAAAACTGATTGAGGTCAACGGTGGAACGGATTGGGTCGTACCGACTTTTGAGTTTATCGGCAAATGGATTCCCGGAGAAGTTTTTGACCCGGTAAAATTTGAGGAGCGGTTGATTCTGATTGGTGCCTATACCAACCGGCGTTGATTTTATGACCGGCGGCAACCGAAAACTTAAGTTATGGGGATGGTGTTTGTTTACCGTTCCTTTGATGGTTCAGATTGTAAATATTTTGTTGGCGGCTAATGCTGCCCCGGATGTATCTGAACGCAAGTTTCTAGGCATTCTGTTTCTCTGGAGTCAATTATTGGTTTTTCCACAGGTATTCGGAATTGTATTACTTATGTACTCTGGATGGCGTGCTGCCGGGAAGCGCTGAAAATATTCCCTGTTATGATTGAAAAAAGACTTATTTGTACTACATTAAATATTTGCAATTTTTATTAAATAATACATAATCAACTACGGAGTCAGGGAATGACGAGAGACGAAATCAAAGATGCAATTATTGAAATCATCAACAATATCCTGCCGGAAGGGGACTGCTCAAAAGTAGATCCAGAAAAAAAACTGCGTGATCAGCTTGAACTTGATTCGATGGATTTTCTGGATATTGTGATGGAACTGCGCAAACAGTATAAAGTGCAGGTACCCGAGGCGGATTACCCTCAACTTGCCACCCTCAATAGTTGCGTTAATTACCTGGAACCCCGAATGGCTGATATTTGAATTCAGTGCGAAGGCGCTGATACACATGTCAAGGAGGTATTATGATTGACCGTATTACGATTCCGCCTGAAAAATTTAATTCAAACCTTTTTAGTTTGTTCAGCAAGCAATGGATGCTGTTGACGGCTGGCGATTTAGCCGCAAATGAAATCAATACCATGACCGTCAGCTGGGGATTTTTAGGTTATCTCTGGCAGCGTCCGGTTGTAATGGTGCTGGTGCGTCCACAGCGCTGGACGATGAAATTTATCGAAAAACACGATACATTTACGCTTTCCGCTTTTCCTGAAACGCACCGTGACGCCCTCAATTTGTGTGGTTCTCAATCAGGTCGTGATATTAATAAGATTGCCGCGGCGCGATTAACTCCGATAGAATCTGAACGTATTGATGCTCCCGGGTTTGCTGAGGCGGAATTAATTATTGAATGTCGTAAACTTTATGCCGACTGGATTGAGCCGAAAGGTTTTATTGACAAAAGCATTATCAATTCAATCTATCCAGATGCTGATTTTCATAAAATATTCATTGGCGGAATTGAAAACATTTCCGGCATCTCTGAATATCTCAACCGATAAAATTATGGCTTTAAAATTCGCGCGCGCATTATGCGCGCGCGAATTTTAAGAATCTCATTAATTTTAGATTGTGACCCGATAAACATATTGCTTTTACTCGCTTTCCAACTATATTAAGATTCAATTTTGTTTATTTAATTTAATTTTAATCATATTCAACAAGGAATAAAAAATGCCAGTAGATATTTTAGTTGGAACACAGTGGGGCGATGAAGGGAAAGGCAAGTTGATAGACGTGCTGACGCGGGACTGTGATATGGTGGTACGTTTTCAAGGCGGTAATAATGCCGGTCATACTGTCGAAATTGGCAACGACAAATTTGTTCTGCACCTGGTCCCTTCCGGTATATTCCGTCCCGGCGTATCATGTCTAATTGGTAATGGTGTCGTCGTAGATCCGGTTGCGTTGGCTTCTGAAATGCGCGAATTGGAAAAAAGCGGAATGGACGTTTCAGTGATCGAATTGAGCGATAAAGCACAATTGATTTTTGATTATCACCGCAAAATTGATGGTATAAAAGAAGCATCCGCAGATAACGGTAAAAAAATTGGTACTACCAAACGCGGTATCGGTCCGGCATATTCCGATAAGGCTGATCGTTGCGGTATTCGCGGCTGGATGTTGAAAGACCAAGCGAAACTGAAGCCAGCATTTTATGAACAGGCTGAAAAGTACAATCTGCTTTTCGCCGCTAAAGGTGTTGAACCAATCGATATTGACGCTGCTTGGAAAATAGTGGCTGAAACCGCTCAGTACTTGGCAAAACATGTTTCTGATACCGTAATCTCTGTCAATAAAGCGATTAAGGACGGAAAAAATGTTTTGTGCGAAGGCGCCCAGGGGATGTTGTTGGATATTGACCACGGTACTTATCCGTTTGTCACCAGTAGTAACACTATCAGCGGCGGAGCTTGTACCGGAGCCGGTATCGCACCGACTCACATTCGTGATATCTGGGGTGTTTTGAAAGCTTACACCACAAGGGTAGGCGAAGGGCCTTTTCCGACCGAACTTTTGGATGAAACCGGAGAACGCCTCCGTCGTATCGGCGGCGAATTCGGTGCCACTACCGGACGGCCTCGCCGTTGCGGGTGGTTTGACGCTGTGGCCGCGGCTTACTCCTGTATGGTCAATGGAATTAATAAGCTGGCGATTACTAAAATGGATGTACTTGACCAGTTTGAGGAAATCAAAATCTGTACAGCCTATGAGCTTGATGGCAATAAAATTGATGCTCTACCGTCTTCAGCTGATGAATTAGCACGGGTAAAGCCGGTCTATGAAATCGTTCCCGGCTGGAAAGCTGACACCACAAAATGCAGAGATTATAATGAGTTGCCTGAAAATGCGAAAAAATATCTTGCGCGCATTGCCGAATTGGTTGATTCAAAAATTGCCATAATTTCTGTAGGTCCGAAGCGGGAACAGACTTTTTTCGCTTAACCTGAACTTGCAGGATTATAGCTATGAAATTCCGGACAGTCAAAACGTCTCCAGGACACAACGGGTTCGGGTTTCTAGCTGACTTTTGCCGAAAATGGGATATGCTTCAAATTTCAGTGATGCTTATCCTGCTCGGCATTGGTTTTGTGTTTATTTACTCGACCGGAATGAATATCGGCGAAGAAGCCGCCAGGCGTTTTTTGTTTCGTCAGATTTGCTGGAGCGCGCTCGGTATATCGCTGTGGTTATTGTTATCCCATCTTGATTATCGAAGTCTGCGTTCGGTATCATGGATTTTTTATACCCTGTGCATTGTACTTCTGGTTTTAGTTCTGGAAGTTGGTACCAGTGTTTATGGTGCAACCCGTTGGCTTTCGTTGCCTGGCGGTATGCGACTTCAGCCATCGGAATTTACTAAACTGGGATTGATTATGATGCTCAGTTCAGTTATGTCCACTATGAACTTCCAGGTCAACCGCTTATCGTCATGGCTGCTGATTGGCGTTTTGATGATAACGCCGTTTTTGCTGATTGTAAAGGAACCGGATTTAGGCAGTGCGATGATTCTCTTGCCGTTGACGCTTTGTCTGGTCTTTTTAGGTGGTTTAAAGTGGCGTTATCTGATTATTGGAGCGACAATCCTGACTACGGTTATTACGGTTGAGTTCATTAACGAATATAAAGGTTATTATCCGCTTCTAAAACCTTATCAATGGCAGCGAATAATGGTATTTTTAGATCCTGAGCGTGACCTGCAGCATCGCGGATACAATCAATTTCAGGCGCGTTTAGCAGTCGGTAGCGGTGGAATTACCGGTAAAGGTCTGGGGCAGGGGACACAAAATACATTAGGATTTCTTCCGCAGTCAGTCTCAAATAATGATTTTATTTTTTCGGTTATTGCTGAAGAAACCGGATTTGTCGGCTGTTTTGCCGTATTGTCACTTTATTCTCTGCTTTTATATTCAATAATCCGTTCGGCGTTTTTGGTGACTGATGATTTCGGCAGATATCTTGGCGGCGCGATTGCGGTACTTATGTTCGTACATATTTTTGTTAATATCGGCATGAGTATCGGCGTTATCCCGGTTACCGGACTTTCTTTGCCACTGGTTAGCTATGGCGGATCTTTTATTGTCTTAGTGATGTCATGTTTAGGTATAATGCAATCCATTTATCGAAGCGCAAAGCATTAATCCTGAAAAATAACCCGACTGATTTTTTTATAAATGCATCGAAGCACTTGACTTATTTGATGATATCATGTATAATCATTGTCAGGAAGCAGGCTGATCTCTGAATAATATTACATCGGGTCCGCAAGGGCTTAATTTACAAAGTTACCTAGAGTACTATGCCTGCTTCCTTTTTACTTCTTCGTTATATGATTTTCTCAATGTTTTTCCCCGGACAGTATGCTGACCGCTTTTTTTAATGCGTAATCGGTTATTCCCCGCCCTTCAGACGGTTCGATAATTCCCGGATGCAGAATTAATTGCAAGTTTAATACAGCGCGGTCGTTCAGCGGCACTTTTATCAGCACATCAGGTGTAATACCCCGGTTTTGAATAACTTCTTTTGAAGGCGTAAGATAGCGCCCGATAGTCATGCGAATTGCCGAGCCGTCCGGCAATTGCTGAATTTGCTGTACGGTACCTTTTCCGAATGTTCTCGCTCCAATAATTTTGGCGCGCCGATTATCGTTCAAGGCGCCGGCAAAAATTTCCGCCGCCGAGGCGCTGTATTCGTTGACTAATACTGCGACCTGGATGTTTGAGGGAACTCGATTCGGAACTTTATCTGATGCCTTGATGGTTTGCTCGTTTTTCCGGTCACGCGATGAAGTGTGCATGATTATACTTCCCGGCGGCAGAAAACGAGAAGCCAAAGCAATCGCGGAATCCATCAGTCCACCCGGATTGTTGCGCAGATCGATAACCAGTGCGCTGATATTTTTTTTCATGAGTTTTTTCATGGCGTTGTCAAAATGGGATGGCGTTTCGGTATTGAAAACCGTTATTCTGATATAGCCGATATCTTTGGTAAGTTTGCGGATGCCCTGTTCCGGTATTGTTCCGATGTTGATTTGCTGCCGAATCAGGTTCACCCAGAATGGTTTCTCACTGCCGCGGCTAATCTGAAGTTTTACTGTGCTGCCGCTTTTGCCCTGAATCAATTTCAGGCATTCAGTGAGTTTCAGCGACGCGGTATTTTGGTTCTCGATTGCAGTTATCAAGTCATTTTCTTTAAGACCGGCTTCAAAAGCCGGTGAGTCGGCGGCAGTAGTGACGATCCGCAGAGGCAAATCCGGTTCTTTACTTATGACTACGCCGATGCCGGTAAGCATACCGTTGAGCACCTGTGAGGTCTGTTGAAATTCATCCTGATCTTCGAATCCGGTATATATATCCAGATCCTCCATCATGCCCCGGATAGCGCTTTGGATTAGTTTTTCGTAGGTAGCTTTATCTGAATCGACATATCTGGAGTGAACCATTTCCAGTACGGTGGCAAAAGTGGCCAGCGCCTGATATTTGGATTCAACATTGTTTTTGGGATTATTTTCAGGCGTTTGTGCCATTGCGGCGGCGCCGAGGATAATTCCGAAAAGCCATAATAACATAAACCGCATGATTTTCTCTCCGGGAGATTGATTTCACACGATACTATAATATCTTAAGTTTTCGATTGCCAATTTCTTAACCATGGGGGCAAATATGGCTGATTTCAATAATAATTATCAATCACAATATCGGAATATGACGATTCATGATTCGCGCGCGGTTACAATAAGTTTTATCAATCGTGTCTATGCCTGGATGTGCGGCGGTTTACTGCTGACTGCACTTGGGGCGTACGCGGTAATCGCCAGTACGGAACTGCAAAAAGTTGTTTTGAAAACACCCGGCGTTTTTCTGATTTTGATTCTGCTGACTTTCGGGTTGGTGGTGGGGCTATCCTGGGGTATCAACAAAATGAATTCGACCGTGGCGGCGGTAGCGTTTGTGGTTTATTCACTATTAAACGGACTGACGTTGTCAGTGTTGTTTTACGCTTATACCAAAGAATCATTATCGCTGGCTTTCCTGGTCACCGCCGGAACTTTCGGGGTTATGAGTTTGTACGGATTTATAACCGGAAAAGATCTTACCGCAATGGGAAATCTTTGCTTAATGGGACTGTTCGGAATCATTATCGCATCGGTAGTCAACATATTTCTGCGCAGCAGCGGTATGATGTGGATAATTTCCTATCTTGGCGTACTGATATTTATGGGGCTTACTGCTTATGACACCCAAAAGATCAAAGAAATGAGCGTAGCAATGGATTCAGGGGGTAATTCCGAACACGCCAAAAAATATGCGATTCTCGGGGCTCTTACCCTTTATCTCGATTTTATCAATCTTTTCATTCTGTTCCTCCGGATTTTCGGCGGACGCCGCAACTGAGTTATTATGACTGATTTTATTATACATCCCGTCGGCATGCTTGAAGTAAACTGCATGCTGGTTCCGATTGGCGACAAACTGTACATCATAGATCCCGGCGCCGATGCCCAAGAAATCATCAATCTGGCAAGAAAACAGCATTTTTCGGAGGCGGTAATTCTGCTAACCCATGCGCACGTTGATCATATCGGCGCGGTCGGGGAGGTGGCACAGGCTCTGAATGTAAAAACCGTCTATCTGCATAGCGGTGACCATAATCTTTATTCCAGCCCCTCCAATTGTCTATCTCCATGGCTGCCGCGTGCGGAAAATTTGCCGCCGGTGACTGGAACGATTGACAGTGAAGATTTTTCAGTGCTTGAAACTCCCGGTCATACTCAAGGCGGGGTCTGTTTTTATTTCAAACAAATCCCGGCTTTGTTGGTTGGTGATACGCTTTTCGCCGGTTCAGTAGGGCGTACCGACTTACCCGGCGGTAACCATGCTCAGTTGATTCGCTCCATCAAAGAACAACTATTTGTTTTGCCGCCGGAACTGAAAATTTATCCAGGGCATGGCGTACCTTCGTCAATCGGACGTGAAAAATCCGTTAATCCGTATTTATGAACTTCAAACCTGAATGAAGGATCGCTGACGTGACTAAAGGGGCGATCAGAAGGGTTGTTGATAAAAATGGAAGTTCTTAATAATAAATAAGATACAAGAATATAAAAATTTCAACTGCTTTTTAGGTTGAAGGAGGGCGGATACCATGAGCTTTAATTTCAACGACGAACAACGCAAAGCAATTCTAAACTATGCGCGGGCAACAATTGAATCGGTTTTTGACCAATCGGCATCACCTGTAATTGACGACATGGGCGGCATGCTCAAGCGACCCGGGGCATGTTTTGTGACGCTGGAAACCGTTTCAGGTCATCATCTGCGCGGTTGCATCGGCAATATCGTGGCCCTGGAACCGCTGGGCGATAATATTGCCAGAAACGCGATCAACGCCGCTTTTCATGATCCGCGTTTCCCCCAGCTGAGTGCCTGCGAACTGGATGAGATCACTATCGATATTTCCGTGCTCAATCCGCCTGAAGTCATTGCTTCTGTCGATGATTTTATTGTCGGCAAACACGGAATAATCATGGAATGCGCGGGGTGTCATGCGGTTTTTCTTCCTCAAGTTGCTCCGGAGCAGGGCTGGAATCGCGAACAAACACTTACGCATTTAAGCATGAAAGCCGGTTTACCGGCGGATGGCTGGGGGCGCGACGACGCGCGTTTTCAGATTTTTACTGCGATAGTGTTCGGCGAAGACGATTTCACACAGTAATTTTCGTCGATAATTTTGCTACTAACTTACGCTGGCTGATTGCATTACGACAACTGCGCAGTATATTATTTGCTTTTCGTTTCAACCTGAATGAATCAGGGCGCAACAACTGCATTTGGTAACTCCCGATTAGCTGAATCCTTCAGCTCGCTTTGGAAATTATCATTGAAAACTGAAGGATATGTATAACTATGGAAAAATTTCGTAAACTCGGGCTCAGTGAGCTTACTTTAGCGGCACTGACGGTAAAGGGATTCACAGAGCCTTCGGCTATTCAGGAGGCGGCTATTCCGCTCCTGATGTCCGGCGTTAAAGACGTTATCGGACAGGCCAAAACCGGTACCGGTAAAACCGCTGCATTCGGCATTCCCATCATTGAAAATATCAGACCTGGTCTCGGTTGGGTTCAGGCGATTATTCTTTCGCCGACCCGCGAACTGGCGATGCAGATATCGCAGGAAATGAATTCATTGTGCGGCGAACGTCAAATGTCCATTATGGCGGTTTACGGCGGACAGTCGATTGATATTCAGATGCGTAAATTAATCAGGGGATGTGATGTCGTTGTCGGCACGCCCGGCCGGGTTATGGATCTGATGCGCCGCAAGGCACTGGATTTAAGCAAAGTGGGATTTGCGGTTCTCGACGAAGCGGATGAAATGTTGAACATGGGCTTTGTTGAAGATATGGAACTGATTCTGGCGACCACACCGTCAGAAAAGCGGATGTTGATGTTTTCCGCTACCATGCCGAAACCCATTATGAACATCGCAGCCAAATTCATGCGTGAATACGATATAGTCAGTGCACCGCAGGAACAAGCGACGGTGGAACTGACAGATCAAATCTATTATGAAGTACGCCGTGAAAGCAAATTTGACGCACTGGCCAGACTTATTGATAGTTCACCCGAAATGTATGCAATGGTATTTTGCCGGACCAAAAGCGATGTCGATGAATTGTCCTCACGCTTGAATGAAGCCGGATATAATGTCGAAGCTCTTCACGGCGATATTTCGCAAATGCAGCGTACCAAGGTCATTGAACGTTTCAAGCGGCGTGGCTTTTCGGTACTGATTGCCACGGATGTGGCGGCGCGGGGTATTGACGTCAACAACCTGACTCATGTAATTAATTATTCGATTCCGCAATCAACGGAGGCTTACGTCCACCGCATTGGCCGTACCGGACGCGCTGGTAAGCTGGGCGTGGCGGTGACTTTTGTCACCTCGGCTGAAAAACGCCGCCTGACGCAGATTCAACGCGATATCAAAGTTGAAATTAAGAAGGAACGTCTACCCGGTCCCGTTGAAATTATTCAGCACAAAAAAACGCGTACCGAGTCTAATATCAGTGAAATAATCGAAAAAGGAGAACATCTCGATTATCTGGATTTCGCTGAACAGTTGCTCGAACATTTTCAGCCTGCCGAGTTGGCCGCGGCCGCTCTCAGGATGGCATTGAAGAATGAACTGTGTATCGATAATTATCAACGTTTCGACAATGCAAAAACGAAACCGGAAAAATCTGAACGGGAAGATAACGGACGGGTCCGTATGTTCGTGGCTGCCGGCAAAGATGATGGTTTCGGTGCTGGAAAGATTTTAGATCTGATCTGGGAAAAAACCGGCATTCGCGGTACTTTTATCGGCAAAATCGATTGCTACGATAAATTTTCATTCCTGGATGTTTCACAGCGTGATGCTACGGTTTTGGAAAAAGCATTCAGGACGTTCGGTACCGGTAAGGCACCTTTTATGGAAATTGCCCGGGAACGCGAAGACGGCGGCAATGCGCCGACATCGAATGATGAAGTCAGAACCGGCAACGCCACTGCGGGAAAAAAGAAAACCGGCAGTCGGAAGGCTAAGACCGAAACAGAACAACCGGTCAGTCGCCCGGCCAAGCTCAGTGCTCCGCCGGAACCGCCGCCGGAACAAAAACCGGTCGCAGAAAAGAAAAAGCCCAAAAGACACGCCCCAGCACCACCATGGGTTGCCATGCGAAAATCACCATCCAGAAAGCGTAAATAAACGTAACTTGATACTCTAAACTTAGCGCGCGCATAATGCGCGCGTGAAGTTTATAAATAAATTTTACGTTATTTCCGACAGGGTAATCGGTTAACCCAAGCGACAAAGTAACACAAAAAACGTACTGTGTTGCTTTACATTTTTTAATTCATATTCGCAAATATTTTAA
>JAAYPP010000080.1 GCA_012519765.1 Lentisphaerota bacterium
AAAAACGTGCTGCTGGCAGATGTTTCAGAAGTATTTAATGCCGTTATGGTTAATGGCGATTATGTTGGCGACACCATGTTTTACGGCCGCGGCGCCGGACGCGAAGCTACTGCCAGCGCAGTAGTGGGCGATATCATCGACATCTGCCGCAACCAGGCTGCCGGATGCCAGAACCGGATACCGCCTTTCCGTGCCGGGAAACTTTACCGCAACATAATGAAAATGGACGAAACTTTAAACCGTTATTATCTGCGAATCCAGGTTAAAGATGTTCCCGGTGTAATCGCCCAGATATCTACAATTCTCGGCAATAAGCAGATCAGCATCTCCAGTTTCATTCAAAAAGAAGGACAATCCCAGGACAATGTCTCGTTGCTGGTGCTGACCCACCTGTCGCAGGAAAAAATGATCAAAGAGGCGATCTGCGGAATCGAGCAGATGAATGAAGTATGTGAACCGGTTAAACTATTCAGAATTGAGGATATTTAAAATGACCCTTTCTAACCATACTGTTGAAAAAATCGGCGGAACCTCAATGAGCCGTTTCGGCGAATTGGTGGACAACATAATTATCGGAAAACGCCAACCATCGGAATATTACAACCGTATTTTTGTCGTTTCCGCTTATGGCGGTATCACCAATCTGCTACTGGAAGACAAAAAAAATGGACAGCCCGGCATTTACGGACTTTTTGCCGAAGACGGCGACTGGCAGTCCATGCTGGAAGAAACCCGCCGGAAAATGATTGAGTGCAATCGTTCTTTTGAATCGCTTGGACTCGATCAGAATATTGCTGATAATTTTGTCAACGAACGGCTCAACGGCATCAAGTCCTGCCTGGAAGACCTCCAGCAACTTCGGACTTTCGGACATTTTCAGCCAAAGGATTTTCTCCCGGCAACCCGTGAATTTCTCAGCGCAATCGGCGAAGCGCACAGCGCATTTAATTCCGTTGAAATCCTTAAAAAGAAAGGTATTAATGCCGTTTTTGTCGATCTGTCCGGCTGGCGGGAAACCACTACCGGTTCAATCGAAGATAATATCAAACGCAACCTGAGCAATCTCGATTTCAGTAGCTGCATGCCGATTGTCACCGGATATGCCAAATGTGCCGAAGGCATTATGAACCGCTTTGACCGCGGCTACAGCGAAATTACCTTCAGCAAGATAGCGGTCGCCACCAATGCCCGCGAAGGCATTATTCATAAAGAATTCCATCTCAGCACTGGCGATCCCAAACTGATCGGCGCAGATAAAGTTGAAATTATCGGTAATACGAATTTCGATATTGCCGACCAATTGGCTGATATGGCGATGGAAGCAATCCATCCGCGCGCCGCCAAAGAAATGGAACTGCGCAACATTCATATCCGGGTCAAAAATGCCTTTGATCCGGAACACCCCGGTACCTTGATTACTAAAGATTATATCTCACCGGAACCACGGGTTGAAATGATCTGCGGCCGCCAGGATGTTTTGGCCATCGAACTGTATGACCCAGAAATGGTCGGACAAAGCGGCTATGACTTCAAGGTTTTGT
Organism: Lentisphaerota bacterium; assembly: GCA_012519765.1. GTDB lineage: Bacteria > Verrucomicrobiota > Lentisphaeria > Victivallales > Victivallaceae > UBA7640. Next base: position 1,542 of record JAAYPP010000080.1, read on the forward strand.
CAATTTTCTTCAAATATAAAATCAGCTATATCGCCAAAAACACCAATGCCAACACCATTACTCATTTTGTCGCGGAGAAAAACAAAAAAATTGCTGATTGTATTGCAGAACTGGCAAAGCTTTTTCCAGGGGCGCAAATTTTAACCCGTGAAGTCTCTATCGTGTCAGTAATCGGTTCAAACATGAGAATCCCCGGTTTCCTTTCACGCGCCGCTGGAGCTCTGGCCAAAAATCATATCAATATTTTAGCGCTTGACCAGTGCATGCGCCAGGTCAACATGCAATTTATGCTTGAACGTGAGCACTTCAATGCTGCCCAGGTCGTCTTACACCATGAATTTGTGGAAAAACAACCAGCCTAATTATGAAAAAATTACTTTTCACAGGTCTTTTGGTCGTTTTGACGCTCCTTCTGAGCTCCTGTCAATCATTGGAGTTTTATCAGGAAAGAGCGGTCAACCGGGCGCGCGCCTATTTGTTGAATCAATGCCGAACCCTGACGCCGGAACAACGTGAATATGTAAAATTCAACAAACCGCTGATCATGTCGGAGTCGATTTTGGGCGATCATTCGCCCCACCAAAGCAAGGTACCCGATACTCACATGACGCACTTCTGCATAACCTGGGCTATCCCTGAACAGGAAAAACTCTATATGGTTTTCGGAGTCAGCGACTCCACTTTGCGGATGTGGTTCCCGGAAAGATTGATTATCAAAAATTTCATCACACCGCTAGCGCTTGATAAAGCCATAATCAGCGGGCGCGATTATGCATTGCAAACTTTGCTTTTACTGCCGCGTCGGGATGTCAACCGCATCCGCTTCAGCAATCCGGAAGTTAAACCCAGTAATTATGAATTGACCATGACCCCCGAAGGGAAAAAAATCACTCCAACGGAACTTGCCGCATTGCAAAAACTCTCACAGTACTCTTTATTCTGGGACAGTTGCGACGGCATCAACAAAATCGTGGTTATCGGACTTGGCAACCCTCATGAAGAACTATGGAAACCCTTTTCAAGCATCAACCTTCCTCCCAAAATGCTCGAAAAAATGCTCATTGTTGCGCAAGATCAACCCGCAGAAAGCGTAGAACCGGCTGAACCGGAAAAAGATGCTCCTGAAGACAAAACTAAAAAAACTGAAGTCGAAAAAATGCTCGAATCGCTCGATGACAACGACGGAGAATCTGCACAATGAGGAGTATGACCGGCTTCGGCGGCGGTAGCGCCATGCTTCCGGATTCAGAATTCGGATTCAAGGTGGAACTCACGTCTGTTAATCGCAAACAGCTTGAAATCAGAGTCTCAATGCCCAATGAACTGGCTTCCGGTGAACCAGTCATTCGAGCCATAATTTCCGAAAAAATCAGCCGCGGCGCCATCAACGTCCGCGTCACCATGAATGATGCCGGAAATCCGTTATCCCATCTAAAAATCAATCGTCCGTTACTTAATGAGCTGGTAACCCAATTGCGGAAAATTCAGCAGGAAAACGGTATCGACGAAAAAGTAGAAATTCAGCAGTTGATGTTAATTCCGGGAGTTGTCCAATCCTTTACTTCATCAGCAATTCCTGCGGAAATTGAAAATCTTTTACGCGAAGCCACTACCCTGGCACTGCAAAATCTGATCGCCATGCGCGAAGCCGAAGGCGCGGCGTTGCGCCATGAATTCAAATCGCGAATCGCACATCTTGAAAACCTGATCAATCAGCTCGAACCGCTTGTATCCGGACTGCCGGAACAAATGTATGAAAAACTATTGACCAGGTTGAAAAACTCCGGGCTTGATGTTGATTATAATGACGAACGTGTCCTTAAAGAACTGGTGATTTTTTCCGACAAAGCTGATGTTTCCGAAGAACTCAATCGCATGAAAAGCCATTTCGCGCAATTTCGTAAATTCCTTGACGGCTCGGGAAATAATGGACGCAGTATGGATTTTCTGGCACAGGAGATGTTTCGCGAAATCAATACCTTGGGCAATAAGGCCAGTTGTTGCGAATCTACCCCGATACTGGTGGAATTTAAAAGCGAATTGGAAAAAATCCGCGAACAACTTCAAAACATTGAATAGTTGTTGTAAATGTCTTTCTAATGTTCGCGCGCGCATTATGCGCGCGCGAACATCAATTTGTAAGTTATGATTTTTTAAACGGAGGATCAGATGATCAATCATAAAATGAAAACCAGGCCGCGGCTCTCCGGTAAAAACCTTGAAGATTTGGTCGATAAAATCTGCAAAACCTACCATGACGAAATCGGCATAAATCACGCCGATGGACACGATCTCCCGCGCACTCATGAAATTATTCATCTGATTGAGAAATTGGATGAAATTATTTTTCCGGGTTTTTCCTCGAATAACGATTACACCATCGCCAGTATGCCTTATCACATCGGTCATTTACTGACGGAAATTCATTCGCTTTTGATTGACCTCATGATTCGCGCATGTTGTTTTGACTGCGCCGAACACGGCAATGAAAACTGCGATGTCAGCGACCGTTGCGAAAAGTCCGCTGCCGTGCTGCTTGACAGCCTGCCTGAACTGCGCGAAAGCATGAAACTGGATATCGAAGCCGCTTTTGCCGGCGACCCGGCCGCAGCCTCACTCAACGAAATCGTTCTGAGCTATCCCGGATTGCGCGCGATTACCATTCAGCGCTTTGCCCACCAGATGTACCATGAACGTATTCCCTTGTTGCCGCGGATGCTTACCGAATACGCCCATAGCCAGACTGGAATTGATATTCACCCCGGCGCACACCTGGGGAAAGGTATTTTCATTGACCACGGCACCGGCGTGGTTATCGGCGAAACCTGCCAAATCGGCGACAATGTTAAAATTTATCAGGGCGTAACGCTCGGCGCATTGAGCTTTCCCAAAGATTCCTGCGGGTTGATCATCAAAGGACAAAAACGCCATCCGACAATCGAAGACAACGTAACTATTTATGCCGGCGCCAGTGTTCTCGGCGATATCGTTATCGGCAAAAATTCCATCATTGGCGGCAATGTCTGGCTTACGGAAAGCCTTCCACCGCATACCCGCATCATCATCTCGCCGCCGGAACAGAAAATTCGTACCAAACATCAAAGCTGAACAATCCCGGTTAATCTGATGCCCAACCATATCGCTGCTCAACTTGAAGAAATTCGTTCTAAAGTTCAACAGTCCGCGTTAAGCGCCGGCCGCGCTCCGGAATCGGTTAAGTTGATTGCCGTCAGCAAAACTTTTCCAGCGCAGGACATTCTCACCGCCGTTAATGCCGGACAAATTTCTTTCGGCGAAAACAAAGCGCAGGAACTGGAGCAAAAAGCCGCTGCCCTGCCCGAGTCAATTGAATGGCACTTTATCGGACATGTGCAAAGCAACAAAAGTGCAAAAATTCTCCAATACGCAAATTGGATTCATTCGGTCGATTCACTGAAACTTCTGACCCGGATTAACCGGCAGGCCGGCGAATCCGGCAAGCATCCCAATATCCTGCTGGAAATCAATCTCTCCGGCGAATCCAGCAAGACCGGCGCCACCGTGGATGAAGCCGAAAAAATGCTGCAAGCCGCTGCGGAATGTTCATATTTGCGGGTGGCCGGTCTGATGTCCATGCCGCCTCTTGATGCCAATGAGCCGGAGTTGCGTAGCATTTTCGGAACCTTGCGCAAACTGCGCGATCAATGGCAAAAAAAATACCAAATTCCGTTGCCAGAGTTGTCAATGGGCATGAGCAACGATTTCACCACTGCAATCGCCGAGGGTTCCACCATGGTTCGCATCGGCACTGCTATTTTCGGGAAAAGAGATTATGATCAATCATAAAAATTTAAAAGTTCTGGTTTTCGGCGCCGGCGCCATCGGCTCATATTTCGGCGGACGCCTCGCACAAAGCGGCAATGCCGAAGTCGCCGTGGTCTGCCGTTCTGATTATGAACACGTCAAAACCAACGGATATCAGATCAACAGTATCAAAAACGATTTTCATTTTATGCCGTCCGGCGTATATCGGAACGCCGCTGACTATCCGGGGACACCCGATCTTCTGATCGTGGCTACCAAAGTGTTGCCGGATAGCGATATTGCCGGTCTCATCGCTCCAGCTGTCGGTGAACATACGGTACTGATGCTGATTCAGAACGGACTCGGCATGGAAGAGGAAATGCAAACCGCATTCCCTGATCATGAAATTTTCGGTGCAATTGCCTATATCGGCGTCTGCAAAACCGGACGCGGGGTCATCGAGCATCAGGGCGGCGGAAAAATCCAGATCGGCCGTTTTCCGGAAGGTTCATCGCCGATTTTGGATATCCTCACCGAATCCTGGCTGAAAACCGGTGTTGAGTGCCGACAGAGCAATGATATCATCAAAGACCGCTGGGCCAAATTAGTGTGGAACGCGCCATATAACCCGATCTCAATTCTGGCAGGCGGACTGGATACCGGAAAAATTTGCGCAGATCCGCAACTGGACGAGCTGTGCGCCGCAGTCATGAACGAAGTTTGTGTTGTCGCCAAAGCCTGCGGCAAAGAACTGCCGGCGACGATTATTCAGGATAACCTCAATTACACTCACAATTTCCCGCCATACAAAACCAGCATGCTGGTCGATTATGAAAATTCCCGTCCGCTTGAAGTCGAAGCTATTCTCGGCTCGATTGTTCGACGCGCCAGCGAAAAAAAGGTCGCCGTACCGCATCTCCGGACCATTTACGCACTTTTGAAATCTGTCAATCTGAACCACTGCCATCCCATAAAAACGTGAAGTGTTGAAAAGAACTGATTCGGTTTTTAGTCTATTCTTTGCCATCCCGGTTCAGACTCACGTGTCCGTCAAGCAACCAGGGCAGTTATAAAGAGCTCATGATATTCAACAGATTCTGATAACTGTCCACGTCGTGATATTTCACCTTGCCGGTTGACAGTTCATTGAAAAGCTTTTTCGCGCAGGAAATTTTGGCTTGCTCAATTGGACGCAATTCCAATGATTCCATCGTTCCTTTAGTTTCCGCTACGAAAAAAATGTGCTTGACCGTTCCGGCATTAAACGCGATTGCCCAGTCAGGAGAATAATTGCCGACTGGAGTGGGGATCGCAAATCCTTTCGGCAATTTCGCATAGACACATACTTCCTGTGCGGCGTCCAGGTCTTGGACAAATCTGCGTTCTATACTCTTTTCCGCGGAACCATCGGTTATGACAAAATCCTGAATACTTTTTGTCGCGCGAAATGCCGTGTCAAAATTTTGCTTGCCGCTGTTTGCGGTAAATATTGAGCTTTCATAAGAGCCTTCGATCTGGTTGTAGGAAATGCAATCGACGATCATCGTGGCCTTCTGCTCCTTAATCAGCTTGATCACCTTGGTGATGAATTCCTCCGGATTCATCTGAAACATAGCATAGCTTTTTGCTGAAATCCCCTTCAGAATGGATGCTACAGTTCGGCGGGTGAGAATCGTGCCTTCCGCAATTTTCCCGACAAGATCATATTTGATCTGACTGAATTGCACATGTTTAAGCGTTTCTGTCTTGGTTTTTGCCGCATCAAAGGAATCTCCGCGTACCAATGCATTTGCGTCCATGTCACGTTTTTGACCGCCAACCGCAACGGTATATTGCAACTGGGAAACAAAAAGCTTGCGATTGATGTGCGCGACTGCCTTGTCAATCAATTCTTGAGAATCAAAATTGACAGCATACGTGTATTTGCGGTTGATGCAGTTCCACAGTGTCTGAAATTCCTGCTTATAGAAGTTGTCATTCAGCCCGTTCTCTTCAATTTTGGGATCATTGCCGTTCTCAATCATGGAAGCCAGAACACTTTCATCGAAGACGCCCTGAATCAAAGCATGAATCCCCTCGGTCATGGGCTGAAGTTCCGGCGGCAAAACCGCAAGCGATTTGCTTCTGAAAGCGTGGCGATATTCATCAGAAACATGGTCTTTTCTGTCCACATAATCATTCTTCAGCAGATAACGATAAATTTCATGTGCCTGCTCTTTGGTGATGACTTGCGGCAGACCTTCAACCATAACAGTTTTGCCGATGAAGTAATCCTCGGTCGCCTTGGACGGTCGGTCGTAGAGAACCTCTTTGATCTTTTTCTGCAAATCTCCGACGAACTGAGCATAACTTTCGCTGGCGATTACCGTCAGCTTATTGAGTTCCTGAACCATATCGCCGCAGACCTCAGCATCCATCCGGGTGCCTTCCGCATTGACGCACAAACGAAGGCCACGTCCGACTTCCTGACGCTTTTGGGTTGTGCTGTCACTATGTTTCAGGGTACAAATCTGAAATACGTTCGGATTATCCCAGCCCTCACGCAAAGCCGAATGTGAAAAAATGAATCGCGTGGATTCTTTCAAGTCCAGCAGAAGTTCTTTCTTTTTGAGAATCAAATCATATGCCGAAACGTCATCGCTGTAGTCTGCTCCGCGTTTAACTTCACTATTGACGGCTTTGCCGGTCTTATCGATACTGAAATATCCTTTGTGGGTATCGTGTACCGCGATTTTTCTCAAATATTCTTGGTACGGGGTGTTAAACAATGACAACCTTTCATTCAGAATCGTCATATATTCCTGTTCGAAGATTTTACCGTATTCACCGATTTGCTCATCCCCGGCCTCATCATAAAGACGATATTTTTTTACTTCATCAATAAAAAACAGCGACAACGTTTTGATACCCTGGTTGAACAGGTTTTCTTCTTTGTCAAAATGCGACTGAATCGTTTCCCTGATCTGAATGCGCCGCATATCTTTTTCGGAAACATCGCCGACCACCTGACCGGGCAACAGCGTATCGCCATTCTGGAAGGTAACCTTACCTCCATGAAGCGGATCAATTTCGGTAATGACAAAGCCGGATTTGTACTGCTCCATTTCCCCGGCGATATGATACAGATTATCTCCGACTTTCAGGAGCCGCGTTTCCCGGTTGATCGACTTCTGATATGCAATCTCCAGTTCAATCCTTGCCATTGGCGGCTTTTTAGGGCTGATGATAATGTTTTCCAGATAAAGATAGCGGTCGGTGCCGCGAAAATTCTTGACTTCAAATCCCTTGACTTCAATCT
>JAAYPP010000081.1 GCA_012519765.1 Lentisphaerota bacterium
ATAACTTCACGATTTCTGGAGCTGGTGGTGTTAGTCTTGAGAATACCGTTAGACTGACGATTTATGAGGAAGTCAAACCAAATAAGTTGAAAAAGTTGAAGAGCATCACAGTTAAGTCTGGTACTGGCTCTATCGATGATTTGCTGCTTTATGGTAATCATGGCAACGCTTATTATCTTCAAGTCGAAGCGACTGGCTATAAAAAGGCTCAAAACGCCGCTTACGAGATTGATATTACTGGCGAAGTTTTTGAAACCAATAATACTGACGATAATTGGGGCGACGCTGGAATTCAAGAATTGGTTGCTGGTGATCCAGCAATTAGTGACTGGGTCGGCTTTGGCGATGCCGTTGACTGGTTCAAATTCAGCCTTGATGCCGACGCAATCTGCAATCTTGATTTACAGCTGGATGTGGCCGGTGCTGCGAAAATGACTCTTTACAGCAGTGACAGCCTGTATAGCCAGGTTTCGAAACTCGGTTTCACCAGATTTAACGATTTGGATTTGGCTGCAGGATATTATGCTGTACAGATATTCTCTTCTGATATGGGCAAAGGCAAGAAAAATACCGGATACGATCTTGATCTTAATATTGCAGTAGCATAAAAGTCAATCATGATATTGGTATAAAAAACGGATAATCAAAGTCAACGGCAACTGGTCATGAGATTTTTCTCGGCCATTAACTTGTTATGACATTCCGAAAATGTAATGGCGTATCAAAAAATGGCTTTGACTGTACAATAGAAACCAGAATCATTGGGGTTTTAATTGACATTTGCGGCGCATACATTCAATAATGGTTATTGCGCTATCGGCGGACACCTTGTAATAAACCTGGCGTCCATCGCGCCGGCATGAAATAATTCCTGCCATCCGCATTTTGTTCAAATGCTGTGAAATAGCCCCCTGTTGGCCGTGGATACTTTCAGTAATAGCATTAACTGTCATTTCCCCGTTGATATCCAAATATTCCAGAATGCGCAGGCGTTGCGGATGTCCGATAATTTTTATCACTTCCGCCATACTTTCAATAAAGTCAAATGGCAATAAATTTTGTTCCATAAGTTGTTATCCTCTATATGAAGAGCGTATTACCGCCCTTGCCCATTTCGACAAAACTGGCAACGCCGGCAACGTCGTCAATTTCAATCAGTTCTTCACGAGTAATTCCCATAACATCCATAGCCATTTCACAAGCAATGAAGGTTACTCCTAATTCCCGCGCTTTGATCAATAATTCCGGCAGTGTCGCGACATTTTCCCTCGCCATGACCTGTTTCATCATTGCAGTTCCGGCACCGCCCATATTCATTTTCGACAACTTGAGCTTGGCAGCTCCCTTGGGAAGCATCCAGCCGAACATTTTCGAAATCAAGTTTTTTCTGACCGGCGGCGCAGGATTCTTTCGTAATACGCTTAACCCCCAGAAGGTAAAAAAGATTCCGGTTTTCATCCCCGAAGCCGCCATCCCGCAGGCAATAATCAGAGCGGCCATCGCTTTGTCCAAATCGTTGCTGAACAAAACAATTGCGGCATTGGGTTCTTTGCAGGCAGTATTTTGCTCGCATTGTACGGTTTCACATTTTTGAATCAACGCATAAAGATGATCTTCTCTTGGTTCCAATTTTGCAAGCACATAGCCACCTGAAGAGAGCCATGCATGCAAATCTGATTCAAATGAAAGCGGGGCCAGCAGTCCGAGGGAATCTCCCGCCTTAAGCAGGTTCATTTCCTGTTTCAATCGTACGATCGGTCCCGGACATGCCATGGCTCTGACATCAATATTTTTCGTTTCACACGCACACGAAACAACTTTGGTTTGGCAGTGCTTCGAATTCTCCGACTGGCAATTGAACATTTTCCAAGTCAGGTATCCTCCAGATAAATTTACCGCATCAAAACCTTTTTGGCGCAGGAAGCGTTCCGCGATATATCCCCGAAGTCCGGATTGGCAAAAGATATGGATGCGGCGCGCTTCAGGCAATTCAGCAACTCTTTGACGCAGCACACTCATTGGGATATTAACCGCGCCAGGCAGTGACCCCAATTCATATTCAGCAGTTTCACGATTATCAAGCAGGAAAGCATCTTCCGGCAAATCCTCAAAATTAACGTTTGTACTTAAACCGTTGATGATATTTTCGCCGATCATACCGGCGAGGTTTACCGGGCTCTTAGCTGAAGAGAAAGGCGGGGCGTAAGCGAGCTCCAACTGGGCAAGATCTTGTATTTTCATATTTTTGCCGATTGCAACAGCAAAGATATCGATTTGTTTGTCCACCCCTTTTACCCCGACGACCTGTGCCCCGAGCAGCTTTCCGTCATCCTGGAAAAGTACTTTGATATGGAGTGCCGCGCCTCCAGGATAATAAGAAGCGTTGGAATTGGGATGGAGATATATTTTTTGGAACGGAACGCCGAGTTCACGCAATTTCCCTTCAGTGTAACCGACACTGCCGGCACCGAGGCTTCCCACTTTAATAATCGAAGTACCGATAGTGCCATGGTAACAACTTTGCTTCCCGCAAATATTGTCAGCGGCCATCCGTCCCTGACGGTTTGCCGGTCCGGCAAGAGCAATTGCAGTATTCAGTCCGAGAATCGGATCATTTACTTCGATAACGTCACCAACCGCATAAATATCCTGGTCAGCAGTACATAACTTCTCATCAGTTATGATATGGCCATATTCGCCAAGATCCAATCCCGCATGGCGCGCCAGTTCCGAATTAGGACATACGCCGGTTCCGGCCACAATAACATCAGTGCTGATGGAACGTCCGTCCGAAAGCAAGATACTCAAAGTATCGTTTTTCTTGACAATTTCTTTTACTGCGACATTAAGTTCAACCGCAACACCGTTGCGTCTCAACTCGGCAGAAAGCAACCCGCTCATTTCAAAGTCAAAGTTTTTGAGCAGATGACTGCCGCGTTGAATCAAAGTCACTTCCAAACCTCGTTTTTCCAGGCTTTCCGCAAGTTCAATTCCAACAAAGCCGCCACCGACAACTGCTACCTTTTTTGTTCCGCACGCTATCTTAGTTTCCAATGCGTCCATATCAGCGAGAGTCCACAAACGGAATACCTCAGGCAGTTCCGCACCTGGAACAGTAAACGGGGCTGGTGACGCTCCGGTCGCCAGAATCATTTTGTCATATTCTTCAACTCTTTCACAACCGGAAACCAAATCCCGTAACACCACCGTCTTTGCCTTCCGGTCAATAGCGATAGCTTCACATTTTACACGAACATCAACATTGAATCTCGCGTGAAATTTCTCCGGATTCATTACCAAAAGCGAATCGCGTTCTGGAATGGTCCTCCCAAGATGATACGGTAATCCACAATTTGCGTAAGAAATTGATGCCCCGCGTTCTACCAGAATGATTTCAGCTTTTTCATCAAGACGACGCAAACGGGCAGCCGCGCTGGCACCGCCGGCAACTCCGCCAATAATTATGACTTTCATATAAATCCAACTCCATTATGATTGTTATCGATAGAACAGATTATGAATATATAATGATAATATGATATGTCAAGCCGTAAAGTAATAAAATCATAACTATTGACAAAATATTGACTCGAAAGTTTTTAGAGTAAAACGGCAAAAATATTCATCCTAAACTTCGCGCGCGCATTATGCGCGCGCAAAGTTTAGAAGCATAATAAAGGATGAACCTATTTCAATTTCCGCAAGGGGCAATGCCGGTTGATATTTTTACCGGATAGCCTGCTTCAGCTGACTCATAAATAGCGCATATTAATTCGATAACCCGCTTCCCCTCTGTACCTGGAACGCTCAGTGCCTGTCCGCGAAGAATAGCATCGGTCAGTTCCTGAAGCTGGCGCCGATGTCCTTCACAGGAAATTCCGTCAGGCGAGGCAAAGCCGCCTTGAAGACCTTCGCCTTGACCACAAATCCGGCGAATCTCTTCATCTTTGGGGTTCTCGTCAGTAAATTGCCAACGGACGATGCGATCACCCTCAAGCACTACGCTGCCTTGAGTCCCGGAAAGCTCTACGCGGCGCGGGAATCCCGGAGCACAGGCCGTGCTTGCCTCCAAAACGCCCAGCGAATCATTTTTGAATTTTATAGACGCCACGATGGTGTCTTCAACTTCGATTGATTGGTGCAGAGCGCGATTGGCATAAGCATGAACACTCTCGACATCGCCATTAAAATACAGTAGCAGGTCAGCAGTGTGGATACCCTGATTCATCAATGCTCCGCCGCCGTCGAGCAACCAAGTACCACGCCAACCGGCGTTGGTATAATATTCAGGAGTTCGGAACCAGCGAATCGAAGCACTTGCCAGTACCGGCTTTCCAAAGCGTCCGTCATCAATTGCTTTTTTGATCAGAGTGACATTTTTGGCGAATCGTGATTGAAAAACTGTCGATAACAGCACATTATTTTCAGCGCATCGGTTGATCAACGCTTCTGCTTTTTCGACAGTGGTTTCTATTGGCTTTTCGCACAGAATATGTTTACCGGCACATGCTGCCGGGATAGCCGCTTCGGCATGAAATCCGCTTGGAGTGGCGATGGTTACCGCCTCAATATCAGATTTTAAAAAAGTTTCAAAATCAGGTGAAAACTGACAATGATATTTTTGGGCAAAAGCGCGAGCGCGGGAAGGGTCTTTGTCATATACCATGTATAGTTCGGCATTTTCAAGTTGCCGGATCGCTTCAGCGTGAATACCCGCGATCATACCGGTTCCAATTATTCCATATTTTACTTTGTGCATGGCAGATCCTCATTTAAATAACCCAGTCCGACCATGGAAAGTGTTGACAGATCAATGGTGCCATCATAACGCCGGTATAATTTGGGGTGACGAGCCTCGTAATCCCGCGATACTTCGGGGTAAAACTGCGGCGCGTTGCATTCCACGCCCATAATCGTTCCGATATATCGCGCCAGCTGAACGTGTGGTATCATGGCCAGCATCGGATTGGTCAAATCCTGAACCATCAGCGTCATGCCGTGGGATTTTGCCCAGCAACCCGAGAGCAAGGCACCGGTTAACGTCTTGCAGGTTTTCAGGGCGACACCAGTCCAGCCGAGCTCAAATCCGAGCTTGACATGCCGCCAGTCATGAGCACTTTCGTCCATGAACAGCGGCTTGCGCGCCGACACCGAATGTACATCAATCCGGTTTTGTTTTAATTCGTAAGGGAAAGGCTGTTCCACATACAAAATCATGCCGAATATGGCAGGATACTCAATCATCAGGCGATCAAGAATCGCATTGACGTAGTCAGGCGACTTTACCAGACAATTGAAATCAGGAGAAAGGTAGTGGCAACCATTCTGCAAAGCTATTTCACCGACTTTCAAAATCCGATTGTAATCCCATTCAGGATCGCTGCCAGTAAGCTTGATTTTTAAACACTTCAAGCCATCGCGCCGTATCCATTCAGTCAAAGTTACCGGATAACCGTCACATGGTTCACTGCCGTTTGCTTCTGCATCGTTCAACAAGTCTTTGCCGCCGATCAGATGCCATACTGGAAGATTTTGTTGAGGAACAATGAAAAAATCTTCAGGATATTTGCCAATGAACACCTCTTCACCGAAATACGCGTTGAGATCGCGATTCATGTAACGTTCATTATATGTCGAAAAAGTTGAAATTCCCAATAATCTTCCGTAAGCGTCATGTAGCGCGATGTCGAACGCAGAATTACAGATCAACGCGGCAAGATGCGGAATATCTGACTCCATTTGTTCTGAAAAATCGTACCCCAGTTCCATCGGATGTCCGGCACTATCAACTTTACTCCACTTCACCGCAAGTTCACGACAGCAATTGATCATACTCTGCTCTCTTTCGGTATAACTGAGTTCCGTGCTCGGCCACGCCCATGCCGCGCTGAGCGGAGTTTCGCCCCAGCCGGAAGCAGTATTGCCCTGCTCATCTGTTACTGTCATTCTGACTTGCGAACAGGTCAAGGCATCGATGGTTTCCGCACCGAACTTTAACGGTAGCCGCAAGGGGGTTTTAATAAATCTGACTTCACAATCTTTAATTCTAATATTCATTTTAAACTCTATTTGAGGGATTAAGTAATTCTATTTAAAGGGCAACCGGGCATTGCGATATTCCCGCGCAAATGCAGTGCCATCATAACCGGGATCATCAACGCGAAGATCACTGACAAAGACCTGTTGCCCATGGTTGAGCCAGGATGTTCTTGCTGCTAACGCTACCAGTTCCGGTTCGAGAATGCTACCGGCAGGAAGCGGGGTTTCATCGTTTTTCCCGCTGAGAAACGGCAATTCTGCTTCTAACAGGCTACGATAAATACGGGAATTATCAACTTTGATCTGAAATACATTCTTATCGGTAACTGCCGTAACATTGAATGGTAGCCACGCGCTTTTCCCTACAGTCAAAATTACCGTTTTCCCCGAACCCCAGGTCAACAAAATCTGTTTCTGCTTTCCTGAACCGATAAATTTTGCCGATTGTACACCATCACCCATCAAGGCGCTGGCCATGGAATATGCATGTATCCCATAGTTGAAATCATCGACGCCGATAGCGATATATGCGGTATGTACTTCACCACGTTCTTCGATCGGAATTGCCAGAAAATCCTGCAGCTCCAGGCAAAATCTAAGACTGGAGCCACCGGTTACCCGTCGACCTTCTTTCATCCAGCCGAGAAAAATGTTGGCATCAGCAAGATTGCCGACAACAGGTTTGTCTATCAGCACGGATTTGCCGCCGTCAACGAATGGCCGGGCTTGTTCGATATGTTTATCCCAGTTGGCAGTATGCACAATAACACCATCGACCAAAGGCAACATTTCTTCAGGCGATTTTACCGCGTATGGGATGTCGAATTGACTGCAAAATTCTGCAGCGAATCCATCGGGACGGGTTTCACCGGAATCCCAGGCCGCGACAATTTCGACGTCAACAATACCCTCCGCCGTCATCTGCCTGATAATCGGCACCCAGCCCTCGGGATGTGAAGTACATAGTCCAATCAGTCCAAGTTTAAAAGTCATTTTCGTCCTCATTTTTGTATTCAAGTAATTCGCCGCTACTGCACGGTGAAACCGTATCGATATATGGTTCCGGATGGTAAACAGAAGACTGAAGTGATGGGCGCATCTTTTCCAACAGAATTTCGCTGATACTGCAATTCCGGGCTTCAATCAACAAATAGTCCCGGGTATAGCCGTAACCTTCCGCTTCAGTATAAAAATGCTTGCAGACGCGTTTTTTGACGGATTTCACCGGAATAGTAAGGTTAAAAGGAGTTGGCAGCTGTTGATTTTGTCCGCATAACTCAAGTTGCGGATTATCTCCGTCAATTGAGTTTACCTGAAAGGACAACGTGTACCACCCGGCAATTATTGGACAACGCGTTACTCCACTTGCTTCCAGCAAATTGACCACTTGTACTCCTGTGTTCGCCGGACGTACTGCCGTTTGCAATGGTTTGACATTTAAAGTCTCTGCAATCTTTTTTGCGGTTATCCCGGCGATACGCGCATAGCCTTCCGGAGTCGGATGGAGCAAGATGATTTTTTCCCAGCCGGGTACCTTGCGTATCTCTTCTTCGTATTCGACCCAGACGACTTTGCTCGCGGGAAATACCTTCGCAAATTCTGCTCTCAGGATTTTATTGGTTTCATGATTGCAGAGGTCGCGGAGCGAGTTGTCCGTATAGCAGGGCATAATTGAGGCCAGAAAGACCTTTTTAACACCGTGCTTGGCCAGAAGTCCGTTGACAATTTCGACAATGGTTGCGGCCGTCTCTTTTGCCTGAAGCAGAACACATTCCTTTTCCTTCACGGAATTGCTGTTGGTTCCGATATGCAGATGGTAATATGGGCAGTCGGGAATATCCTCCAGTCGTGCCAGAACTTTTGCGACGGTATCGCCTCCTTCGCCCGCGTGGCTATAACCAAAACAAGCGGTATGCGAGCCGATAAAAGCCAGGTTGGGCAAATGTGTCAACAATTCTTTGCGCCAATGATCGCCGAAATCCGCCCAGGTAATGCTGTCGCCGATCATACACAAAGGAATTTGTCCGGTATCTTTGACCGCTGAATAATCGTGTTTTACGGACTGAACTGTCATATCAATTCTCTAATGTGACATTTGCAGAACGATACCAAGAGCTTTATCGGGAGAATTGATTAATAACTCGGTAGCTTTTTCCACTTCTTCCAAGGGCATACGATGTGTAGTCATAGGTTTCACAATTAAACGTTTCTCAGCAATCAGGTTTATTATCTCATAAAGATTACGGCGGGTATTATGAGTGACAAAGGCATTTGGATAATCTGCCCCGTGTTCCCATTGCGGATCATGATAACCCGGACCGGTGCGTGATGAAATTAAAATATCCAGGTTACCGTTTGTGGCTCCGCCATTGACTTCAACCGAACATCCGCCCACTAAAACGATTCTGCCCATGGCATGTCCGTCAGGAGATAATTTCATAATTTGTCGAACTTGAGTCAAAGCATTGTCGGCATTCCCGCCAAAAGCAAAAATCGCAAAATCCAT
>JAAYPP010000082.1 GCA_012519765.1 Lentisphaerota bacterium
CTAGATCCATACCAGCGTTGTGATTTTGCCGCTGCTAAACTTCGCGAGCGCATTATGCGCGCGCGAAGTTTAAAAAGCCAGAAACAGATCAATTTGACCAATATAATCGGATTATTATTGAGTCGAAAAGCGGATACAGCCGAAGTAACTGAAAGCTGATGACTAAAATTTATTCGGAACGCAAGACTTCAATCACATTCTGGTTAGCCGCTTTCCATGCCGGATAAGTCCCGAAAACGATGCCGACAAAAGAAGAGATCAGCAAGGACAGCATAATACTCCACAAGCTGCAATAAGTCGGCATCTCCGTATAAAAAGTTATCAAAGATGATATTCCAAGTCCGACACAGATACCAAGAAATCCGCCAATTGTGGTCAGAAAAACGGTTTCAATCAAAAACTGTCCAAGAATGTCGCCTTTTAACGCGCCAAGCGCGCGCCGCGTTCCAATCTCTTTACGGCGTTCAAAGACACTGGCCAGCATAATATTCATGATGCCGATACCGCCGACAATCAGAGAAATACCGGCAATTGAAGCCATTACAATCGTGAAGATATTCTGAGTTTTTTCCTGTTGCAACAATAGGTCATAGGGAACTAGCATTCCCCAGTCTTTAACTTTACGGTGGATTTTAGTTAAATATGCCGAAATCCGTTTTGAGGTATCATCGATATGCATAGTATCCCGTACTTTGACCATAAAAACGTCATGGTCAACATTCTGAATACGTTGTTGACGGCCTTCAGTAATGCTGGCATAATTGCCATACAGGCTATCAGAGGTACTCTTCGGGATCATGATCATGTCATTGGGACTGCCCAATTCTGAATATTGGGTTCCCATAAAATTTTCGGCAATGCCGATAATTTTAAAATAGGCACCTTCAACATAAATATTACGCCCGATAACATTGCGTTCGCCCAGGCTGAACATTCGTCTTTTGGCGGCATTACCGATTACACAAACGCTCAAGGTACTTTCAAAATCCTTGGGGTGAAACCAACGCCCCTGAACCATCTGCGAAACTGATTCTTCAAGAAAATCGATAGTGACACTGACCAGTTTGACATCCAGCCTGGTTGTTCCTTTGTTGACTTTTTTTCTGGCGTCACGAAGAATGGTTACCGCTTCAACATTATCCATTCTGGAAATATGATTTAAATCAACATTAGTCAAGCCGAAAGTTTCGACCATACTGATATTTGCAGAACCTTCGCTGGTTCCGGAAACTGGAGGTTTCTGGGTATAAACAATAATTTTATCAATTCCCATTGCTTCAATCTGCGCCAACGCCTGCCTTTTGGCCCCTTCTGAAATACCGAGCATGGCAATGACACTGCCGACCCCGAAAATAACGCCGAGCGAAGTCAGCAATGAACGCATTTTGTGAAGCAACAAATTATGGAAAGACATTCGGAATAAATCAGTCACTAACATCTTAGTTATGTCCTCCGAAAGAATTTTCCATACTGGAATGTCCGCCCATAATCGGATCGCCATTGCGATCGACCACACGCCCGTCGCGCAGATGAATTACCCGGTGAAAAGTATTTTCCAAAGCGGGATTATGTGTAACCATGACGATGGTCATTTTAGCATCACGATTCAATTCGTGAAAAAACTCCATGACCTGGTTGCTGGTTTTTTCATCGAGGTTTCCAGTCGGTTCATCGGCCAACAGAAAAGACGGCCGATTTCCTAATGCTCTGGCCACCGCAATACGCTGACATTCACCGCCCGACAATTCGTTAGGGCGGTGTTTTAAACGATGTCCCAGCCGAACGCGCTCTCCAAGCTCACGAGCTCTTTGAATTCGTTCCCGTTTAGGCATATTAGCATAAACCATCGGAACTTCGATATTTTGTTCAACAGTCAGATGCGGGAACAAATTAAAAGACTGAAAAATAAAGCCAATCTTAAGGTTGCGAATAACTGCCAGCTCGCTGTCAGAAAAACTCTGCACTTCCTGACCATCCAGCTGATATTTACCGTCTGTAGGAGTATCCAGCAGGCCGAGGATATTCAGCAAAGTCGATTTGCCGGAACCTGAAGTTCCCATGATGCCAACAAATTCTCCCGGCCAGACTGCCATGTTGACGCCTTTTAAGACCGGGACATCCAAGGTTGCCAGATGATAAGTTTTTATAATATTGTCAAGCCTGACAACTGCGGAATTATTTTTCGAGTTCATAATCAGCCTTAAGAACCATCCTGACCTTTTTTCTGATAAGGACGATAGAGATAGACTTTGTCTCCCTCTTCAAGTCCACTCAGAATTTGTACAGAATTATCATTGGAATCGCCAATTTTGACTTCAACTTCTTTCGGTACGCCAAAAGAGCTTTTATAGACAATAAAACGTTCCTTGTCTTCAAAAACGGCTTCAATCGGAACGAAAAGAGTATTTCTGATGGTTTTGGTAACAATATTCACCTGCACATTGACACCGCTGACCAATAACGGTTCCTGCCGATCCAGCTCAATAACTGATTTATAAATTT
Organism: Lentisphaerota bacterium; assembly: GCA_012519765.1. GTDB lineage: Bacteria > Verrucomicrobiota > Lentisphaeria > Victivallales > Victivallaceae > UBA7640. The sequence goes on from JAAYPP010000082.1 coordinate 2,503, forward strand.
TGGGCGAATTACGGTCCCAGATAATCATATTTACCGGCAATGTTTCAATCGAACGGATTTTTCCGGGAATTTTCAGAGTCGGCATAGATTCGGGAGTAATAATGGCACGATCGCCAACTTTAACCTTGGAACGAAACTGTTCAGGAAGATCAAAGTCAACCACCAGATTATTCATATCCGGAATAGTCATAAGAATGCGATTTCGCCGAATATCCATCCCGAGAGAGATTTCAATTCTGCCATAACGTGCGTCAGGATCACCATAAATCACCACACCGTCAACCGGTGCGATCAGCTGCATCATTTCAAGATATGACTGATACCTTTCCAGTCGTGTTCGGTTATTACGCAAATTACGGCGGATATTGGCAATCTGGCGACGTTTCTGGACAAGTTGTGAAGCCGTAGATATTTTTACTCTTTCGTAATTCAACTGAGCTTGCGCAAACGCATTTTCCAGCGAAGTAATCTTGCTGGGATTGGTGTAACGTTTAAACAATGTCAAATCGCGCTGGGCATTGCTGATATTATTATGAGCAGCATCAATGGAATTTTGAAGTTTTTTGAGTTCCTGTTCATTTTCTTCACGTTTTGACTGCTCCGACACCGACTGGCTCAGTGTTTCTTTCTTTTTCTTCAATGCATTTTCCGCAGCGACCAGCGCGATTTCGGCATTATCAACCTCCAGTTCCAGTTTATCGCGCAACTGACGACGTTCAATTCTCAAGTATTTTCGCAGATTATTATCGGTATCAACCACCCGGTCATGAGCTTCTTTAATACTTGCGCGATTAGTACTAAGCAAAATCTTTTCTTCTTCAATTGCGATTGAAAGTTCTTTTTCATTATTCTCAACCTGAATCTGCTGATCATCAATGCGTTCAATCAGTTCCTCGGTTTCAAATTTTGCCAGGACATCGCCTTTTTTGACCGAACTGTTTTCAGGAATTACCCAATCCAATTTGGTATTGAAGGCAGCCTCCAATGACAGTTTATATTTTTTCTGAGCATTGACCGATCCGGACTGAAGTATTCCGAGTACCAAGTCGCCTTTTTTCAAGGTAAAAATGCGGTCTGGAGCCCGATTATCTTTTTCACCGGTTTCGCTTGAGTCTTCTTTATTATTGATGGGGCGCGACCTATACCAGAGATAGACGCCACCCAAACCGGCAACCAATACCACGGCGAGCAAGGCTTTAACAATATGATTACGTTTTAACTTCATCACTGACAGCCTCAATCTTTACTGAGTTTATCGCGGTCTAGAAACTCTTTCTCAATCTGTTCCAAGGTTGTCTTATTGGCGTCCTGATCTTTTGGAAATACTTCAGTGGACTCTTGCAACATAGTACCGATTTTGCGAACTTCTTTAGCTTGCGCTCCGGGATCATAAATTACCGAACTGGCAATAACATCAGGTGAAAGAATTGTGACACGCAGAAAGAATATCAATTGTACCAGTTCACGTCCTCGGTTTTTCGCGGTAAAAAACTCCCCGATATAAGGGAGATCAGAGAGGAACGGCGTCCTTTCCTCATTAATTGTTTCTTTATCTGAATAAAGTCCACCCAGCATGATTACCTGTCCATCCGACAGAGTTAAGGTACTTTCAACCTTTCGGACCGAAACATGCGGAGCGTCGTAACTGGTTTCACCGCTGGTTATCTTGGTATAACTGCTGATATTGGAAACTTCCGGCGCAACGGTCAAAGTTACCGTATCATTATTGATGAACTTAGGAATAATCTCCAGAATAACCCCGACTTGTTTGAAGGTGGTAGAGATATTGGTCGAACTGCCGACAGTACTGCTGCTTTGAATCGGCACTTCTTCACCGGTAGTGATAGTTGCCGGCGAATTCCTGGAAACAATGATATTGGGAGCCGAAAGAATTTTTGCCCGCTGCCCATGCATGAGCCATTGTAAATTGATCTCAAAATTTTTGCTACCTGAAACATATGGAAACCAGTCCACATTCAAGCCTTTGTCACTTTTTGACTGACCTTGAATTGAAGTATCAACTCCGGCAGTCGAACCGTGGGTACCCCTGAACTTGAAATCAAAATCGCGCTGCATGCCGTCGCCGACATTCACTTCAACCACTTTAGCTTCAACTAAAACTTGCGGAGCTTCAACGTCCATCGCAATCATGACATTCGCCAGTTCGGTCATTTTGTCAGTACGGTCATGAATGACAATGACATTCTGCTCCGAAGAACGCTCTACAATCCCCTGGTTGGTAACTGTACTTTCCATCGCGTTGACCAATTCTTTGTTAACTTCAATATAGCGACAATAGTAAACTAAAGTTGAAAACCCGTCAACTCCGGGAATTATCTTATAAAACGGCTTCAACGGTAAACTTTTAGCTTTTTCTATTTTGCTTATTTCTGATGGTGCCAAAAGCGAACGTAACTGGTCAACCAGCACTTCATGCTGTGCCGGGGTGACGGTGGCTCCGGCTGTTATCTCTGCTTTTTCTGTTTTGACGACAGAACTGTCGTCGGCAGACACTATTGACCCTGATAAAATAACGGATAATAACGTCAGTGACAGCTTTCTCATTTTAAACGATGTCATTTTGCCTCTTCATGTTTTAGTATTATGTGTTCTGCAAAATTCGTTAACCACTTAATAATCAACGACTTTTACTCGTTTTTTTCTTGAAATCTCCTCCTGTTGGCGATATATTGTAATGTGTTGATGAACAACAACATAAGCACCAAAAA
>JAAYPP010000083.1 GCA_012519765.1 Lentisphaerota bacterium
GGAAGTCCCTGCCCGTTCACAAAAAAGTCTTTCGCTGTAAGATGTAAAAAAAGTGTAGTGCCAGCCGACCACTTAAGTCGTTGACTATCAACATGTCAAATTTTTGAGTGCGAAAGATGGGTTAAATCCACTAACTCGAGCGATAACGTTGCAACTTTCATGTGGAAAGCACAAAGCCTCGAGTTTAATTCGATACACGTCGTCTTTATGTCGTGCTAATTCAAGCGCTCCTTCTTCAGCCACAGCACAGCACCCAAGCTGATTCAAAAATGGCGAACGCTGAATTTTGGTGCTCGCTGCTAGAGAGGTATGGATATCGCTGATGAAAATCGCTGCGGCCGCTCCAAGGCTGTCCAGTTCTTCAGCAATTTGATTACGTCCTTTAACATCCTCCTGAGATGATACCGATGCTACCATACATATACGACCTTTGACCGACAAGTCGTCAAGATGTGCGAGATCGCCACGTTTGAGCCATAATAATTTGCCCTCTACTTCGGCGGATGGAGAGAAAAAGCAAGGAACTGCTCCCGGAATTTGGATCCGGCTGGTTTGATTCGTGAATTCAAAGGATTTTAAATTCCATCCCGTAGTTGAATATTTTTCCCGTACCGTCTGGTAGCCGCAACGACGAAATTCATTTTCAATATAGTCTGCGGCAAGTTTTTCTCCGTCAGAGCCGACATGGCGTGAACCTATTGTTAAACACAGTTCGTTCATGTGTTTTTCTAAATTTGTACGAATCTTATTCATATTTTAAAAATCCTATAATATTTTGCAGTGTGGTTTGATTATACAGCCAATAAAGTATAAAGTAAATGGCATAACAGAGAGAAAATTTGGCATTTTGGAGAAATATGAATCTGATTCAGTTGGAACTTCTGCACTGGTGCCACGACCAAAACGAAGTTATTCGTCAACTTACAATTCACGACCATCCGCACTGGCAACTGGAATTTTGTGTAAAAGGGAGTATTGCGGCCCATGATGGCAAAAAGATACTCACGCTCCAGCCCGGTATGGTTTTCTTAGTTCCACCACAGTCTTCTCACGGATTTCAGAAGCCCCATCCTAATACTGAGTCCTATTCTTTTAAATTCAAGATTGAAGATGACACTGATTTGTCTGGTAGTCGAATTCGACTGGTCCCACCAGACTCCCTTACTCGATGGTGGGGACGAGTGCTTTTGGAATTGATTGCAGATGAGACCCAGGGATCGTTGATCGTCAATCACAAACAGGATGCGCTGGAATATCTTTTGTTGAATATTATGCATTACGTTTACCGTGGTTTCCAGAAGGGTACAGCATTACCAGAGCCTATTACGCAGTTACGTGAAATGGTCTTATCAGAAGGTAGAGAAATCAATGTCGAGACGGCTGCGGCACGGTTGGGTTGCACTGTATCCAGCCTAAAATATTCATTCGCTCGTGCAGCGAAGCAATGTCCCGAGCTGAACGGCGATACATCGGTCAAACGCTATCTCGACCGAGTATGCCTAGAGCTGGTCGAGAACCATTTGGAATATTCCAGTTTTTCAATCGGACGAATAGCCGAAACAACAGGCTTCCCTGACATTTACGCTCTGTCTCGCTTTTATACCAGAATGCGCGGGTTCCCTCCATCTCACTTTAAACCTTCCGGATAAGTTTTATGACTATTTTTCAGGAACTATTGAGTTAATCACCGTAATTTTTGAATAAATCGCAAATTCATGGCTTATATTAATATGAAATTTGACTTGGTAACTTTATTGATGTACTTATACAAAACATTTCATTAGTCTAATTACTAACAAGAGAGGAATTATGTCGCGTAGTTTTGAAGAATGTCGTAAAATCGGTCTTGAAGTACTGAAGCCCTCTGAGTCAGAATTGCAACACGGTCTAGAGCTACATCAAGAGTCATTGGTATGGGATGCTTACGGCTTCGCCCCAATCGGACAAGGAACTTATCCGGAACAAATACGCCAAATTATTGCCGCTGGCGCTGGACGTGACGAGATCAGCGACGCAATTGAAGAGTTCAATATGCTTGGTTCACTTGAATTACCAAGGATGTTGGAACAAATCACTGAAGCATGGAATTGGTCGGGTGTTGATTGCGTGTTTCAAAATGCCGGAGTTGAAGGAAACTCAATTGAACAGCTAATCAAACGACTGAGTTGCTTTACCTACGTAGCTGATCGCCACAGCGAATTATATTCGCGAGTTGTATTTCCCGAACAGATCATTACCGCCAAGGAGAACAGCAAACGCTGCCTGTATCTTACCACTAACGGCGTACCAGTGCCGCATGAAATTGATTCCGTTGAAAGTGCACTTGATACGTTAAAAGTTTTTTTCCGACTCGGTGTGCGCATGATGCACCTAACTTACAATAGAAGAAATCTGATTGGTGATGGATGCGCTGAAAAAACCAACGCCGGGCTAAGTGACTTTGGCCGAGAAATTATATGGGAAATGAATCGTGTCGGTATCATACCGGATGTAGCACACTCTGGACAGCGCACCAGCTTAGAAGCGGCACAATGTTCGAACAAGCCAGTGGTTGCCAGTCATTCAGTAGCAGGTAAACTGAGTAGTCATTACCGAGCTAAGAATGATGAAACAATAAGTGCAATTGTTAAAAGCGGCGGATACATTGGAATCTGTGCTATTCCTGCTTTCTATAGAGGTAGTGGGTATATTGATTCTTTCCTTGACCATATTGATTATGTCGCGAAAAAATACGGCACCGATTATGTCGCAATCGGTACAGATCACGGTACTAAGGTTGGTGCCCCTGATCCCAAGCCACTCAATCTTCCGGCACGACGGCCCATTTTTGAAAAATTTTGGCCAAAAGTAGATTCTCAGTTTATCATAGATGCTGATGCACAAGGTTCCAAGATGTTTGATTCTGTCGCTTGGACTAACTGGCCACTATTTACAGTTGGATTGGTTCAACGTAATTACAGCGATAAGGACATTAAAAAAATTATTGGAGGGAATGTACAACGAGTAGCCCAAGAAACTCTTGAAGCATAAAACTAACCCACAAGCATGTGTCAATATTCAGCGGTCGTTAATTTGATGATCCGCGCCACTGTTCAATCTGTAATTTACTGCTGTTTTATGCTTGGGATATTCTCGTTATATTTTGTAAACAAACGTTTTGCGTCCTCTTTATATCCTTCGTTATAAATCTCTTTAACTAGATGTTTTTCAATATTATTTAAAGGCACTTCGTCCTCAATAAGTCCATCGATAAGCTTTTCAGCTCGATAATAATCTTTATTGGAAATCAAAAGACCAATTACGCTACGGCGTTCGCTTCCAGTCCGTATTTTGTTGGGATGCGTGTAAGTCATAAAAAAGAACAAAATCACAAAGATTGCTGAAAATGAATATATTAGTTTTCGCGACTTCGTCTGCATCAGGCTACGAATAGCAATCCCACACAATACTAGCAACAGTGGGACATCAACTACCCTGAAACGATAAAACATTGAAAAATAGATTATCGTTAGAAAATAACCCGTCGCCATGCCGCCGATAAAAAGGCTCCTCAGATGCTTAAAATCCAAAAAGAGGGCAAGGATGGCCATTGCGAGAATCAAATTAAACGGCACGCGCAGGACGTTAAGCAGTGAGATAATTTCTCGGTGTGCATAGAGAGCCAAACTGTTCGGAGCTTCATAAGATGAAGCAAACATCTTTACCTGCGATGGTACACGGTTAATAATACTATTCGCAAGTTTCCCAGAGCTTTCAACTGTTTTTTCTCCATGATAAAACTTAAAGATATGAGTAAAGTTTCCAGGGATTAATTCCGGCGCGTCAAACCTGATATAATTGTACATTATTAATGGAGCAATGAGGATAAAAATACCGACAAGATATATAGCGATTTTCTGACCTGATACATGTTTGCGAACGACCGGGAAAAACAGCATAATGAGTGGAGCTAAAGCAATAGGAATAAAGTTTTCTCTCCCCAAAATTGCCAAGCCGGCAAGCAAGCCAGCACATAAGTAATGATGATATTTTTTAGAGTAAAATCCTTTGACTAGCAAATATACAAAACCTATAAAGCATAATGCTAAAGGCGCAGCTCTCAAAAATCCGATGGAAACCAGAATACTGGTGCCATAAAAACAATATAGCAGTGCTGCGATTTGTGAAGCGATAAAGCTACAACGCAATAAGCGGCAAAGCTTGTAAATAACCACGGGGATCAAAGAACACAAAGCTATTTGCAATATTCTCATGATTAATATTTCACCACCCGTAATGAGACTCAAAAAGGCAAGAAAAACAGTATATGAAAATGATAATTTATAGCTGTAATCAGGTAAAATGCCTTTGAGCATATTCTGGGCATGGTCTAGAAAATTAAGTTGATCCATGCCGGGGCTCGGCATGGGAAACAAGCCAAAACTCCTTCCTTGCCATAAAACTACCACAGAAATTATAAAACAGAAAACATATATAAACAAAGGAAAATAACGGTTGACATCTTGTTTTTTCATCTGAACATCCATGACTTTTTTTGACTAAATACGAAAATCTTTGCTTAAGATAAGGCTGCTAGCCGTAAAAAACAAAGCAGAATAAC
>JAAYPP010000084.1 GCA_012519765.1 Lentisphaerota bacterium
GCACCGCATATGTTGCAGGACGTCTTGCCGGGCGGGCAATGGAAGATGCCCCGATCAATTCCGGGTTCAACAACCCATACGAGGAAAGTAAGTTCAAAGCTGAAACATTAGTGCGCAACTCTGGAATCCCGTTTACTATTTATCGGCCGTCGATTATTACCGGCAGGGTTGAAGACGGCCGGATTCGGAGGCCGCTGGCTTTTTACCGTATTCTTGAATTTCTTTCGAAACTAAAAAAGAACCAATGCTTCAAACAGAATCTTGATCCTCGTGACTGGATTGATATTAACGCTCACTTCAATGCAATTCCATCCGAACGCGTTTATTTTGTACCGATTGATTATGTTCAGAAAGCGATTACTGCTCTTTTTCAGAAGCCGGTTTGTAACAAGACTTATCACGTCACCGGCGACAGTCCGGTTACTACCAGCATGATTGATCATGCGGTTTGTCGGACATTGAGACTGAAAGGTGTTGAGGTTGAACATCGCGAAAAAACAGATGGCGATGACATGATCAGCCGTTTTCTCGGCGATTTACTCCCATATTTTGCTTCTGACATTGTTTTTGATCAGACCAACGTCCGGGAAGCTCTTGGCGACGAAGCTTTGGATTGGGAGCTTGGCGAAAATGGACTGGCGGTAATGATGCGTTCTTTCTTTATTGATTTCTTTCCCGATGTGGATTGGATTCATGACATTATTCGTGAAGAAACGGCCAATAGCTGAACTCACATTTATATAAAGATTGATCAGGCGGTTTAAATCGCCTTTTTTATTTTCATGATCATGGTTAAAAACAATAAAACCCAGTTAATTACTGATTAAAATGTTTATTGATTTTCATACTCACTTTTACCCCGAAAATCTGGCCGAACGAGCCATTTCGCTGTGTAAATCATTAGGGGTTAATCCGATTTCCAACGGCACTCGTGACGGACTGCTTGCCGAGCTTGATCGTGCCGGCATTGATTATGCGGTCGGGCTGCCGCTAGCCAACAAACCTGAAAACGTCACCGGAATCAATCAGTGGGCGCTGGAACAACATGGCGGACGGATTTTTATGCTGGGAACAGTTTTTCCAGAGATGGAAAAGCCCGGTGAACATGTCCACTGGCTCTATGAAAATGGTTTTCGCGGAATTAAGCTTCATCCCGAATATCAGCAGTTTAGTTATGATGATGTCGCACTGGAACCGCTTTGGCGCACCATGATCGAGCACGACATGTTTCTGGTGACTCATGCCGGCGGTGATATCGGCTTTCCACCGCCCTATCACTCTGACCCTGAATCATTGGCGGCATTTCATCGGCGCTGGCCGGAACTGACGCTGATACTGGCTCATTTCGGATCATGGGGCATGTGGGATGATGTCGAAAAACATCTGATCGGGCTTCCGGTTTATCTCGATACCAGTTTTCTTGATGGCTTCGTACCGGATGATAAGGTTGTCCAAATGATGCGTTCGCACGGAATAGACCGGATATTATTCGGCTCGGACAGTCCATGGCGTGACCAGAAGAAAGATGTTGATTTTATCAATCGCCTTCCTCTTTCGCCGGAAGAAAAAAATAAAATTTTCTGGGATAATGCGCGGCGCTTGCTATCTATCGATTAAATCCGCAAGCAGTTGAGATTTTAA
>JAAYPP010000010.1 GCA_012519765.1 Lentisphaerota bacterium
ACCATGTTTGCGACAACCGCCTTTCAATCGTCATTTACCAATTTGGAACGTTTCCTGGTCTGGCTCGGCAAATTAAGTACTTTTGATCCGCCTGCTGTTGAAGGCAGGGATGAATCTGGCGAAACCGTACTTGAGTCTACAGCACCGCCAGCTGGGACGGCGCATTATTATGAGGCTTTGCTCTGGTTGGCAAACCCGGAGAACCGGAAATCGATTTTTAATCCGGCATTTACACCGAGCAACTACAGCTCAATGGCAGTGCCGGAATATTTCCAAAGCAACTATAAATATGATCCGATTGCTAATCCTGAAGGTGCCGGTTGGTTGCAGCAGGCATATGTCGGTCCCCTTGCTTATGAAGCGTCGCGTGAAAATCTATATACGCAGGTCGGAGAAAATGGCGAACCTATTATTATGGAAGAAAAAAAGTATGATAGGCGAGGTACTGCCATTTCTAAACCATTTATACTATATTATAAAGACCGCGGTGTTCGACCTCCGCTGACCAATGAGGAATATTATCTTTATACCCGCATCCCCGGACGGGGAGGTTATAGCAGAGGCAAAAATATCGGACCGGCACGGCTTTGACGGAGTAATTGAAAATGAACAGAAAAAATTATGAACGCGGTCAGGCCATGGTAGAAATGTGTGCCGGTTTGATCGGTATTTTAGTGATGATTGTTGCTGTTATTCTGATTTCGGGCATCAGTGTTACAAACATAAAAATGCTTCAGGAGAGTAAACGTAACGCTGAAATTAACGCACTGAAATCCGAAGTCGATGAACTGACTGTTCGTGCTGATATTAACTATTGGTATTACGGAGATAATCGGATGCCTTTTGACGGTAATGACCGTGCCGTTTTCCTGTCAAATGATGAAGCCGGTGTAATTACTGAGGCGCTGCAAAGCGGAGATTACTCGGAAGCCAATGCCGCGGATCGACCAAATTACGCTTTCACTCCCTTGAACCAGGTTGAATTACGCACCGGGGCACGCGCGGAAAACACTAATCTGATTAACAGTAATTTTTTTAGCTATGCAACTGCCGCCAACCTGGTTAACGGCTCTTTCGAAACAGACAACAGCCTTTATTCATATCGTTCGATGTCTTCACGCGATCGACGCGCGTTCTATAATGCGGCCGCGCACTGGCTGGGCATTAACCCGCAAACAATGCTGAATCAGTGGCAAAATGCAAATCTGGCTTGGATGCCTAAAAATGCCGATGGCGAAGCGATAAATCCATAAGACCCCGGAATGGTTTCCTGAATCCGCGATTAATCGGATCACGATTATGGTTAACCCGCTTACTGTTTCTCGCTGAATCTTTCACGTAATCAGGAGGTTGCAAAGGTCTATCAAGGTATTATTGTACTTTTGACTACATCCTCAGGTAGGATGAACTTTATAAACCCATAAAAAAGGAATTGAACATGGAAGAATTATGGCCAAAAATTCAAGAGTGGATTGCGTTGTATGGATTAAAAGTAATTGCGGCACTGTTGGCGTATCGTCGCCAAAATTGTACGTGCATTACTCAAGAAAACACTTCGCAAATTGCATATTGATGAGACGCTGATATCCTTCATATCTAAATATGTTATTTCGGTATTTTTGCTTTTGCCGTAATTGCGGCGTTGGGGAAAATGGGTGTGGAAACAGCCTCATTTGTAGTGGTTCTGGGTTCCGCGGGTTTGGCTATCGGTTTGGCATTGCAGGGTTCGCTGGCCAATTTTGCCGCAGGAATTTTGATGATTATATTCAAGCCATTCAAGGTAGGTGATTATATTGAAGGTGGCGGTGCCGCAGGTTCAGTGGAAGACATAGGAATTTTCACTACTGATCTAAATTCGCCGGACAATAAAAAGATTATCATACCGAACGCCAAACTTACTACTGACAAAATTGTCAATTATTCGGCCAAAGAAATTCGCCGCGTTGATATTGTCGCAGGTGTCAGTTACCACGATGATCTGGACAAGGTAAAACGGGTTTTGGAGGATATTCTGGCTAAAGACGAAAGAGTTCTTGCTGAACCAGCTTCAGTTGTCGCAGTACTTGAATTAGGCGACAGCAGTATAAACTTAGTGGTCCGTCCGTGGGTAAAAACCGCTGATTACTGGCCAGTATTGTTTTCTGTCAAAGAAAATATCAAAAAGCGTTTTGATGCTGAAGGTATAACTATTCCTTTCCCGCAACAGGATGTCCATATTCACAAAGCGGATTGAGTTGTCACGTTAAAATTGGAAGCGCCGTCATTGCAATATTACAATGACGGCGTATTTGTTTTTAACGTGAATGGGCAAGAAGCTTGTCCAATAACTGTTGCTTGCTGATGTTGTCTATCTGGAATAATTTTCGACGCGAAGCCTGCCCTGAAATCAGCCTGACAGAAGATTTGGAAACACCAGCTATCTTTGCAAGATATTTGCAAAGACATGCATTGGCTTTGCCGTCAACCGGCGGGGCAGTAATGCTGATCTTTATGGCATCGCCTTGAATTCCGACAATTGAATCCCGGGACGACTTGGGTTGAATCCAGCATGGTATTACAACTCCGTGCTGATTTTCTTCAAGGAGCGTCGATAGGGGTTCAGGATTCATTTCACTGCGGGGTATCGGCAACTTCCGGGTTGTCTTCAATTTCAGGTTCTGCTGATTCTGCCGGTGCCGGTGAGCTGGTATCTTTTTCCATTTCCGTGTCACTTTTTGAAGTTTCTTCTTCAATAATTGGCATTCCAATCAGCTTACGTACTTCGTTACCGGTTAAAGATTCTTTTTCCAATAACTCACAGGCTATTTTTTCCAGTTCGTCATAATGGGTTCTGAGTATATCTCTGGCGCGTTCGAGAGCGCTGTGAACAATATTCTTAACTTCTTCATCAATTTTAGCAGCGGTCACCTGACTGTAGTTGTCGCCGCTACCCTGATCTGCTCGAACATGCACCGGATGAGTCAAATCGCCATAACGCACCGGTCCGATAACATCGTTCATCCCAAACGCACAAACCATTAACCTGGCGATTCTTGAAGCATGTTCAATATCTCCTGCCGCGCCGCTGGTGATATCCTTAAAAACCAGTTCCTCTGCTACCCGTCCGCCCATCAGCACAGCCAGCTCATCCATCAGCTCGTTACGGCTTTGAGTATATGAATCTTCATTGGGCATGGTCATGGTGGCCCCGAGATAAGCGCAGCCGCGCGGAATAATTGTAACCTTGTGTACCGGAGTGGCGTTTTCGCAGTACATTGCGAGCAATGTGTGGCCGGCCTCATGATAAGCAGTAAGCTTACGTTCGCGATCGTTTATTTTACGACTGCGGCGTTCACGTCCCCAGCGAACTTTGTCGCGGGCTTCTTCCATATCAGCCTGAATGGCAAATTCGCGATTATTTCGAGCTGCCAACAATGCAGCTTCATTACATAAATTGGCAAGGTCCGCGCCTGAAAAACCGGGGGTAGTTTTGGCGATCAAGTCCAGTTTTACATCCGGACCAACACGAATATTTTTAATATGGACATCGAGAATCTGGCGACGTCCCTTGATATCCGGCAAATCAAGGTTGATTTGACGGTCAAATCGGCCCGGACGCAATAATGCGGGATCGAGGACGTCTGGACGGTTGGTTGCAGCAATTACAATGATGCCGCTTTGAGTTTCCAGCCCATCCATTTCCACCAACATGGCGTTAAGAGTCTGTTCGCGTTCATCGTGTCCGCCGCCCAGACCAGAGAAGCGCGACCGGCCGACGGCATCAATTTCGTCAATGAAAATCAGGCTGGGAGAGTGTTTTCGCGCCTGTTCAAACATGTCACGAACACGGCTCGCTCCAACCCCGACAAACATTTCTACAAAATCTGAACCGCTAATGGAAAAGAACGGGGTATTAGCTGCAGATGCGACTGCTTTGGCAAGCAGTGTTTTGCCGGTTCCGGGCGGTCCTGTAAGCAGGCAGCCTTTCGGTATTTTACCGCCGATTAATTTAAACTTGAGAGGGTCTTTCAGAAAGTCAATAATCTCTTTGACTTCTTCTTTGGCTTCATCAGCACCGGCGATATCGTCAAAACTGATATTGAGATCGCTGGGCATAATTACGCGGGCGCGACTTTTTCCAAATTGCATCGCTCCTTTGCCTGCCATTTTCATCTGACGTGAAAATAAAAAATAAATTAATCCGATAATCAACAATATTGGAATCAGCGTGACCAGTGCATTCCACCAGTTTTCACGGGTTTCTACTTCACGTGAAACATTATAAGAGCGCAACATTTCATCAATTTTTTCGGAATAAACCACTCTGGTCCGATAGTTGACGATGTTCTCTGATTTAACGGTTTTAGCTTCTTGAGCGGTTTCAGGTTTGTCCTCTGTTTGGGACTGGGATGGCGGAGTAACGGCAATTGCAGTGAGGCGCATTTTGCCCTCAATATTCATGATACGATCACTTTCAGCATTGGTTTTAGCACTGATAATCTGACCTTGCTGCAAATATGTCTCAAATTCGCTTTGGCTGATTTTGCGCGTCGGAGATTCGCCAAATCCGGTTTTCATCACCAGAAGTACCCCGAAAGCAATCAGGATCAAGAGCCAGACTATAGCGGAAGCCGGAGATCTTTTGATCGGCGGTAAAGGAGGGGTGCCGCCTTTTTGATTTGATTTATTATCCTGTTCTTTTTCCTGCTGCTGTGGAGGCTTATTTTTGTTGTCCATTAAATTTCCCTGATAAAAGTAAAGTATTGAATAGAAAATATACCCTATGCGATTGAAAATTCAACACATAAATGCCGAGGATTTTGAGAACTGGTCCGCATCCCTCAAGTTCTTTGATACCGGAGTACCAGTGGTTTTAAAAGCCTGAAACCAACACGCAATACGACAACTGGCTAGAGCATAAATATGGCGGTTTCAATAACCCGCCATATTAAAACACAAAACCTGAAAGCGTAAATCAGCTTGTCGGTTTATTGATGATTAAATAAACGACGAAGCCAAGCAAGACGATAATTCCCAGCCCCAAAAGCCCCAACAAAGCCAAAATAAGCTTGTGGCTTTTGACCCCTTTCTTGCGATCTTCAAGGGCGAAAGGTGAAAGATTGTCCATCTTGGTGACGACAGTTTTTATCGCAATATCAGTACTGTCCAGATCAATTCCGGTGCGCGTATGAGTAGTACTGGTAATGCTGCCGTCATCATAATCATATAAAATTTCTACGCCGCCAAGTTGAATGATATCGCTGGAATTAAGTACCTGCTCGGAAATTGGAACATTATTGACGCGAGTTCCATTGGTGCTCTCTTTATCACGGAGCAGATATCTGCCGTCTTCAGTTTTTATAAAATCGCAATGATGAGAACTCAAACTCGGATCTTTAATGCAAAAATTATTAGCATCAGAACGTCCCGCAGTGTGGAGATCCTCAGTCAGCTCAAACGATTTTCCCCGAAGTTTTTCGGATAGAACAATCAGTTTCGGGTTCGCCATAATTGCCTCTGCTCCTTGGTTTTCATAATTCGATAAGGCTTAAACAATTGAATTTATTAAATATAACAACAATAATGGTTATTTCAAAATATCAGG
>JAAYPP010000085.1 GCA_012519765.1 Lentisphaerota bacterium
AAAATTTATTTTAGCTGTACCTCTGGATTTAAGCGTTATATTATCAACAAAATTTATTGGCGGTTACGGCGATAAAAATATTTGTGAAACAGCAGTCTTAAATTCGCGCGCGCATTATGCGCGCGTAAATTTTAAAAACATCAAAACAGGTGCACAAAGTATTGCAATGAACAAAACGGCATATACATATCTTCCGTCAAGCACTTTGGACTCACTGAAAAATATCGAGCTGGTGGCGCGTTCGCTGGTTGAAGGCGGCATGCTCGGGCTTCACCGTTCACCGTATCGCGGGTTTTCCTCGGAATTTTCTGAATACCGGAAATATTCGTCAGGCGACGATGTCAGACATATCGACTGGAAAACGTATGCGCGTTCAGATCGTCACTATATAAAATGTTTCGAAGAGGACTCCAATCTGAACTCATATATTCTGCTGGATACGTCCAACTCAATGACGATGCAGAACGACGGTGCCGAGTCGCCGGCCAAATTCAATTACGCCTGCTATCTGGCGGCGGCATTCATGTATCTGGCGCATAAACAACATGACGCGTTCGGACTTTATACCTGGGCAGAGCAGGTCGGCAATCTCGAAGGATGTTCGAATTCATTGAGTCATCTGACTACGCAACTGAAGCGGCTGGAAAAACTCAAGCCGGGCGGCGAGTCGGATTCGGAAAAATGTCTGAGCCGGATAGCGGAATTGATTCCGCAACGTTCGCTGGTATTGATATTTTCAGATTTCCTGGATCGTAAAGAGAATTTCATCAAACCGTTGCATCATCTGGATTTTAAGAAATGTGAAGTTATTTTATTTCAAGTGATGACCGAAAACGAACTTAAGTTCCCTTACCGCGGTTTGGTTCGTTTCGAGGATCTTGAAACGGCTGAAAACATTGAAGTTGAAAGTGAATCGTGCCGGAGTTACTATCTTGAAGCGTTACGCAAGTATAACCACCGATTAAGAATGTTTACCGAACACCACCGGATGGTGTTCGAAACGATTTCGACCGCAACGCCGTTTGAAAGTGCTTTACTGGCATATTTCAGCAAAAGAACAGCAATGTATTGAACGCATAGGAAATTATGGAAACTTTACAGGAAAAAATCAGCCGGGTATTGAAAGATGAAATTGTAATTACCGATTACAATCCGCAGTATCCGGCGCAATTCGAAGAAATAAAAAAAGCGATACAGGAGAAAGTTCCGCCAAACTTTTTTCGTCGCATTGAGCATTTCGGCTCGACTGCTGTTCCAGGACTGGCGGCTAAGCCGATTATTGATGTGCTGATCGAGGTTGAATCGTTAAAAGAAGCGGACAGGATACTTCCGGCACTCTTCGAACCGGATGGCGCCGATTATTTCTGGCGCCCCAGTTTCAGCGACAATATCGGTCCATGGTATTCCTGGATCATCTTACGACACGCAGACGGCAGACGCCAGGCGCACCTGCATATTGTGGAAGCCGACTTTAAACATCATTGGGACCGCCTTTATTTTCGCGATTATTTGCGTTTGCACCCGGAAATAGCGGAAGAATATGCCCGACTGAAATATGACTGTGCCCGTAGTTTCAGAGATGACCGGGAAAATTACACCAAGGCAAAATCTGAATTCATCACCTGCATAACCGCCCTGGCAAAACAGGAATTGGAGAAAAACTGATGGAATTCGGCAATCCGGTTTTTCTCTGGGCGTTGCCTCTGACTTTGCTACCGCTGTTGCTGCATCTCTTTTTCCATCGCCGCAAAACCGTCGTGAAATTTTCATCTT
>JAAYPP010000086.1 GCA_012519765.1 Lentisphaerota bacterium
AAAGGAAAAAAGCCAAACCAAGACCGCGTTGCTGATTTATCTGATCGCCATCGGGCTCGCTGCCGTCGCGATGATATGTCTGTTAATCGGAACGACGCTGCCGGCCCTGACCTATCTGCTGTTGTTGTTCGCCATCGGGTATGCGATTCGCCTGGCCAATATCGAACTGCTGGATTCATTCCGTTTTGTGGTCAATGGCTTAAAAAAACCGCGTAAAAGCATCATTCTGGTTGCCGTTCATCCCATCATTGACAGTATATTGGTTTGCATGGCTTACTTCATTGCAATGTATCTGCTGATTTCCAATCATCAGGACGCGTTCACGATGCCTTCGCTGCTGAGCATGCTCGCCCCGTTTCCCGTTCTGCTCTGTCTGTCCGGCATTTACAAAACCTTCTGGCTTCGCGCCGGTATCAACCGCTATTATCTGCTGGTAAAAAGGTTGCTGCTCGCTTCGCTGATCAGCTTTTCAATCGTTTACACCTTGTATATTCACGGCATTCTTTTCGAAGGGCTGGCATTCCAGGAGGTGGTGGCGACTTTTATGCTTTTCGCGATGCTGGCTTTTCTGCTGATTGGCGGCGAACGTTTTGTGGTGCGTTATCTGGAGAGTTTCGGACTGCGGCAGTTCTATCTGAAGGCAACCGCGGTTGAAAACATGCCGAAAACCGTGATATTCGGGGGTGGTCTTTCCTGCCGGATTTATCTGCACACGCTCTTCACCCATTATCATATGTATTACCCGCTGGTTATCATCGGCATAATTGATGACGACCCGGTATTGCGCAACCTGAATGTTTACGGCTTTCAGGTTATCGGTAATTCAGAAGAGCTGGAGCAACTCTATGCCAAACGCCGTTTCGATAATTTTGTGATTACTACCCATAATATTTCCAGACCTGTATTCGAAAAAATCGAATCATTCTGCAACCAAAACCAGATCAGACTCTCTTACTTTATTTTTGAGGAATTTCCGGCAGACAGCCCGATGTTCTCGGCACTGGTGGAAAAACGGATTAAACCGGCATCAAACTCCGCGCAGTAATATTTTTATCCCGGTCTTCGCAAGGAACCTGAAAAAGCGTTTACAAGCCTCTCTAAACTTCGCGCGCGCATTATGCGCGCGCGAAGTTCATGGATAGAAAAATCTGCCGGATTATTGATTTACGGCAGGATTGTTATCTTGAATGGATGGTGGTCTCAACAGTGCTTTAATACGACTATTTTTTTCAAATTATACTGCCTATTTTGAGCAGGAAATTCCTTGTATTTACTTTGAATTGCTGTACATTAAAGGCCATTATTGAAATTGGATTTTTGATGCGGATGTTTTTTAGTTTCCCTAAAAAGCATCACTTCGTGTTACTTGGGAAATATCTGATTCCGTGATAAATTGGTAATACCGGCATCTCACCCATTAAGGAAAAAATCAAAACCGTTTTCACGGATTCATAAAATGGATATTAGAAAAACTGGGGTATGCACTTGACGCAACCAACCACAAGATGTAGATTATGAGTATATGTATGACTACCCCAAAAATCTGTTTGAGTTCGAGGAACTATTCTCGAGCAACGAAGCATGCTTGGAATACT
>JAAYPP010000087.1 GCA_012519765.1 Lentisphaerota bacterium
ATTTGATTGTAATGAAAACACTTATTATGTTAATCCGGCGACGACGCAGTACGATATTTTTCCAGGCGGGATCAATTTCCGTCATAGCAATACCACCAACGGATTATTTGTTGACGGACACGTGGAAAACATGCTCAGAGGAGACGTTCTCTTTTGGGCAAGTACAGCAATCAGAATAAACAAACCATGGTTTTAAATTACATAAAGAGCGAGGAGCATTATGAAAAAGATGACATTGGGTATTTTAACGGTATTGGCGCTGACTGCCTGGGGAACGGAGTACAAAATTGCGGTTTCCGGGCTTGCCAATAAATATGAAAAACTTGCTGCGGAAGAGCTTAAACTATTCCTAGAACAAATTACCCCAGACAAATACACAATCGTTACGGAGAATCAGGTGGGCGGAAACGGTATTGTTTATCTTGGACAAACTGAATTTGCGGCCAAAAACGGCATTACTTTTAATAAACTGGCAAGGGAGGAACTGGTGCTAAAAAGTATTGACGGCAATCTGGTGATCTCCGGTGGTCGTCCAGTTGGCACGTTGTATGGAGTTTATGAGTTGTTGGAAAGGTTGGGTGTTTATTTTTTAAATTATGATGTTACCGTATTGCCTGCAATTAAATCCTTGAAACTTGAAGGATATGATCTGACAAAAAAACCGTCTATAAGTAATCGAGTTGTCTATGACAGCGTTTCATTATGGTTAATGCGTCGAGCTTGCCCGATGAAATATGCTAAAGAATATTGGCGCTATAAATTACGCAATCGCGCAAATGGTAACCAAGGTAGAGGGTCGCCTTGGGTTGTGGGGGAATATGCTGGAATTCAGTCAAATGTTAGCAGTAAAGTTCCGTTTGCACATAATTTTCATCATTATGTTAGCCCCGCAAAATATTTTGCGGAACATCCTGAATATTTCAGTATGGACGAAAAAGGCGAACGTTTTTGCAAGCCCGGCAACGGACGGCGTCCTGCACAACTTTGCCTGACCAATCCGGATGTTCTCAGGATAACTCTAGATTTTTTGCGAGATATGATCGAAAGTGACCGCAAGAACAAATCAGAAGAAGAATGGCCGCTGGTTTATGATATTTCTGCAATGGATGGCTCAAGATATTTCTGCCTTTGTCCCGAATGCGAGGCGATCACCAAAGTTGAAGGGCATTCCGGGCTGCTGCTCAAGGCCTACATCAATCCGATTGCAGAAACCATCGCCAAAGAATATCCCGGTCTTATGATCCGTACCTTTGCCTATTCATTTGCGGAAAAACCGCCGAAAACCGTTCGGCCGGTGGAAAATGTGATTATTTATTATGCGGATCTTTACCTGCGTGCCGATTACTACCGTCCGCTGACTTCCGAATTCAACCGGAATCAACTTGAACTGTTCAACGGCTGGAAAGCTGTCGGCGCCAGAATCTACCTGTGGGATTACTGGAACATGGGCGGTCCCCATTATTTTTCGCCGCCGCGGATTGAAACCGGTATCGACGCGATTATCGAAGATATAAAACTGTTCGCAAAATCCGGCGTGGAAGGCGTTATGACGGAATATGGTATTGATCCATTGAAACCGCAGATGTTTTTCGCCCTGGACAATTATGTCGCGCTGCAGCTTATGTACGATGTCAGCCAGAACCCGGAGATGCTCATCGACCGTTTCATGAAAGGCTATTACGGCGCCGCCGCGCCGGAAATGCGGGCAATCCTCGACTCGCTCCGGGACGGCGTCAAAAAACACCCCGGACGGCAGGTTTCCATGTCGGTCGGAAGATGGAATTTTTCCACTCCGGAATTTCTGCAAAAAACCTGGCAGTTGCTGGAGGCGGCCGAAGCTAAAACCTCCGGCGAATATCGTGCACGCGTCCATACGGAAATGATCACTCCACTCTGGGAGATCATCGGCAGGCGCAATGAAACGGAAAAATTATTCCCGGATTTTAATGAGTTAAAGCGTAAATGCCGGGAATTGACCATGGCTAATTTATTGAAAAATGAGGCCAAGCGTCCCGAGGGCACCAAGGAAAAGCCGACTTATCTCAACCAGTTGGATGCCTTGTTGATGGAACTGCCGTGTCCGCCGAAGTTCATGGAACAGCGCGATCAGATCATGATCTTCGGCGCGCCCAATTTTACCGATAATCCGCGCTATGACTGCCCGGTTATTGACGATGCGGATTCACCGACCGGCAAGGCGGTTTCATATCGCAAAGCCGTTAAACTGCCGTTGCGGCTGGGGGTGGCCAATAGAGACGTTTCTACAAAAGAATGGGGACGTTCAATAATACAGCATGCTCCACAAGATGAAAAATACCACTGGTATTGCATGCCTCGGATAACCTTTGGGAGTAAAACGTGGATGCATGGTTTTAACGGGCCATTGCGTATTGATTTGTCGAGTGCATATCGTATCCCTGCCGGAGTGGAAGAACCGGATTTTAATGTCTACGATGTTTGGTATTCGTTGAAATTCGAGGGCCCGGCTTATGTGAAAGGATCACGAAAAGAAAATGCTATATCTATTGATTACGTGGTGCTTACTCCTCCGGGACTGATGCCCGGTTCTTCGCCGCCGTTCAGGCCGCAGGGCGCGATTGCCTGGGACGACCTGGAAAAAACAGCCTGGCATGTGGCGCCTTCCTGGAAAGGGCAAACGGCGCTGGACAAGAATCATCCGCGCACCGGCAATAGCTGCGGCATACTCACGGAGGGCAAATGCCGCTGGTATTTCCGCCATCCGGGTCAGGCCGGAGAAAAATTTGAATTTCAGGTTTATGCCAAAGGCGAAGGGGAACTGCGTTTTGGGGCCTTCCTTTATCAGGAGAAGCGCTATGTCACCATCAATGACGATAAAAGCCATAAATTAAGTGACAAATATCAGCTTTACAGCTATCATTTTTCGCTTCCCGAAGACATGCAGGCCATATCGTTGGTCATCGAAACCACCGGCACTGTTTATTTTGACGATGCGGCTTTTTATAACCGGGCGGATCAAAGTTATGCGTTGAGCGCCCGCCCGCATTATCAGATGATCGCGGAGGACGCGCCGCATTTGCCGGTAAGCTTTACGCTTACGCACAACAGCCAACCGGCAGCCGATCCCAAACTGTTGGTCAGCGAGTCGGAAAAAGAAATCCGGGCCGTTGATCCGGCCTCCGGGCAGGTTTGCCGGGCAATCGTCCAGCGTGTTCCCGCCGGCCGCCTGGCGGAGTTCGACGCCGCCGCACAAAAAATCAAGTTTCCCAAACCGGCAAAGATCCTGTATCTGGGGGACAGCCTGACCGATTTTGACCGGGGATTCAACCATACCGACATAGCGGATTTCTTTCTCAATAAATTCACCTCCGGCCAGGCGGAAGTTTACAATTACGCGGTGCGCGGCGAGGATATCCAGCGTCTCAGCCAGCGCCTTGCCGGACAGGCAAGAGACCGATTCAAGGATCGTTATCAGGGAATGTTTGATCATCAATACGATATCGCATTTATTTTCCTCGGGCATAACGATACCAAAACTCACAGCGCGAAAAACTTTACCGAGCCGGTCATTCCCCTGGCACAAGTAAAAACTCTTTATCAGCAGGTGATCGACCGTCTGAAAAAAGAGGGCGTGAAACGGATCATACTGATGTCCTCGTCTTCATCGAATTACGATGTCTGCCTGGCCAATTCAATCAAAAGCAATCGTCCCCGCACCCGTTTCGGGGAGCCGAAACACCTGGAGGCTTTCAATGCGGTACTGCAGGAATTGGTAAAAGAAAACAAACTGGAATATCTCGATGTCTATAATCCAACCCGGAACCATCCGGATAAACCGGGGCTTTTCAATCCCAATGACGGCGTCCATTTGAGCGTTGCCGGCCATCAGGCCATCGCGCTGGAGGTATTGCGTTATCTTGCACAGAAATATTAAATCCGATAACCTTTTTTAAATTGAAAGCTTCTTGCATCGGTACAAAAATGTGCCACCTAACAGCAGGAGAATGATGAAATGACGGTAAAGTACATTGATATTCATGCACATGCTTATCGTTGTCCGATGCCTTTTGTTGTTCTATTCTGTGCTGCAGAAGAACTGGCAAGGCGATGTGACGAAGCCGGAATAGAGACGGGGGGCTGTTCCCGATTGTCAGTTCCGAAATTTATGGAAATATGAAAAAATGAAAAACTTAATTGAATCTATCCCGGCGCCCCCATCCCGGGATGCGTGGGGATTTGTCGATGAACTCAGTCGATATCCCCAATGCCGCTTGCGCCGGGAGCGCACCATCGCCAAGTCCGGTGAAGCGGATTTAAGCGGCGGCGTCACGATTCTGCCGGAATTTCCCGATACGGAGCATTTGCTCGACAGTGCTTATGAATCACTCCGAACCCTGCTTATGGAAAATGAGCTGTATCCCGGTAATTTTCCGGTTGTCACCCGTCGCTGTCCAACGGATTGCTTCGAGGCATATGTCATCGAAATTACCGCGGACCGATGTATCATTTCGGGAGCCGATACCGAGGGTATCAGGCGGGGAATTTACGAGTTGGAGGATTTATTGCGGGAGGCGGAAGGACCCTTTCTGCCCTGCGGCAAGATCATTCGTGCTCCCTGGCTTAAAACACGGATAAGCCGTTGTTTTTTCAGCCCGGTCAAGCGCTGGCCGGTCAATACGGACGAATTGCTTGAAGAAACCAATTTTTATCCCGATGCCTACCTCAACCGCCTGGCCTATGAAGGGATAAACGGAGTCTGGCTGGTCGCGGCATTGAGAGAACTTTCTGCAACAAGCTTCACCGGTCTTGATTCCGATGCTTCGAAACGCCTGGTCAAACTCAGATCTACAGTAAATCAATGTCGCCGTTTCGGTATCAAGGTCTATCTTTTTTGCATTGAACCCTTCTCGGTATACCCCGATGATCCATTATTGATTCAACATCCTGAGCTTTTCCGTGAAGACAGCCTGGGAGAACGCCGCTGTTTCTGTCCCAGTGTGCCTGAAACACAACAATTTCTCAGAGAAATGACCGATTATGTATTCAAACGGGTCAATGGGCTTGGCGGAATTATCAATATTACCCACGGCGAGCGTCCCACCACCTGCCTGTCTCATGTTGCGGCAAACTCCGACGCCTTGACGGGATGCCCGCGCTGTGACAAAATACCCCATGGCGCAATTGTCCGCCAGAGCCTCAAGGCGATGTTGGAAGGCATGCGCGAACATAATCCGGAGGCGCTCCTGATCAGTTGGTTCTATTTCCCGCATACGGGGAAACTGGCCTCTTGGACCGAGGGGCTGGCCGCCTATATGCCTGATGGGGTTATCGCACAGTTTAATTTTGAATCCGGGGGAGAGACCATTCAACAGGGGCGATTGCACCGGGGCGGGGATTATTGGTTGAGTTTCGCCGGACCGTCGGCACGCTATGCGCACGAGGCCGAAACCGGACTTCAAGCTGGAGTTGAAGTTTCCGCAAAATTGCAGGTCGGCTGCGGGCATGAGCTGGGAACCGTGCCTTTCATTCCTGTACCCGGGCAGCTCTACCGCAAGTTTCATGCCATGTGGAATCTCAAGGTCAAACATGCCATGTTCTGCTGGTATTTGGGAAATTATCCGGGAATAATGAATCGTGCGGCCGGGCGATTGGCATTTACCTCATTTGCAGAGAATGAGCATGATTTTCTGATTCGCCTGGCGCTTCCGGAATGGGGAACGGCGTCCCCGGATATAGTGCGCGGCTGGCAATGTTTTGCCCGGGCGTATAAGCTTTTGCCGTTTTCACTTATGTATCAATATTATGGTCCACAAAATACAGGTATCGGCTGGCCTTTATCCTTATTTCCGCACTTGAGGCCATTAGCTCCTCCGTGGAAACCGGATTTTCCGGTCAGCGGCGATGCAATAGGCGAATGTCTGGCTGCATTTGATATTGCTGAAGCTCATGCCTTAGTGCGTCAAATGTCAAGGTTATGGAAAAAGGGAATGGCATATTTTGAGAAATATCGCACTGAATTCGCGGATAACCACGAAAGACAATTGGATTATATCCTATATGAAGCGATTGGGTTGCAATTGCACAGCAGTGCCAATATTCTCCAATTTTATATTTTCCGAAATCAGCTTTTTTCGCAAGGCAAACCAATGCTGAAGAAGATGCGCGCCATTGTCGATGATGAAATCAAAAACACCCGGAAAATGAAAACCCTTTGCCGGAAAGACAGTCGGCTGGGATTCCACTCGGAGGCGCTTTGCCACCGTTATTACCCAGAACTTCTCGATTGGCGACACCAACAGTTGAAACAACTTTTGAAGAGGGATTTCCCGGCTCTGGAATCGGAGTCATCGCCTTGGGAATATTTTCTGCGGCAGCCGGATGCGCCGAAACTTATTGCCCCGGGAATCTCCCAGTCTTTCTGTGGCGGGACGTGGTCGTACCTTGTTGTTGATGATAAGCTACAACTGACAATCCAGTTCGCCGGAAGTACGATCAATACTTATTTCATTGATGGTTGCGGTAATTCATTCCCCAACTGCCTGACCTGGCAGATCATGAATCATGAAATCAAGGTCGTTTTCGATAATCGCCGTAAAGTTACCGGTGAAGTGAATACGCTGGCCGCAACCAGTCAGGGAAAAATAGTCAACGGTATTTGCCTGCTACTTTTCCCGTTATCAGAACTTCCAATCAGTAGCGACATGAAGTTGAGGATAAATTTAAAGACAGAACAGGCGTATGCTGTAGGGAAAGGCTATCCGCATCGTCTATACCTGTACGGATTTTCACCAGCTGACACCTGCCTTCTTGATTTATCAGCAAGCGACGGGGTTCCTTTTCAACATCAGGGCACCGGCTGATGGCGGAACAACTGTTGCAGTTTATGGTTGCCGGTCAATTATCAAAATAATGTTTAAGTCAATTATCTCAAGTAGAGGATAACTTCTGAGGATGTTAATCAAATTCTGCTGGGGTCAAGTTCTAAAAAAAGAGGATAAAATGAAGACAATCGTAACACTATTAATGTTTTTCTCAATTTTTGTTCTGTCTGCAGATGAAATTTTTGTCAATTCGGCAACCGGCAGTGACAGCAATTCGGGAACACTACCGGCGCCATTACGGACATTTTCCACTGCGCTCGCAAAAGCCAAACCCGGAGATACCATCCGCATGATGCCGGTCGACCAGCCGGTACATGGCAGTTTTATGGTTAAAGACAAAAACGGAATTCCGGACAAACCGATCATTGTCGATGGTGGATTCAATACCTATATCGGTACGTCACCGATAAATGAGAAACAATGGGAAATGGTCGAACCCGGACTCTATAAGCGGGTCAGGTCAAATGTCGCCAAAAGCATGTTGGGACGTTATTTTATGTGTTTTAACGGCCAAATAAATCGCATGGGGCGTCCCGGTAAGTGGCGCGGAGCGGAACTGAAGAAATTAGAGGAACTTAACGATTACGAATGGACTGTCGTTAACAACACCGACTTCTATTTTAGAATTCCCGCCAATAAAACCCCATCTGATTGTAAAGTCGAAGAACCAGTGCTGATTTCCAGTGTTCAACTCTCCGGTGAGTCGTCGCATCTGGTTTTTCGCAACATGATCGTCAAGAATTTCTGGAACGACGGCTACAATATCCACGGCAACTGCCGCGATATTTTGTTCGAAAATGTGGTCGCGCTTTATAACGGTGATGACGGCATCAGCGCGCATGGAACTTGCCGGATTACCGTCCGTAACTTTATCGCGATTGGCAATAGTACCGGCATCTGTCATGTCAATGACTCGGAAGGTATTCATGAAA
>JAAYPP010000088.1 GCA_012519765.1 Lentisphaerota bacterium
ATTCATGTCGCCGGAGCAGGCTGCCGGGCGGTTGAGTGAAGTCGATGCCAGAACCGATATTTACAGCCTAGGTTGTATCATGTACGGAATGCTGACCCTCGAAGATTCTCCTTTTGTGCGAAGTAATGACACCGGGGAAACATTAAACCGGGTGATTCATGGTATAATGCTTCCGCCGCGTCGTCGCGCTCCCAAACGCAAAATCAGCAAAGAGCTTAATGCTATCTGTGTGAAAGCGATGGCAGTCAATCCAGAATTGCGTTATCAGTCCGTTAATGAAATGATCAAGGATATTCGCAAATGGCAGGCTGACGAGCCGGTTTCCGCTTATTCAGACCCGATTTTGACTCGAGTCTTAAAATTGTTTCGCCGTCGTCCTTTGATTCCCTCTGTCTTAGCTGTTGCGCTGTTGACTATTTTTACTTATTGGGCTTTCATTGAGATTGATTCGA
The DNA here is from genome assembly GCA_012519765.1 of Lentisphaerota bacterium. Classification (GTDB taxonomy): domain Bacteria; phylum Verrucomicrobiota; class Lentisphaeria; order Victivallales; family Victivallaceae; genus UBA7640. The sequence goes on from JAAYPP010000088.1 coordinate 453, forward strand.
TTGTCAAAACCAATTCGTATCTTCGTGTTGCGGAATATAATATCAACCAAGGTGAATTGACTATGTTGCGGGCACGCGCGACTTTTATCAATATGCGGCGTTACCAGCGCGGTGAAAATATCAATCGATCGCCTGCGCATTTGGAACAGGATTTTGCCAGCCAGATCATGGAATATAATAATTATTACAACACTGCCGGTGATTTTTTGCAACGTGCCAATGAGTTGAATATTAAAAATCGTGAAGTTCATTCGCGTATCGATAAAATGTTGATAAAACGATTGCGTTTCTATCTTGATGTCGAGGATTTTGATAAAGCCAACAGGCTGTATAGATCGATGAAATTGAATCAGCGCAAATCAATTTATTTAATGCTGAAAGACGATAAAGAACTCGACGCGCAAATTAGAATGTTGCTTGCAAACCTCGGTTACTTTTCGGTTTTAATCAACCGTCAGGATGCTGTTCTCAGCTATACGAAGTTGCCGCAGTTCGGCAATGCGCGGGATGCCGAATTTGAACCGTTTCCTGCCGTTCCTTTGGTCAAGCATCAGATGCGGGAAGGTGCTTATCTGTTGAAAGTGGTGGTGCCGGATTTGCCGCCGCTTTTTGTCCCATTCAAAATCAACATTTGCGGTGATGAAGTTCTGAATTTAAAAATTCCTGATCAAATTCCGGAAGGGATGCGTTTTATTCCCGGCGGAAAAGTGGTGGCAAATCATGTTTTTCATGTGGTCAATCATAATTTGCAGATTTGGGACACGGTGCCGGATTTTTTTATCAGTCGTCACCCGGTAAGCTTCGGTGAATATCGGAAATTTTGGCTGGCCTTGGATGATCAGAAATTGCGGCAGAAATATATGCCGAAACTGCTGAAAAACCGTGAGTATCACGATATTTTTGACCATAGCGGGAATCTGCTGGTAAATGTCGATATTGATAGCCCGGTGTTTGGTGTCGATTTGGCATCAGCCAAGGCTTACTGTCGGTGGCTTTCCCGCCGCCTTGGACAATCCAGAGTTCTTCCTTCACCATTGCAGTGGCGTAGAGCGTCAGCCGGCATGCCCAATTATGAATGGCAAAGCGAAATTTTATTTCCGTCCGATCCTGATAATTCAGAAGAATATGCAGAATCAGTATTCGGCATGATTACCCGGCCCGATATGCAGGAAATAACCAGTGCAAATTCGGTCGCGGATATTGCCAATAGTGAAGTTTTGGGAGCTTCGAAAACTTCCATGCTGGATGAAGAAAGTTTTAACCGCATCACTTTCCGTACCGCAATGACGACGGAATAACCTAAAGGCATCATGATCGATTTTATCAATGTTTCCAAAAATTTTGCGTCTCAGGACATTTTTATAAAAGTTAATTTAAGGATTAACCCCGGAGAACGGATCGGCATTGTCGGTCCTAACGGCTCCGGCAAAAGTACACTTTTTTCTATGATCTGGGGCGAGATGCTGCCTGATTCCGGTTCCATAAATTTACCGAAAGGAATGCGCATCAGCCACCTTAAACAACAACTGCCGCCGGGTGACGAAAAGCGTTCGTTGCTGGATTATTCCTCCGACGCCATCCCTGAATTGACCGAAACGCTTAAGCTGGTTAAAAAAATTGAACATGACTTGGCGGTACCCGGTATTCCGGAAGCTGATAAGGCGACACTCCTGAATCAACACGGCGAGCTTCAAAACCGTTTTGAGGCACTTGGCGGATATCGATTGCGTTCTGAAACCTGTGCCGCGCTTTCCGGTTTGGGTTTCGCTGAGGAACGTTTTGGCGAACCGCTGACTTCATTCAGCGGCGGCTGGCAGATGCGTGCGCAATTGGCGCGAGTGCTGGTGGCGCAACCGGATATCCTGCTGTTGGACGAACCTTCAAACTATCTGGATATCCCGGCGGTCGAATGGCTCTGCCGTTTCCTTAAATCATTTCCCGGAACACTGTTGCTGATTTCGCATGACCGTTTTCTCTTAAAACGCCTGACTTCCATCACGGTCGAAGTCAATCAGGGGGCGTTGACCCGCTACCCCGGCGATTACGATTACTATCGGCGCGAACGCGAAAATCGGCGCCTGGCAACAATTTCCGCAAAACGCAATCAGGATCGTAAAATCGAGCACATGCAGCGGACCATTGAACGGTTTCGCTCCAAGGCGAGCAAGGCGTCTCAGGCCCAGAGTTGGATCAAGCAACTGGACAAAATTGAAGCAGTTGAAGAATTGGATGACCTCGGTTTTTCCGGCGCAATTATTCTGCCGCCGCCGCCGCCATCCGGGGCCGAAGTAGCCAGGTTTGAAGAAGTCAGCTTCGCTTATGGAGAATCTGGTCTGCCATTACTTCAGAACATCAGTTTTGATATCAAAAAGCATGATAAAATCGCGATAGTCGGTTATAACGGTACTGGCAAAACTACGCTGCTGAAGCTGTTGTCGGGAATTCTCAAACCGCGTTCCGGCAAAGTGGTGTTGGGGCACAACGTTATTTTGGGATACCAGGCACAGGAGTTCTCAGACATCCTGCCGCCGGAATCAACCGCATATGACGTGGTACGTGCTGCCGCCTCCGGAAATACTCAACTAAGTACGCTACGTTCTGTGCTGGGAACATTCGGGTTTTCCGGTGATGAAGCACTTAAGCCGGTTAAAGTCTTGAGCGGCGGTGAAAAAATTCGTCTCTGTTTCGCCAGGATTTTTGTCAATCCGCCAAATCTGTTGATTCTTGATGAACCTACCACCCATTTAGACATTGCCGCACGCGAAGCCTTACAGTTGGCGCTGAAACAGTATCGGGGAACTGTTTGTATGGTCAGTCATGATATCGAATTTGTCGAGAATGTGGCGGAGTCGATTATCGGAATGGAAACGCCCGGTATTCGCAAATATCTGGGCTCTTACAGTTATTACCTGGAAAAATCTGCCGCTCAAAATTCGGAGAACACTGCCCAACAGGAACCTCAGGAGACCCCCGACCAGCGCAAAGAACGCCGCCGTGAACGCGCGCGCCGCCGTCAGGAACTTCAGAATGATAAAAAACATTATGAAAAAAAGGTTGCCGCACTTGAGGCGAAAATCGAAAAAAATGATACGGAGAGCAAGCTGATTCTTGAACAGTTGTCTTCCGGCGACAATGTCGATTATCCCGCGTTGAACCGCCGTCTTCACGAACTCCATGTAGATCTTGAGTTGTTGACTGAACAGTGGGAAGATGCCGCTACTAAAATGGAAGATATTATTCGGCTGAATAACGAAATTCACAACGATTGACGTGGGACAAGGAACCGCCCCCGAAGGTTTGTTCATAAACGTCAAATAACGTTTAGCGATTTTGTTATAGTCCGGAAGTGCTTAAATAAAGAATATACAGCAATATTAAAAATTTTAACTGTTTTTGGGGGGCTTTAAACTTCGCGCGCGCATTATGCGCGCGAGAAGTTTAAAGCGAGCCGCTATCAAGAATGAAAGCGGTGAATTCAGCAAAAGAGGTAAACTGCGCGTCGGCAATTTCAGCGCGTGGATTTCCGAAGCCCCACGTGGCAAAAGCCCGTTTTATTCCGGCGCGTCGTCCGGACTCAAGATCGGTGAAGTGATCTCCCAGTATCCAGCTTTGGTCGGGTTGTGCTTGACATGCTGCGAGAATATGGATAAGGGAATCCGGCGCCGGTTTAGGGGGGAACCCGGAATCGAAACCAATCACGATTTTGAGATATTTCCGGATTCCGAGTTTTTCAAGCAGCTGGTCGGTTGCCGTGATGTGTTTGTTGGTTACCAGTCCCAGCGGGATGCCTGCTTCGAATAAAGTTGCCAGTCCATTCGCTACTCCCGGATAAAGCTCGGTATGATCCGCCAGATGCTGACTGTAAAAACTTCGGAATTGGTTACTGATGTTATCCATATCCAATTCCGACGCGTCAGCAAACGCGCGTGCCATAAGTTTGACCGGGCCTTCGCCGATGAATGAAATAACTTTTTTTAAACTGTGTTCAGCTAACCCATGTTTTGTTCTGACATGGTTGATGGCCGCAGCCAGGTCGGCGGCTGAATTACTGAGAGTCCCATCAAGATCAAATATTATGCAGTTGTTCATTATTTTGTATATCATTGGTTAAGTTTGAATTTATTGCGGAATATTGCCTGAAAAGATTTTCGAATTAGTTCGGAAAGTCATTTGACCAAACCATGCCAGATTGAATTGCTGAAGCTGACTTTTCGGAAATTCTGCAAACCCATGTGAATCCATGGGCAAGAAAAAAATGGTGG
>JAAYPP010000089.1 GCA_012519765.1 Lentisphaerota bacterium
CCACGGTTTCGCGTGCTTTTGGGGACAAGGGCAGGATCAGTGAAAAGACCCGGCGGCAAATTCTAAAAAAGGCGGTCGAATACGGTTACCGTCCGAATATTCATGCCCGGAATCTGACTGCCCGGCGCAGTGATACTATTGCCTTGTTTTATCCGGAACAGAGCGGCGAGGAACCGGATTATTTTCTGGCGGAAATTATGCTTGGCATCAACCGGAGTCTGCTGCCGCTGGGGAAAAGATTGCAGATTCATCCTTTTGACCGTGACTCGGACAGCAAGGATATGAACAAATATCTGGATATTCTGCTGGACGGCAGCTTTGCCGGGATTATTGTGCTGGGCGAAACCATCGGATCAAAATCGCTGGTCGAATTGTGTCGTTGCAACGCTATCGCCTGCGTCAGCATCGGACCTGCTCCGGCGCCGCAATTCAACGCCGTGTGGTTTGACAATGAGGCCGGCGCGTTTCTTGCCGGCAAATATTTTTATGACACAGGACGGAAGCATCCGATATTCGTTACCGGCTTCAGCGATCCGGGTAAGATATCAGGATTCAAACGCGGCGCGGCAGGATGCGGGAACGATGTTTTGATAGTCGATGGCGGTTACAGTTTTCGTCACGGCAGTCTGGCATATGCCCGTGTCATCAGTGCGTGTCCGGAAACGGATTGTGTTTTGTGTGCGAATGATGTGCTGGCGATTGGTTTTATCAAAGCGGTACTTGACGCCGGAAAGCGTATTCCGCAAGACATCGCGGTAATCGGTTATGATGATATCAGTCCGGCGCGTTACATCAATCCGGCGTTGTCGTCAATTGCCTTGAAACTTTATGAAATAGGCGAGAAGTCGGTGCAGATCATGCAGCGTCTGCTGAACGGTGAAACCTCAGTTCCGTCAGAGCGTATTGAGTGCGATCTGATTTTAAGACAATCAAGTTAAAAAGGAGTTTCAGTTATGAAACCTGCGTTGCTGGTGCTGGCTGCCGGAATGGGCAGCCGTTATGGCGGATTAAAACAGCTCGATCAGATCGGGCCGAACGGTGAAACGATCATTGATTATTCTGTTTTTGACGCGATTCGGGCCGGTTTTGGAAAAGTAGTTTTTGTCATCAGAAAAGATTTTGAAGAAGAATTCAAGTCCAGAATCGGTAGCCGTTATGCCGGAAAAATAGTGGTTGATTACGCCTTTCAATCGATAAATGATTTGCCCGGCGGTTATAAAGTACCGGTGGGGCGAAGCAAACCCTGGGGAACCGGACATGCGATTCTGGCTGCCCGCGATTTGATTAAAGAACCCTTTGCGGCCATCAATGGCGACGATTTCTACGGGCGCAGCAGTTTCAAATTATTGGCAGATTATCTTTCCAGTGCCAAAGACGGGGCAAAGGCGGACTACTCGATGTGCGGGTTCATTTTGCGTAACGTCTTGTCGGACAACGGTTCGGTATCGCGCGGGATCTGCACTGTAGATAATAACGATAATTTGAAAACCGTTATCGAAAACACCAAAATCATCAAGTCTGATTCCGGTACGGTAATCAGTATAAGAGAAGATGGTGCTGAAGTTACTATGTCCGGAGATGAAGTTGCATCAATGAATATGTGGGGATTCACGCCTTCCATTTTCGAACATTTGGAAAAACAGTTTATAAACTTCCTGGAAAAACGCGGGCTGGAAGAAAAATCAGAATTTTACATTCCGGCAGTGGTTGATCAGTTGATCAGGGAAAATATTGCGGAGGTGAAAGTGATGGTCAGTCCAGACTCGTGGTTTGGTGTGACCTATCGGGAAGACCGGGAATATGTAATCGGGAGTATTCTTAAGCTGGTTCAGAATGGAACTTATCCCGAAAAATTATTTTAGGGATTTATGATGTACGATTTAAATAAAATTTGTTCGTCTCTGGTCATTTACGGGGATTTTATCAGTGCTGAACCCTATGGCTCCGGGCATATCAACGACACTTATAAGGTCACCGTCAATCAATCCGGAACTGTTGTCAACTATATATTTCAGCGCATCAACAACCGGATTTTCAAAAATGTTGAAATGCTGATGGATAATATCCGTCGGGTTACTGAACATCTGGGCAGGAAAATTGCCGGCAAAGAAGATTCCAGCCGTATGGCATTGGAGATTGTTCCGGCGCGGAACGGTCAACCGTTTCTGATTGATGATGACGGCAATTATTGGCGTGCATATCTGTTTATCGAAAAGGCGCAGACCTATGATGTTATAAAAAATACCGGGCAGGCTTACGAGACGGCACGGGCATTCGGACGTTTCCAGCGTGAACTCGCGGATATGAGTGGCGCGCGTCTTTTTGAAACTATTCCCGATTTTCATCATACTCCGAAACGCCTTGAAACGTTGGAATCGGCAATAAAAAGTGACTTGAAAGGACGGGTCAAAGAGGTTCAGCCGGAAATAGATTTTGTCATGAAGCGCAAAGCCGATACCGCCAGGCTGATCGAACTGAACGCTGCCGGTGCGATACCGGAACGCATTACTCACAACGATACCAAGCTGAACAATGTGATGATAGACGATGTCAGCGGCCAGGGGATTTGCGTAATTGACCTGGATACCGTTATGCCGGGTCTGGTACATTATGATTTCGGGGATATGGTGCGGACCAGTACCAGTCCGGCGCTCGAGGATGAAAAAGACTTGTCGAAGGTGTTTATGCAGTTCGATATGTTTGAAGCATTACTGCGCGGTTACTTGGAAGAGGCAGGGACATTTTTGAATCCGGTCGAAAGGGAATATCTGCCGTTCAGCGGCAAACTTATCACTCTTGAAATTGGAATACGCTTTTTGACTGACTATCTTTCAGGTGATGTTTATTTTAAAATCAGCCGTCCCGAACACAATCTTGACCGCTGTCGAACCCAGTTTAAGCTGGTTGAATCCATTGAAACGCAGCTGGATCGGATGAACAAGCTGTTGGACGAATTACGCTGAAAAATATTATTAATCGATAACCGACAGGAGGGAGATATTTTTTAGATTTGAATCAGTATCGGAAGATTGAGCTACTTTCGGGTTATTCCTATGCAAAGAGCATAGTTGTTAAAATAAAGTGTTTTTAGTTACGCAAAATAATAAATCAAGGATTGAAAAATGAAGGAATTAAGAATTGGTATTATCGGGACCTGCCGCAGAGGACAATTAGGGGATATTTATCTGACGCCTGAAGATAAGGTTAAAATTGTTGCCGGTGCGGATATTTCCAACCATCAGCTGGATCGTTTTAAGACCAGAATTAAAGAGAATCAGGGATATACTCCCAATGGTTATTTGGACTACCGTGAAATGATTGAAAAAGAACAGCTGGACGGGGTGTTTGTCACTTCGCCCGACTTCTGCCACGAGGAACAGGCTGTTTTTGCGCTTGAAAACAAAGTCGGTGTCTATCTGGAAAAACCGATGGCGATTTCTATTGCCGGTGCCGACCGTATTCTTGAGGCAGCTTATCAGCATAAAAGCAAACTGGTGGTAGGACACAATATGCGGTATATGTCCTTTGTCCTGAAAATGAAATCTCTGATTGACAGCGGGGCGATCGGTGAAGTTAAAGCCATCTGGTGTCGTCATTTTATCAGTTACGGCGGCGATGCGTATTTCCGTGACTGGCATGCCGACCGCCGTTATGCAAATTCTCTATTGCTGCAAAAGGGGGCACATGACATTGATGTTATTCACTGGCTGGCAGGTTCTTTTTCCAAACGAGTGAACGGTATGGGAACGCTGGCTGTTTATGACAAACTGCCGCGCCGGACACAGGAGCCTGAAGTTCCGATTGAAGTTACGTTCAATGCCACCCATTGGCCGCCGCTGGAACAAAAAGATTTCAATCCGGTAGTCGATGTTGAGGACATCAGCATGATTAATATGCAGCTCGCCAACGGGGTTCAGGCATGCTATATGCAGTGTCATTTTACTCCTGATGCCTGTCGTAATTATACGATAATCGGTACCAAGGGAAGAATTGAGAATTACGGCGACCATCATGAGGACACCACAATTGAATTGTGGGATGACCGGAAAGTTGATCGGTTCCGTCTGCATGGTGATGCCACGTTCAGAACTCCGCCCGGCAAAGGTGGTCATGGCGGTTCTGATCCTGCTATCGTCAGAAGCTTTTTTGCGGCGTTGCGCGGCCATGGAACCCCTAATTCAACGCCTCAGGCAGCTCGTTACAGTGTGGCCACGGGTTGTCTCGGCGCTGATTCCATCCGTTCGGGCGGCATGCCTTTTGAGTTGCCCGCATTGCCGGATTACCTTGAAAAGTATGATTTTCACAAATAAAAATTATATCAATCCGGAAATTTGATATCGGAGATAATTATGAGAGTATTGATTACCGGCGGTGCCGGTTTTATCGGCAGTCATCTGGCGGAACATTTTCAGGGCAGGGCGGAGGTCAGGATTCTCGATAATCTGCGTTCCGGGCATCGTGAAAATCTGGACGGATTGAAGGTCGAATTTATCGAAGGTGATATTTGCGATCGGGCAACCGTGAAAGGCGCGATGCGTGATGTCGATTATGTATTTCATCTGGCGGCTATGATCAGCGTGCCGGAATCGATGTTCAAACCGATCGAATGCGCTGAAATCAATGTCAAAGGACTGCTGATTGTGCTGGAAGAAGCCGCCGCCGCCGGAGTCAGAAAACTCTGTTTCAGCACCAGCGCGGCCATATATGGCGACAACCCGGTCATGCCGAAGCATGAAGGAATGTTGCCGGAGCCGAAAAGTCCGTACGCCATAACCAAGCTGGACGGCGAATATTATTGCGGAATGTTTACCGCGACCGGCAAATTACAGACGGCATGCCTGCGTTATTTTAATGTTTTTGGGCCGCGTCAGGATCCCAAAAGCGCCTATGCCGCCGCGGTGCCGATTTTTATCAGCAAGGCAGTGAGCGGCGAGGATATCTGTATTTATGGTGACGGCGAGCAGACCCGGGATTTTATTTATGTTAAAGACATTGTGGCTGCTAATGTTCATATGGCGACTGATGAATACACCGGAGTTTACAATGTCGCGTATGGCGGTAAAATTACTATCAATGACCTGGTGAATAAAATCAAGACGCTGACCGGTTCACAGTCGAATGTAAAATACTTGGAGGAACGTCCAGGGGATGTAAAACATTCCATGGCATCGGTGGAAAAACTGAAAACTACGGGCTTTGTTCCGACTTCGGACTTTGATCAAGGGCTGGCCGCGACTATCGAATATTTCAGCAATAAGTGATAACCGTATAAATGTTATGAATGTATTTAATTAAATAAATTGGAGGAAATATTATGGAAGTAATTATCAAACCATCAGCAGAATCGGCAGTAAAGCTGACTGCAGAATTAATCGGCGACGCTGTGCGGATGCGTCCTGAATCCGTACTCGGTCTGGCTACCGGACGCACTATGGAATCACTTTATGCCGAGCTGTCACGGATGTGCCGCGAGGAAAAACTCGATTTTTCATTGACCAGAACTTTTAACCTCGATGAATATATCGGATTGTCCGGCGACAATATCAATTCTTATCGTTATTATATGAATTATCATCTTTTCAATAATATCAATATCGACAAACGCAACACTCATCTTCCGGACGGCATGGCCGATGACGTGATCGCCGAAGCTGCCCGTTACGAAGATGAAATTGAATTCGCCGGCGGCATTGATATTCAGTTGCTCGGTATCGGTTCGGATGGTCATATCGGATTCAATGAGCCTTTGTCATCGCTATCCAGTCGTACTCGCGCCAAATCGCTTACCCCCGAAACCTATGAACAAAATTCACCGCTTTTCGATAATCCTGATGAAATGCCAAAACGCGCTTTTACTATGGGTGTCGGAACTATTCTCGATGCACGCCGGATCATTATGCTGGTTACGGGCGCAGGCAAAGCGGATATCCTTTCCAAGGCGGTTGAAGGTCCGTTGACCGCAATGATTACCGGCTCGGCAATCCAGCTTCATCCGAATGCGGTGGTGGTCTGTGACGAAGCGGCGGCCACCAAGCTTGTCGGGCGCAAGTATTATGACTTCGTATTCCAGAACGAACCGGAGTGGGAACCCTATCGCTAAAAATATTAAGATAGAAACCAGTATTTTTGAAAGATTCAGCGCGATGCTATTGCACCGCGCTGAATTTTTCATTTATAGGCATAATAAGAAAGTCAGCCTTTCTCCCTGTCTTCGTAATAAACATCAAATTTCAGGCAGCTTGAGTTTATACCAAGTCTGAGATTACCCTTGCCTTAAGTTTTTAGTTTATAACAACAATGGATTTTTTGCGTTTAATGTTGACTTTAACATTTTTCATGTTATAATAATAAACATGGAAATAAAAAATAAAAAATCTATTGCTTCCATTGCGAAGAAATGCGGCGTAAGCACAATGACGGTCAGCC
>JAAYPP010000090.1 GCA_012519765.1 Lentisphaerota bacterium
CGCTCTACCGTAAAACCTCAGCGTTTATTTTGCAACTTTTTCTCTTTGCTCCGACGAGCTAAAAGGGCCCATTCTCGCAAAGAGAAAGTTGCAAATAACTGAGAGTATTATCATACAAATGCGCGCGCGAAGTTTAAGATAATATTTAAGCGAAATTTTTCGATTATTTACAGTTTTTTATTCCAATAGGTGAGTAGACGGACTTCCGATATTTTTTGATAAGTGCGTCAACCACAACCACAACCACAATTACAATTCAATTTTATCATGGATTCAGGTTTTAGCTATTTGGGGGAGGGAGCTTATCGCCATTTTGCATTAAATTCAACAGTTCCTGACGATCGTCAAAATAATGTTTAATGCCTTGAATTTCCTGGTAATTCTCGTGACCTTTACCCGCTATCAATATGATATCACCCGGCTGGGCGATTTGAGCGGCGTAACGGATGGCGCTATGGCGATCAGGTTCAATGGTACTTTGAGCAGATTCCGGGATTCCTGCGATGATTTCACTTATGATTGCGGAAGGTTCCTCGTTGCGCGGGTTGTCAGAAGTGACAATCGTAATGTCGGAATTCAGGGCAACGGCTTTCCCCATCAGCGGACGCTTGGAGCGATCACGATCGCCGCCACAGCCGAAAACTGTAATCAGTCGTCTGCCGTTTAATTTTCGCAGCAATGACAAGACGCGTTCAAGTGCGTCCGGCGTGTGTGCGTAATCAACATAAAAATGGCATCCGTTGAGGTTAAAATGCTCCAGCCGCCCTGGAACTTTCACTCCTTGCGCGGCAGCAGCAGCTTGAGTTTCCGGTATCCCGTTCTGGATTGCCGCAATCAGTGCTCCGGTCAAATTGTAGATATTATGTTCGCCACATAAATTTGTCTTAATCTGAAATCCGTTCAGAGAAAACGAACTTCCTGATGCCTTCAAAGTAATGTCGCTGATATGATAATCCGCATCGGGGTTGGTGCCGAAAGAGATGGTTTCTGGCATTTCATTTTTCAGCCGTTGTCCGTAACGGTCGTCAAGATTGACAATTTTATGAACGGCATCATAATCGGCAAACAGTTTTTTTTTGGCGGAAAAATAATTTTCCATGTCATAATGATAATCAAGATGGTCGCGAGTAAGGTTGGTAAAAATTGCGGTCTCAAGTCGAGTCGCGCCGGCGCGATGTTGCGCTAATCCGTGGCTGGAGAATTCCATAACTGCGTCAGTGCAGCCGGATGCGGCAATTTCGGCAAAAAGTTCCTGCAGTTCGCCAGCTTCAGGTGTGGTTCGGGACGCTTCACGTTCGTAGTTGCCGAAAGCGTATTTCACGGTAGAGATCAGTCCGCAGGGATGTTCCGACAAATTTAAAATTTTCTGTAATAAAAATGCGGTAGTGGTTTTTCCGTTAGTGCCGGTAATGCCGTGCAAATTGAAACGACGTGCCGGATAATGATTAAAATATTCACAAAGCAGTGAATAAGCAAAATATGGATCAGTGACTTTTAGCGTAGCGGTACCTTCCGGGATTTTTGAATACTCGATATCTTTGCTGTGAATCAGCAACACTGCGCCGTTTGCGGTTGCGGTTTGCACATAATTATGACCGTCAAACTTGCTCCCGGGTATGGCGATAAAAACACTACCCGAAGTTACTTTGCGTGAATCGTTGACCACTTTTGAAGGCGTTTCACGGCAGTAACCGCGTGGGTGTTCGCACAGTAAATGATGATGATCCAGAATTTTCAGAATGGTATTCATTTTCTAACAGTCATGTTTCAGGAAGAATTTTTTCCAGACGCATGAAACGTGATCCTTTTAACAGGACAGTCAGACCAGGACGGAGTTCAGTCTTGACGACAGAAGCGGCTTCGGTAGAATCTTGGAAGCAGCGGATATCGCCATCGAAAGCCAATTCACCGGCAGTATTGCTCATCATTAAACCCACCAACCGAAATTTTGCTTCTGGAAACATATTGAAAGCTGATTCGAGAACTTTACGGTGTTCTGCCGCCGCATTAATGCCAAGTTCCCCCATGTCGCCCAAAATCAACATCAGATCTTTGGCCGTGGCAAATTCAGCAAGCCAATGCAGGGCGGCATTCATGCTTGCCGGGTTAGCATTATAGGCGTCATTGATCCAATTGACATTATTGATTTCACTGACTGCCATCCGCATGCCGGGTAAAACACATTTTTTCAAGCCTTCGGCAATAGTTTCCGGACTCAATCCCAAACTAACCGCGACTGCCGCCGCCGCCGCTGCATTGTATGCCTGATGCGCCCCTGTCAGGCTCCAGTCAATTCGGATGGTTTTATTGAATGGGCGGAAAAACACTTCAATAGTACTGCCGCGTAGATGTCCGCCGCAGTAGATTGCCCGGAAATCGGCGTTGGGTCCGTTCCCGAAGCAGAAATTCTTAAATGGCGCCGTCGCCAGACTGAGGATATCGCTTCCGGGACATTCATCGGGAAATATGGCGGTGCCGTTTGGATTCAAGCAGGAAAATATCATCGACTTTTCGCGGGCAACACCCTCCAGGTTATCAAGGAATTCCAGGTGGCACGGTGCAACGGAGCCGACGACAGCGACATCAGGAGTGACGCAACGGCAGAGAGGTTCGATTTCCCCGTGGTGGTTGGTACCTATTTCGATAACCGCGAACTGATGATTTTTGTTGAGGCGCAACAGATTTTTCGGAACTCCAACATGGTTGTTGGTATTGCCTTCGGTTGCCAGTACACCATCGGCTCCGACAGCGGTTTCGAGCACTGAACGGATAATTTCTTTGACGCTGGTTTTGCCGACACTGCCGGTTATCGCGACAGTACGTATTTCAGGGAAACGCATTTTGTGAAAGCGAGCGATGTTCTGGTAGGCTTCAAGTGTGTTTTCAACCAGAAGCACCGGAATTCTCCATTCCGGTTTGATCAGACTGCTGAATTTATTTTTGATACAAAGCGCGGCGGCATTTGACTTGATCGCGTTTTCCAGCATATCGTGTGCGTCAAAATTTTCCCCGGAAAGAGCAACAAATAAACTTCCGGTACAATCCTTTCGCGTATCAGTCGCGATATTTTCGACATAAAAATCTTCTGAAGGACTGACCAGCCATTCTCCTCCGGAAGCTGTACTCAATTCAAGCGCGCTGAAGTTAGTTGCAGTCATAACTTACCTTTTCAGATATGAATCAAAATATTTGATGGTTTCCATTAAACCGCCTTTTAGCTGAACTGACGGTTCCCAATTCAAGATTTGTTTGGCTTTGGCAATATCAGGTCGTCGTTTTACCGGGTCATCTTCCGGTAAAGATTCAAAAATCAGTTTTGACTTGGAGCCGGTAAGTTCAATTACCAAAGTCGCCAGTTCAAGGATAGTAAATTCTCCTGGATTACCAAGATTTATCGGGCCGGTGACTTCTGCTCCGGTATTCATCATTTTTACCAATGCGTCAATGAGATCTGAAACATAACAGAAACTTCTGGTCTGATCGCCGTTTCCATAGATGGTGATATCTTTGCCGCTAAGTGCCTGAACAATGAAATTACTGACTACTCGCCCATCGTCTGGGCGCATTCTTGGGCCGTAAGTATTGAAGATGCGAACAACCTTGATTTCTGTATTCAGTTGACGATTATAATCAAAAAACAAAGTTTCAGCACAACGTTTGCCCTCATCGTAACAGCTCCTTATTCCGATGGGATTGACATTACCCCAGTACGATTCAGTTTGCGGATGTTCCAGTGGATTGCCGTAAACTTCAGAAGTGGAAGCTTGTAAAATCGGAATTTTCAGTCTTTTTGCGAGCCCGAGCATGTTTACCGCGCCGAGAATACAAGTTTTGGTCGTCTGCACGGGATCACGCTGGTAATGAATCGGCGACGCGGGACAGGCTAAATTAAAAATGGCATCCGCTTCAACATAAAGCGGCCAGGTAATATCGTGGCGCATGATTTCAAAATTGGGGTTATCCAGGAGATGACGGATATTATCTTTCGAGCCGGTAAAAAAATTATCGACGCATATAACATCGTGTTGATCATTAAGTAGTCTTTCACAAAGGTGAGAACCGATAAAACCACTGCCGCCGGTAACTAGAAATGTTTTTTTTCTCATAATTCACTCAGTCGTTGATATTCATAATGACTTTAACGCGTTTATCGCCGAAAATAACCCGATAAGTTTCGTTCACATCCAGAAAATATATCCAGGTGGCATTATTCGGATCCGGAGTCCGAAATGTCGGTGGAGGCCCGCAGGTCAGCCGTACTTCATCTCTGGTCATACCTTCAATAACAATTCCTCGTTCGATATTTTGGATTACTTGCGCCGACAGTCCGTCAAGTTGTTCAGCTTTGCTTTTTAAGGTAAAAGTCTGTCTGATATAGTTTTGTATCGGTATCATCATCATGCTTTTGTCATAATTAATAGTAAATTTGATTCCGGCCATATCCTTAAATACAATTTTTTTTTCGGTGGCTTCAATCATTTCCACCTCAGTACCTTGTGAAATAAAACGTCCGCCTTTCTGGTAGTTGACTGCGGAAATATTTTCAGGATCCTGATACCAGATATTGTGTGCAGTGAAGATTCTACCCCCTTTCGGTTGTTGAAGCGCTTCTGCAACTGAAACTATTCGTGTGCAACCAACGCCTAACAGCAACAAAACCGCGCCGGAAACTGTAAACATAAATTTTGCAAGCATTTTATAATCCTTTATTTTATGGTTTCATCGCTCGACAATCGGAACGGAATAAATTATCACCGTAGCGGAATTTAACAAGCAAAACCCGGTAAAATTCCTGCTACTTCAGAGGTAAAATATGGTTTGTACGAGCGAGCCAGAGAAAATAGCCGGAGAATTTGGCTGTACAAGGGTTCTATCTGCTACAAAGAGTGGTATTCACTGCGAGCTAAAAGATAGAATGAGGTCGTGCCCAAAGTGGTGAAAAATGTAAAATAACATTCAATGATTCATCATAATGTCTGAAAATGTTGTAAAATCATGATGATATCTTAAATCTATAGATTCAACTTCTTTTTCAGGATAAAAAAATAATATACTGATGAATCATTTTTTAAAAATGAAATATACCGCGCCAACCATGCACAGCGCAGCCCAGACATAATTAAATCGAAAACCTTCCTTCATGTAGAACAAAGAAAATGGTAGAAATACAGAAAGTGTGATGACTTCCTGAATAATTTTCAATTGACCGACATTGATTTCTGCCGCATAACCGATACGGTTTGCCGGAACCTGCACCAGGTACTCAAAAAAAGCAATTCCCCAGCTGAGCAGTACGGCAATGATAACCGGTTTATTGCCAAGATGTTTCAGATGACCGTACCACGCGAATGTCATAAATATATTTGAAACTAATAACAAACCGATGGTTTTCAATAATACAGCATTCATTTATTACTCCGTAAGGATTTTTATATCGGGCAGAATAATACACCGTGGCGCGTTTTTTTCCAGTGTCTTTTTTGATTTGATGACAGCAGATGCTATATTTCAAAAACTTAAAATGAGGTTGGTTATGCCGATATTTGAATATATATGTCTGAGTTGCGGCAATGAATTCGAAAAACTGGTTCCCGGTAATCAAGTTGCCGTGCAATGTGAAAAGTGTGATTCTGAACAGGTTGAAAAGAAATTTTCCATTTTTGCGGCCAAAGTCAACGCGTCGTGCGGCATGAAATCAAACTGTCCTTCGGCAGATTCCGCGCATTGCTGTTCCGGCGGCTGCCCGCATCATTGAACAATGAACAAAATCGAACTTGACGCCATTATGGCGTATCTGGACTTCCATCCCGGAAAAGCTCTTGGGCAGAATTTTCTGGTAGATGGTAATCTGCTTGAATTTATTGTTCGGACCGCCGCACCGCGTCCCGGTGAAATGATACTTGAAGCCGGTCCCGGTTTCGGTGTTCTTACCAGGGCTCTGCTGGCAGCCGGGGCAAAGGTAAACGCCATCGAATATGATCATCGGCTGGTGTCTTATCTGCGGGAGAGTATCAATCACGCCAATTTTAATCTGATTGAAGGCGATGCCTGTAGAGTTCCTTTGGAACCGCTAGTACCGGAAAGCGGTTCGTTCCGCTCGATTGCCAATCTGCCTTATGCGGTGAGCAGTGTTTTTATCGGAAGGCTGATTGACTTGCCGAGACCACCGCTCCAAATGCTGTTTATGCTTCAAAAAGAAATGGGTCAGCGTTTGTCTGCTCAATGCGGGACTAAAAATTACGGTTCACTTTCGGTTCGCACCCAGCTGCTTTATAAAACAAAAATTCTGCGTCTTGTGCCTAGGCAAGTTTTCCATCCTCAGCCGGAAGTAGATTCTGCATTGGTAATGTTTGATCTGCTGCCGGATATTCCGTGCCTTGAATTGCGAAAAAAAGTTTCCCGACTAGCCAGAACTGTATTTGAACAACGTCGAAAAATGATTCATAAGCCGCTCAGCATGATGTTTGGTCAGCCCGAAGCCCTGGCGGCTCTTAAGCTGGCGGGAATTGATCCAACATCTCGTCCGGACAATGTTCCGGTTGCAGATTACCTCAAACTTGCGGAAATATTGTGATTCCTGATTTTGTCAATCGCTATTTGATGAAGCGCGGTCATGTTGCTGAATTATCACCGGAAAAATGCGGCAATTATTTTCAACAGGCGGTGGTCATTCCGGCCATGGCGGAATCCCGATATCTTCCGGCTACGATCAAAAGCCTGACCGAAAATTGTGAGTTGATGATTCAAAAAACTTTGTTTATTGCCGTAGTCAATTGTCCGCCGGATGCTTCGGCGGAGATATTCCAGGATAATCTGGATACGGTTGAGTTTTTGAAAAAACAGAATTTGCGTAACCTTTTTTATATCAATACTGTTATTGACGGCGGAGTCGGCGGTGCCCGTAAACTGGGTATGGATACTGCTCTGAATATTCTTGACTGGAATTCTGAGCCATTGCTGTTCTGCCTGGATGCTGATACTTTGACTGAACCGGAATATCTTGAAAAGGTGCGTTTCGCTATGTTGGCACATCCCCAATGGAGCGGCGCAGTCGTTAATTTCAGTCATCAGTTACCGGATAATGCCGAATTATCTGAAGTGGTAGCGGCATATGAGTTTTTTATGCGTTATTATGTCGCCGGGCTACGTTGGGCCGGGTCGCCATACGCTTTTTATTCCCTGGGATCGGCAACAATTTGCCGCGCTTCCGCATATGTTCGTTGCGGTGGGATGCGCGTCCGCAATGGTGGTGAAGATTTTTATTTTGCGCAGGCATTGCGAAAGATCGGAGAAATTGGTTTTATTGACGATACTGTGATTTATCCGGCAGGAAGGATTTCCGATCGTGTGGACTTCGGTACCGGTCCGAAGCTCAATCGGTTGCTCAATGGAGAACCTCTTAGTTTTTATAATTTTCAAATATTTGGGGAATTGAAAAAACTGCTTGACCTGGTTGCTGCGGTTAGCCCGGAAGCTCTTCCAACACGTCTTTCCGCAGTATTACATTCGGAAACGGTGGAATTTATGCGTTTGCAGAATTTTTTTACTGCTTGGCCGAAAATTCTGCACAACACTCCTCCTGGAGATGCGAATTGCCGTAGAGCTTTCCATACTTGGTTCGATGGTTTTCGCACCCTTAAACTAATTCACCATCTTGAACGCAACGTTTCCGAATATCACGGAATCAATATTAATGAGGCAGCTTTGGCAATTGATTCTGCTTCCAGAATTCAAACTGCAAAAAAATTGTAACTTGATACTTTAAACTTCGCGCGCGCATAATGCGCGCGCGAAGTTTATAAACAATATTTACGCCTTTTTACCGTTGCTGACAATGGGATAATCGATTTAATCAAAAAAGACGAAATGCCACAAGCATACCGATTGAATCGGGAAAAAGCAGTCGGATCATTTTAGACTGCGGGCAGGGGGGGTATTCGATGTTACTGGTTTTTATCAAACACCATCAGGTTGATTCTGCTTGGGTCTGTCAATCAGCCATTTCGCCAATATTTGAACAAGCACTGAAGGTTTTACGGGTTTGGAAATATAATCATCCATACCCGCTTCAAAACAACTGATACATGTATTGGGCATGGCATCCGCAGTCATGGCAATGATCGGGACATCATGGTTTAAAACTGCTGATTGCGGGTTACGGATTTTTCTGGTAGTTTCGTATCCATCCATAACCGGCATCTGGATATCCATCAATACAATATCATAATTGTTTTTCTGCAACGCGTCAATAGCATCTTTTCCGTTTAATGCGGTATCGGCGCACATGCCAATTTTCTTTAAAATTGCATTTACCACCATCTGATTGGAAATAATATCTTCAACCAGCAGGATCCGGAAAGAACGTTTATCGAAGCGTAGTGTCAACTCGGAAACCTCTGAAGACATTGTTTTATCTTCACATTTTAGCTGCGAATCGTGAGGCGACAATTTTTGGCCTTCGGTTAAAATCCGCAAGATAGTAATAAGCGGTTCATCATGACGTAAAGGTTTGTCAATTGATGCGGAAAATCCTGCATTCTGTAATTCTAATAAGTCATCATGAGCTCCAAATGAAGTAAAGAGCAAGGTCAAAATATCATTTCCGTATTTTGGATCGTTTTTGATTATTTTACCAAGTTCTAACCCGTCACCGGAAATTTTACGATCAATCATAACTATCGCAAATGGATCATTGGCTTTCGTTGCAGTACTGAGAATCGATAGCGCATTATTGGAGTTGTCAGTTGCTTCGGCACGCATACCCCACATTTGGAGTCTGGCACAAATGATTTTGAGGAAAGTCTGATTATCATCGACAACCAATACATGCATATTTTTTAATATTTCCGCAGACGGTTTGGATTCCTTAGAAATTTTATCTGATTTTTTGAACGGTATGCAGAACCAGAATTCGGATCCCTTGCCAAGGATGCTGTTTACTCCAATTTTGCCACCCATTAGTTCTACCAGTTGCTTTGATATTGACAGCCCCAAGCCGGTTCCGCCATATTGACGAGTAGTGGTAGTGTCCCCCTGAGTGAACATTTCAAATAAATTATCGACCTTATTTTCCGCTATCCCGATACCAGTATCTTTAACCACAAATTTGATTTCTAGGTAATCTTTATCCGGGTTGAGCTTGGAATTTATTTTAGCACTGACTACAACCTCACCATGTGTAGTAAACTTGATTGCATTGCTGATTAAATTAATCAATATCTGGCGCAATCGTCCCGGGTCACCGCATAGCCATGCAGGGATGTTCTCATCTATTTGAGAAATGTATTCAACATCTTTTAAACTGGCAGATATCCCAACGACTTCAGAAACCGATACAAATACATCAAAAAGATTAAAATCGACAATTTCCAAGTCAAGTTTTCCTGCTTCCATTTTTGAGAAATCAAGAATATCGTTGATTAGGTTCAGTAAAACCTCACCGTTATTGCGCACAACATCTGCATAATGGCGCTGTTCCAGACTTAATTCGGTATCAAGCAACAAACTACTCATCCCGATAATCGCATTCATCGGAGTACGTATTTCATGGCTCATATTGGCGAGAAATTCGCCTTTTGCAATACTGGCCGTGGCAGCTTTTTCAGCCATTTTGGTAGCATACTCTTTTGCTTGTTCAAGGTTGCGGTTAATCTCCAGGATTTGAAATTCAGTTTGCTTTCGCTCGGTGATATCGCGCGCTGCGGCATAAATCACATGACCATTTGTTCTGGCGCGCCATTCTATCCAGCGATATGAGCCATTGCGATGACGATAACGGTTAACCAAATCGTATATCTTTTCACCATCTTTCAATTTTGACATTGCCAGAATAGAATTATCAAAATCATCCGGGTGAACAAAGTCAATACAATTTTTATCGATGAGATATTTTGGGTCATAACCTAAAATATCTTTCCACTGCGGATTCATCCGTAAAAATTTGCCTTCCATATTGACGATACAAAAAAGATCCAAACTGGTATCAAAATAACTGGTAAGTTCTTCTTCCAGTTTGACCCGGGTAGATATGTCAGAAATAATGGTTGCGAAAAATGGGTATTCGGTCCGGAAAGCCCACACTTCATAGGTTTTGTCGAGTTCTTGACTATAATTTCGGTAAGAGCAGGGGGTTCCGCCTTTAACTACTTTATTATAAACATCAAGCCAATAACTTTCAGTTCGGGGAAGAATTTCCAGTACACTTTTTCCGATAATATTATCCGCGACCAGGCCGGTCATCCGCTCAAACGCCGGGTTTACCTCTATAAAACGATAGTCATACGGTTGCCCGTGATCATCATAGAGCATTTTATGCAAGGCAAAGCCAACCGTCA
>JAAYPP010000091.1 GCA_012519765.1 Lentisphaerota bacterium
ATCATTCCCTGTATTATAAGGCGGATCAATATAAATCAGCTTCACTTTCCCTGCGAATTCTTTTTTTAGGGAATGTAAGGCGAGGAGGTTGTTACCCTTTATAATTAGATTGTCGGTAATGGTATCTTCGGGAAGTCCGCGTTTGCGGTTGAAATCGGCATCGCGGTTAAATTGGTCAAGTGGTTTTTCTCCGTCTTTGTCAATGCGTTTGGCATTGGTCAATACTTTTGGCTCTAAGAGCTGGGTAATTTCATCTTGTGCTAAAATTTCATTGAAGAAAATTTCTTCTCGTTTGTCTTCTTCACGGCTTTGTCCGCCTTCCAAAATGCAGTCTTTAAATGGCCAAACTAAAGCAACTTCGTTGCGTTGTTTCAGGTATTTTCCGTCAATGGTTAGTCCAACTTTGTTTTTGTATTGGGTATAGCTATCGTTAAGGTAGTTTTTCTGTTCTAAAAACTGCACGAACAAGTTTTGGTTAAAAACCAACGTTGCCTGTCCTGAGCTTGTCGAAGGGCCTTTCACGTTTACAAAAAATTTGGCTTTCAGGTCTGCATTGTCGAGCAACAGTCCAATCAGTTCTTCGTCAAAATTCTGTGCTTTGTTCAGTACCACCCATTTTTTCAGTTCTCCGTTGTCGGTTACGAAGTTTGGTTCTTTCTTGAGTTGTTGCTTTAAGGTCTCGAATAGTTTCATTTTGCCTCTTGACGTTTGGTATTATTCGGGCATGGCTGGACTGTGTTCCAGGCTTGGATACTTCCCTATGGATTATAAGTGAAAAAAACTAATTTACGATACGTCTTGTTGCCGTTTTTTCAAATCTGATTGGCAAGGCCTGCGAGCAATAATGGTCAAGCGGTGGACTGGGCGTCGACGTCAACATAAGCTTCGACGCCTTTGGGGAATTTGCCGTGAAGAACCAGTTCGCGGAGGCGTTCGCGGATCTTTTTGAGGCGTTCGCCGCGGATGATGATCTGCCAGCGGAATTTGCCTTTGATGCGTTCGACCGGGGCAGGGGAAGGTTCTGACATCAGCATGCCGGTGTGGGTCAGCGGTTTCAGTTCTTCATAAAAAATTTGAGCGCACTCGGAGGCTGCTTTGAGATTTTCGCTGCGGAAATGAACCGCAATCAGGTGTCCGGCGGGAGGATAAAGCAGTACCTGACGTACTTCCATATCGTATTCGTAGAAACTTTTGAAATCGTTGCTTACCGCGAATCTGATCGCTTCATGTTCCGGGTTGAACGACTGGACAATAACTTCGCCCGGTACCTCGCCGCGTCCGGCGCGTCCGGCGACTTGAGTAATCAGTTGAAAAGTGCGTTCGGCGGCGCGGAAGTCCGGGATGAACAATCCCTGGTCGGCATTGAGAATTCCGACCAGAGTAACGTTCGGGAAATGGAGTCCTTTGGCGATCATCTGGGTTCCGATCAGAATATCAATTTCGCCGCGTCGGAAACGGTTGAGAATTTTATCATAGTCTTCCGATTTGCGCATGGTGTCGGAGTCCATGCGGGAAATTCTGGCGTCTTTGAAAATCGCGTGCGCGGCGGCTTCGACTTTTTCCGTGCCGACACCTGAATAAC
Source organism: Lentisphaerota bacterium (assembly GCA_012519765.1). Lineage (GTDB taxonomy): Bacteria > Verrucomicrobiota > Lentisphaeria > Victivallales > Victivallaceae > UBA7640. The sequence goes on from JAAYPP010000091.1 coordinate 1,583, forward strand.
GTATTTCCGGCGAACCGCACTGCGGGCATGATTCGTGCGCGGCGATAATATTGCCACACATATGGCATGCCAGTATCTCTTTTTTGCGATGATAGGTGTAGGCGATGGAGCATTCCGAACATTCCGCGACGAAACCACAAGCTTCGCACATCATCTGCCGCGCAAATCCGCGCCGGTTCATAAATAAAATGGTCTGTTCGCCGCGGAACATCCGATCATAAACCGCGTTGATCAGGGGTTGCGAAAGCAGACTGGCTTTGCCCTCGTCGCGAACTCCGATGCGGTTATCAATGACATTCATAATCGGCAACGCACAATTTTCGGCGCGCTGTTTCAATTCGGCCAGCAGATATTTGCCGTTAAGCGCGTTGGTGTATGATTCGAGCGACGGCGTGGCTGAACCGAGAATAACTACCGCCTGTTCCAGCTTTCCGCGCATGACGGCGACGTCGCGCGCGTGATAGCGCGGCGATTCATCCTGTTTATATGAACTTTCGTGTTCTTCATCGACGACAATCAGACCGAGTTTGCGGAAAGGGGCAAAGAGCGCTGAGCGTGCGCCGACGGCGATTTTTACCAGGCCGTCGTTGACTTTGCTCCATTCGTCGAAACGTTCGCCGTCGGTCAGTCCGCTGTGCAGAACGCTGACCAGATTGCCGAAGCGGGCGCGAAAACGGCGTACCGTCTGCGGGGTGAGGGAAATTTCCGGCACCAGCACAATGGCTTCTTTGCCGAGTTCGATAGTGCGGGCGATCGCCTGAAGATAGACTTCGGTTTTGCCGCTTCCGGTGATCCCGTACAGTAGCATGGTGTGGGGTTGAACCGGATGTTCCAGCATCCGGAAAATGTGTTCCAGCGCGGCGCCTTGTTCGGCGTTTGCGGTATGCGGAGTGTCTCCGATGATTTCCGCGCTGCCGAACGGATCGCGGTGATGAACTCTTTTTTCTTCCGCTAGCAAGCCTTCTTTGACCATTGCGTTGATGATGTAAGCGGTGGCGGTGGGAATTTCTAATTGGAGCAGTTCCAGATTCATTGATTTGTTGAGCAGCAGAGTTCTGATGATCTCGCTTCGCAATGCGTAACGCTTTTGTCCGGCGTGGTCAAGCAGAAATTGTTCTGATTTGCCGAGATCAGCCAACGAATAAAATTTGACGGTGTGGTGCTTGATTTTTCCACTGCGTACGGCGTGCGGCAACAGGGTTTTGATGGCCTGTTCCTGGCTGCTACAGTAATATTCGGACATCCAGCGTCCGAGCTTGACCAGCGGTTCCGGGATGAAAGTGTGACGTCCGCTGACGGATTCAATATCTTTGCGGTTTGGAATGTCGGACTGGTCTTCACGAAGTAGATTGAGCACATAGCCTTTGCGCAGCGAATGTTGGAACGGAACGATAACCTGAGTTCCGACTTTGACTTGTCCCGCCAGTTTTTCCGGAATATTATAGTCAAAGCCTTTATCCAAAGACAAATCAATTATTACGCGCGCAATCATAAGTCACCTTTTAAACTTCGCGCGCGCATAATGCGCGCGCGAAGTTTAGAAACAAATTTACAGTTCAAAAAAGTTCAAGTTGTTCTTTCTGCGGAATCACCGGTTGGGGCGGCGGCGGTTCGTTCTGTTCTTCGATATCCCTGAGCAGCGAACGAAGGTTGCGTTCCTGAGCAATCCGTTTGATCTGTTCAAGGTCCGGCGGTCTTCGGCGGAGACGTTCCTCGAACGGCTGCCACGGTTTTCCGGGGATGTCGGTATGCAGTTTGATCAATTGAATGTTTTTGCTGAGCAGTTCACCGGAGTCCTTGATTTTTACGCGCAATTTTTCATTTTTAATTTCATCGGCGCGCTCAAGGGCGGCTGAAATCGAACCGAACTGAGCGATCAGGGCGGCGGCAGTTTTCGGGCCGACGCCGTTGATGCCGGGTACGTTGTCCGAGGTGTCACCGATAAGTGCCAGGTAATCGACGATTTGCGTGGGGGCGACACCGAACTTGCGGGCAATTTCTTGGGGGCCGCGGCATTCAAATGTTCCTCCGCTGCGGTCGGGAATCAGCAGTTTGACGCGGTCGGTGACAATTTGTGAAATATCTTTGTCCGGTGTGATCACCCGCATTTCGCGTGTACCGGCATCAGCCGCAATCGCGGCGATAAGGTCATCCGCTTCGTATCCGGACAACGAAATGACATTCCAGCCGAATGCCGAAATTAACTCAAAAATGGTTTCCGTCTGTGATTTCAGCTCATCCGGCATGGGGGCGCGGTTGGCTTTATAATCAGGGGCGATTTCGAGTCGGAAGGCGCATTTGTCCTTGTCGGCGACGAATGCCCCGAATTCCGAAGACATTTCACTTTTTAGTTTCATTAGAAAGCGCGAAATTGCGAATATCGCGTTGCTGGGGCGTCCCTGGTCATCGGTTAATTCGCGTACTGCATAATACCCGCGGTAAATCTGCGAATACGCATCGACTAAAATTACCGGACTTTCCATAAACGGCTCCTGTTTTTCGCGGCTGACGGTTATTTTTTGACGAATTTAAAGAGTTTCTGGTCCCAAAGGTATGGACTTGAAGTCGTTATCGAATTTTCGGGAATGCCGATCATTTTCAGCGGATTGCGGAATGCCATTTCGACAAGTTCCTTCGGAGAGAGAAAATTCAGCGATGCCAGATAGTTGACACATTCGAGTATGGTGGCCGAAGAACCGACCAGGCACTGTTTTTCCGGATTGTGAAGTCGTCCGTTTGGTTCCAAAATTGCGACATTACCCAAGGTGTTGTAGCGTCCTGGCGGTTTGCCGGCGATGGGTGAAGCATCGCTGGTGATAATGACTTTGGCGGTGCTTTTGGCACGGATTACGGTTTTGATCAGTGATGGCGGCAGATGGTGACCGTCGGTGATAATCATTGCGGTCAGCTGGTCATCAGCCAGACCGGACCAGATGGGATTGTGATGACGGTCAATCTGATTTGGGCAACCGTTGCCGAGATGAGTCAGCAGTTTTGCTCCGGCGGCGGAGCATCGCTCAATGTCTTCGGGTTTGGCGAGGTGATGGCCAAGTGAAACCGCGATGCCCAATTCAGAGGCGCAGGCGATCAGTTCTTCTGCGCCATCGGCTTCGGCGGCGATCGTCAGAATTTTGATTTGTCCTTCTGACAGGTCATAAAGTTTTTTCAAAAATTTCGGATCCGGTTTGCGCACTGCTTGGGGATTGTGAGCGCCTACCGCTCCCGGCAGAGCTGAAATGAAAGGACCTTCCAGATGCAGGCCGAGAACCCTATTTTCGAGTTCAGGTGTCTTCATCGCTTTCGCCAGCATCGGTAAATTCCGCTCGTAAATATTTTCGAAACTGGTGATGACCGTCGGCAGAAAGGCGGCGGTTCCGCGTGCGAGCAGTTCTTTAGCTGAACTGATGAAATTGTCTTCGGTCAGATTTTCGTCTGAATAATCTACGCCAAGAAAACCGTTGACCTGTGAATCAACGAACCCGGGTACCTCAATCATGCTACTTACTCCTTAATTTGGTTCTGAGTTATGTTAAAAAATCTTCCTGGTGGCGTGAGAAATTCATTTCGGTTCTTTCTTGCTTGGTCCAACGCTCAGTCGGGCAAAACCACCGTAAGGCTTTATACTTCAATATATTAAAAATATAAACGAGTCAATTTATCACGGATTCAGGAATATGACATTTATCTGGTTAATGTATTATGGCTTTGCCGAAGTTCAACAGTTGAATGATCGAACCTGCCATAAAACAGAGAGTTTCAGGTTTTCATCAGCTTGAGAAATCCATCCAGAATGGTGGATGGGTGGGGAGGGCAACCGGGAATAAAAAGATCAACCGGCAACAGGTCAGAAACGCCGTTGCAGTCTTCACCTCCGGCATAGATGCCGCCGGAAATGGCGCAGGTGCCGACGGCGATAACGATTTTGGGATCGCCGACAGCATCATAAGTTTTCAGCAAAGCGGTTTTCATGTTGGCAGTTACCGGGCCGGTCACCAGAATGCCGTCGGCATGTTTCGGCGAAGCTACCATCTGGATCCCGAAGCGCGAAATATCCCAGTTTAAGGTGTTTAACACGTTGACATCAGCTTCGCAGGCATTGCAGCCGCCGGCGCTGACTACGCGCAGTTTCAGGGAACGGCGAAAAAGTTTATAAATTTCTTTGCGTAGATTTTCGCCTTTTTCGCGGACGGCATCACCGATAATCAGTTCTTCACGGGAAAACGCGGACTGACGGTATTCGCGCGAAAAACGTATCGCTCCGGATTTTTCACATTTTCCGCAGAAAATACATTTCCCGAGATCCATCGTCAATTTTTCTTCCGGATTTTTGCTTAATGCATTGACCGGACAAATTGTGAGGTCGGTTTCGTGACCGGAAACAATTTCCGGGAAGCCGCGGTAAAGCGCCGGCAACCGCGGTTCAGGCGGAAAGGTTTTGGTCTGATAACCCTGTTTGAGGCGGGCAAAAAATGGTTTAAACATAGCATATACACCTATAGATCATGTCCGCAATAGGACAGATTGAAACTTTTGTTGCAGAGCGGGAAATTGGAAATCTGACCGTTGCGGAGTACTTGCGCCAACGCTGGCCAGTTATGAAATGACGGATCGACGATTTTGTAACATTTGAAACGTCCGTCGCTGTCGGTTATGGCCGTATGACAAATTTCGCCGCGCCATCCTTCAACCAGTGCCGCGGCAAGGTACCCGGGTCGGATTACCGGTTCATGATCTGACGCTTTAAGATCGCTTAATTCATCAATCAGGCGCAGCATTATTTCCCGCGAATTTTTCATTTCAAGCCAGCGCACTCTGGCGCGGGCATAAACATCGCCGTGTATTCCGGTGATGGTTTTGTGCGCCAACTCCTGCACCGGAAAGCTGCTGCGCACATCACGTTCCAGCCCGGAAGCGCGTGCCGCCGGTCCGACGGTTCCCAGCAGTCGCGCGGTCTGAACCGGCAGAATACCGCACAGTTCAAGCCTCGCCAGCACTGACGGCGTATGCCAGAGCAGTGATACTGCGTTTTTGGTTTCTTGAAATATTTTGTTGAGCCGCTCACGCAACTCCTCCAGTACGTTGCGGTCGATTGAAATTCTGATTCCGCCCGGGCGGATCAGTCCGCGGCTGAACCGGTTTCCGCACAGCATCGCGGTTAAATTGAGGAAATCGCCGCGGAGTCTTCCGCAAAATGACATGGTCGGCAGATATCCGATATCGCCGCTGATTGCCCCGAGATCTCCGGTGTGACAGGCCATGCGTTCAAGTTCAAGAGCGAGCGCGCGCAATTTCAACGCTGCCGGTTCGGGCGAAAATCCAGCCAGTGCTTCGACCACCATGCAGTAAGCGGTGGTATGCCCGGAGGTGGTATCGCCGGCAGCGGTTTCAATGTAATGAACAGTACGTTTGTCAGGTGCGCCAATCAACTTTTTTTCGATGCCGCGATGTTGATAACCGAGGGTGATTTCAAGGTTCAGCACTTTTTCGCCGTAACACTGGAATCGGAAATGTCCGGGTTCGATTACTCCGGCGTGAACCGGTCCGACGCCGACTTCGTGAACTCCGTCTCCGGCAACTTTATAAAAGTCTTTTTCATCCTGAAGTTTGCGAAGCGGCTTCGCCCAGGGGCTGCCTTCGATTTCCAGTCCTGAATCTTCCGCCAGTTCGCGTTCAAAAACATTCGCCTGCGGAAATTCTACAGACAGTGACTCCCAGACTCCTTCGCGTCTGGTGACCATCGGCAGCAAATCTCCGGAAGCGTCATCAGTCAAAATCATGTATAAATCTTCACCGTCAGCAAACCACGACGCAATACGCTGCCCAAGGCGCAATTGCTCTGCCGTCCGTTCGCGAAAATCCGCATATTTGAAACGCGGAACCTCGCTCAGTTTCACCGCACAACCGTTTTTCAGCATCAATAAAATCCTGTTTTCAAAATTGAAAGGGGCAACGACCGGTTGTCGTTGCCCGAAATCAAAAGGTTGCATAACCCTGAATTGTTCACGTAATTCACGCACCGGAATGCGCGCTAAGTATTATAATTTACTGCGTATTTGACTATTAGCAATATCATGAGATCAGGAAAACTTTATCAGCTTGTAGCATGTTAATTGAAAAAGTAAACGCCTCATGAAAAACTGAAGTTGTGCATTCACTCTTACAAAAAGAGATATGTGCATTTAGTGTTACAAAACAAGAATAGTGCATTTGGTGTTACAAGTGAGATATTTATGCAGTCATGGTATCGGGTATTGTAATAACAGAGGAG
>JAAYPP010000092.1 GCA_012519765.1 Lentisphaerota bacterium
AAAAAAAATTGTGTTGATAGTGATAGAAAAATTTTGATAAGGGGATTATAGTAACTTTTTCAAATTTTCTGAATAAGCTTGTTTTAAGGAGAAATCATGCTTTCTGCGCTGATAAACAAATGGACAGCCGGGATTTTACAGGTCGCTATCATGACTGCAGTATGCGCTGCCGAAATTGGAAGTGTGACGATTATCCAGGATAGCGGACGTCTTCCCGAGGAGATAATCAGATATAACATTCAGCTCAAAGCTGGTGATATTTTTGATGAAAATATTTTAAATTCCGACATTAAACGTCTCTACGGCACCGGTTTTTTCGCGGATATCGTTTCGGAAACAAAAGATGTTGGCGATGGCAAGGTTGATATCACAATACGCACCAAGGCCAAGCCGACGGTAAAAAATATTTATATCTCTGGGAATATCAAGTTTTCTTCTTATGAGCTGATGAAAAATGTTTCCCTTACAGCCGAACAACCGCTTAATGATAATCAGCTTCGCGACAGCGCCAATAAACTTCGTGAATTTTACAAAAGTAAAGGTTACAACGAAGCACAGATAACTCCTGAATTGAAAACACTTGAAGACGGTCGTGTGGATGTGATTTTTCAGATCAATGAAAATCTGCGCATGAAAATCAACAAGGTGACTTTTGAGGGTAATACGGTTTATAGTAGTTGGACAATGAAAAATACTATTGCCAATCGCTGGTCGGTTTTAAGCAGTATTTTTGACATGGGGCTTTATGAACCGGGAGAACTTGAAAACGACAAGGTGCGCTTACGCGAATTATTCTGGAATAAAGGTTATCTGGATTTTAAAGTTGAAGAAATACAGGTCAGCCAATTGGAAAAATCACCGGAATATGTCGATCTTAATTTCAAGATCTACGAAGGTGTGCCGTATAAAATTGGGAAAATCACGATTGCCGGCGCAAAGATTTTTTCCGCTGAACAGCTGATGGAAATGGTGAGATTGCGCGAAGGGCAGACCTTTGATAACCGCCTGGAGCAGGAGACCACAAAAGATATTTCCGGATTGTATCAGACCCTTGGACATGCCGACGTGGTCTGTAGAATTGAACGTATTCCAAATTTTGAAACCAAATTTGTCGATCTCAATATTGTCATTAGTGAGGGACGCCGTTACGAGGTAAAAGATGTTATCATCAGCGGCAACAAAATCACCAAGGATAAAGTTATCCGTCGTGAATTAGTGATTCAGCCGGGAGATCCATTGGATAACAATCGTATTGAAGCCAGTCAATCCAGGCTGATGGGAATGGGATATTTCAACAAGGTTGATGCCGTATCAGTCAATAGTGATGAAATCGGCAAACGCGATGTCGCTTTTGAGGTTGAAGAAAAAAGCACATTTTCGTTCAAAATCGGCGGCGGCTACTCGGATACGGACAGCCTCCTCGGAATGGCTGAAATCAGCAACTCTAATTTTGACATTACCGATCCGCAAAGTTATTTCCAAGGCGGCGGACAGCGTTTCCGGCTTCAAGGCATGTTTGGTCTTGAGCGAATGGGATTCAATGCTGACTTCACGGAGCCATGGCTCTTTGATATTCCGTTGCGTCTGGACCTTTCGGGATATTGGAACGAATATCAATATGATTACTGGTATGAGCAGCGTGGCGGTGGCAAATTTACCCTGGCTAAACAGTTTTTCGATGATTTTACCTCGGTCGCGCTCGGTTATAAACTTGAATATGTAAGAGTTTTTCATGTTGACCGTACCGAATCTCAGGAGATGAGGGATTCACAGGGGCACTGGCTAGTCAGTCAACCTTCGCTTTCGCTTACCCGTGATACTCGCGATAACCTCCTGGAACCGACCTCCGGGTATTATTTGAACTTCACTTCCTCAATTACGCCGCAATTTCTCGGATCCTCTGAAAATTATTATCGGCTTGAAGCCAAGGGTAGCCTCTATTATTCATTCTTGGACAAAGCGATTATTACCCATGTCGGGGGTAAAATCGGAACCGTTTCCGGCTTTAACTACAATGACGATGTTCCGATTTTTGAACGTTATTTTCTGGGCGGCGGCGACAGTATCCGCGGTTTTCCTTATCGTGAAATCGGGCACAACGATGTCAATGGGCACAATCTCGGAGGGCAGTCGATGCTGTTGGTTACTGCTGAAGTCAGCCATCCGATCTGGAATTTTATTCGTGGTGCCGCTTTTGTCGATATCGGCAATGCCTGGGAAAAATCTTACCGTTACGACATGAGCGGTATCAACGTCGGCGCTGGTTACGGATTGCGCATCAAGGTTCCTTACTTAAATGCGCCGGTAAGACTTGACCTGGCTTATCCGATTCTGAATAACCAGGACGATGTCAAAAATACCTTGCGTTTCCACTTCAATATGGGATTCGCGTTCTGATGTTCGACAAGCAGGAACTGAAATTTCCGGTTGACTGGGAGTTCAGAATTGTCACTGAACAGGATAAGCATCCGGGAGTATTTAATGAATTAAGCAAGGTTCTGACGAGCTTTAGAATTTGCGCGCCGCTGAAAACCGGACGCGAATCAAGCGGTGGGAAATATCTTACCTGCATGGTCAAGGTTTCCTTTCCGGATCGTCAGTACATGGAATCGGTTAGCGCGGCACTGGCGAAAGTACCCGGAGTGAAAATGGTGATTTGATTTCACACGACGTGGACTTAAAATTAGCGCGCGCATAATGCGCGCGTGAATTTTAAACAACAACTTCAAAAAACGTATTTGTCAACTACAGGTTGGAAAACATTCTATGCCCAATTATATTAAGTCTCGATATTTTACGCCTGAACCCGCAGGTTTTGTGATGATTTGCGGTAAAGCGGGTACACACCGGAAACACAGGAATATTGCCATGGATTTTGCTTTGAAAGCATTTGCAGTCCTGATTATTTTGTGCCTGATGTCTGTTGTCGCGCCAGCTGACGACAGTGAATCCAATTTAAAATTTCAAAAAGGACTGGAAGCCATAGAAGCGCGCAATTATTATGGTGCGGCAAAACGGTTTCTCGATGCTGAGTTTTTGGCTGATACGGTATCGCTGAAAGCAAAAGCGGTTCAAGCTGCCGTCGAAGCCTACCGGAAGGCAAATGTATATTACAAAGAATTTGAATGCATCGAGAAACTGCTTAACAGTTATCCAGCCCTGGTCAACTATCCTGCTTTGGTCGACCGCGAATATGAGATCGGAGATCTTTTTTTTGCCGGACATCGCGATCCTGCCTACTGGCCGCTGCGTTGGATTCCATGGCTGAAAGGCGAAGATCGTTCCGAAGAAATTTACAGCAAGGCGCTCAAGCATGCGCCTTTCGCGCAGTCGTCGCCGTTGGCCAAGTTGCGCTTGTCGGCACTGCTGATTGATCGTGGAAAACCACAGGAAGCAATGCCACATTTGCGGGAAATAATTGAAAAACACAGCAACTCCAAAGTCTGCAAGTTCGCTTATCTTGAGCTTGGTACAGCTCTTTTTGAATTGTCGCAGCGGGGCGATGGTGATGGTAAATATAACCAGGAATGTGTCAGGGTGATGAAAGAGTTTGTCCTGAAATTTCCGGATGCTTCAGAACGGGATTGGGCAGAGAAAATAATTTTAAAATCAAAAGACACAGCGGCTGAACGGATTCTCGGCATGGCCAAATTTTACGATCGTATCAACCGCCCGGATCCTGCCGAACGCTATTTGAATAGTGTTCTGCAAAAATATCCTGATACTGAGGCCGCCGAAAAATCGGAAGAGTTGTTGGTCAAAATGGATAAAACCTTCGCGCCGGAGGCATTTCGCCCTGAAATCGAAAGTCGCATTCAAACCTTTCCCAATGTGCCGATTCCTGAAGCGCATTCCGAATTGTTGGTGGTACCTGAAAACAGCGACGGTAAATGGCTGTTGCCGATTCGTGACTTGGGGCTTGACAAAGCCAAAGAATATCGCAAAGGAGCAGAAAATTGATGAAGACAAGTTTATACAAATTTAAAGCGGTGATTGCGTCATTGAGTATGATGGCGGTGCTGGCGATGGCGGGTGGTTGTTACAACATCGGCTACATGGGACATCCGCAAATTGAAAGTATCGGCATTGCTCCGGTTACCAATCAAACGACCGGTTACAACGCCGCATTTGAAATGCGTAATCTGCTTTGCGAACAATTCATGAATGACGGCACGTATAAGTTGAAGGGACTCCAGGATTCTGATTGTCTGCTTTATGCGAACATCGTTGGTTTCGATGTTTCCAAAAGTCGAGATACCTCCCGCGACGACGATGTTACCTTCAGAGTTATTGAGTGGAATATCACAGTTACAGTCGAGTTTTCGGTGATTATTCCCGGTCGGAAAGAACCCGTTATCCCCAAACGTGAGGTTAGCGGTTCGGCAAGATTCCAGTCCAGCGGCGACATGGAAAACAGCCGTCGAAGCGGATTGCGGATGGCTTGCCGCAGTGCCGCGCAGACTATCGTTCAATATACTACGGAAGCGTGGTAGTCAATAGTTTTAAAATTTGCGCGCGCATAATGCGCGCGCGAATTTCACGATGCTGTATAAAGGAATATTATGCCGCTTTTAAAGGTCAGAAATCTATCAATAGAATTTAATAACGGCGGGAGATTTTTGCCGGTCGTTTCAGAGGTGTCTTTTGATGTCGGAGCGGGTGAAATTCTGGCTTTGGTTGGAGAAAGCGGTTGCGGTAAAAGCGTCAGCTGTATGGCATTGGCCGGATTGCTGCCGCGCGGCATAGCCAGAGTATCCGGCGAAATTGAGTTTACACATCGCGAAGCGGTCAGCTATCCGTTGCAGATGTCCGGTCGCGATCTGCGTAAAATCCGTGGTGGCGGAATTGCGTATATTTTCCAGGAACCGTCTTCGTCTTTGAATCCGGTGTTCAGAATCGGAGATCAGATTATTGAAGCTCTGGAACTTCACCGCCCTGAAATCAGCGATTATCAGAAGGAAGCGGTAAAACTCTTGAAACAGGTTGGCATACCGGCGCCGGAAACACGACTGCGCTCTTTTCCGCATGAGATGAGCGGAGGAATGCAACAACGGGTTATGATTGCGATGGCGCTGGCCGGCAAACCTTCTTTGCTGGTGGCTGATGAACCAACCACAGCGCTGGACGTTACTATTCAGTCGCAAATTCTGGAACTACTGCAACAGTTGCGCGTTGAACACCAAATGGGCATTATTCTGGTTACTCACAACCTGGGAATTGTTGCGGAAATGGCTGATCGGGTGGCGGTGATGTATGCCGGAAATATTGTCGAAACCGGATCCGCGACGGCGATTATTGAGAATCCGCAACATCCGTATACCAAGGCATTGCTGGCAGCAGTTCCGAAATTGCATCATTCCCAGGAACGTCTTTTTACCATTCCCGGCATGGTGCCGCAACCTGCGGATTTTCCACCTGGCTGCCGCTTTTCCGGGCGTTGTTCTGAAGCTGCGGCGCAAAACGAGGAGTTTCAGTCGCGGTGTCGCAACGAAAAACCGCATGCAATTGAGTTTGAGTCCGGACATTTCAGTAACTGCTTTCTCAACCCAGGGAGTAATGAGCAATGACCAACCGATCATTAATTCCGCTGATTCTGGTTCTGACGTCAATCGTAATCCTGACGGTGATACTGACCAATACCGGAACGGTTCGGCGTGAAATTGCCCGTAAGCATCAGGCGGATTTGCCGAAACCAGCCGACCGTATGCCGATCCGATTGCAACCGGACAATTCACTGAACCGATATTTGATTGAGTCAAAACCCGTAAATCCAGCTGAACGGTTGGCTCTTGACAAAATGACCATGAACGCTTCTGCCGCCATGCATCTGGAAAATTACGAAGCGGCAATCGACTTTGCCAGTACCACATTGGTATTTGATCCGCAGAATTATACAGCGTTATCGGTACTTGGAAAATCGTTATTTGTAACTAATCGCTTCAAAGAAGCTGAAGCGGTTTATATGCGTCAGGCTTTTTTCTATAAAAAAGATCCGGTAGTTTTAAGCAATCTTGGATATACCTACGCCCAATTGCGTAATTATAAAGCCGCACTGGAAATGCTTCAAAATGCATTGCGTTACGATTCCGAATCAGGTCAGATTCTATTGAGTATGGCTGGGATTTATGCGCTGGATAAACAGAAAAATGAAGCTTTAGAATATTTTTATCTTGCTTCCCTGAAGTTGGGTACCAAGCTTCTTGATGCGATTGACGAGCCGATGTTTGACAATATCCGCGAAGAACCTGATTTTAAAAATATTACCAAGGCACTGGAAGCGCGGAGTTTGCAGAAATGAGCAAAATCAGAATTCTGTCGGAACAGGTAAGCAACCGGATTGCAGCTGGCGAAGTGATTGAACGTCCGGCTTCGGTTGTAAAAGAATTAGTAGAAAATGCGATTGATGCCGGGGCGACCAGAATAAGTGTTGCCATTGAAAAAGCTGGCGTTAAGCTGATTTCGGTTACGGACAATGGTTACGGCATGGATGCCGACGATGCGTTGCTTTGTCTGGAACCTCATGCGACCGGAAAAATCCGGGAAGAGTCCGACATTGACAATATCATAACACTTGGTTTTCGTGGTGAAGCCATACCGAGTATCGCCTCGGTGTCGCGATTTACCTTGAGAACACGACATGCCGATTCTCCTGACGGCACCGAGGTTGTCGTCAATGGGGGCAAGGCTGTTAAAGCCGAGCCGACCGGATGTGCGCCGGGTACCGAAATTATGGTGCGCGATCTTTTTTTCAATACCCCGGCAAGAAAAAAATTTATGCGTTCTGCCGCAACCGAAGAAAAACATATTCAGGAAGTGGTTTATCAACTTGCTTTGCCTTACCCGGAAATATATTTTGAACTGACTATTGACGGCAACCGGATTTTTTCATCGCCGGGCGCGCCGACCTTGGAGTCACGGATTACCACTTTTTTCGGGCGCAATTTTATGAATTCATTGTTGCCGGTAGCATATTCATCCGAAGGAATTACGGTGAACGGATTTACTGCACTACACGGATTTACACGCAGTTCGCGGCGTGAACAACGAACTTTTGTGAATGGACGCGCGGTAGAAGCTCCGGCACTATATCGCGGCATCCGTGAGGGCTATGGCGGCATGGTAGAAATTGGACGTTTCCCACCCGCAATAATTTTTATGCGCGTTGATCCGCATGATGTTGATGTCAATGTCCATCCGGCCAAAAGAGAGGTGCGCTTCCGGCACGAATATAAACTGTCCGGAATTATCGCTGAAGCCATCAAAACTGCTTTGCGTCAGGCTCCGGCACCCACAGTCAGTATTGATCCGGCAATTTCTTTGCGCGCGCTTCTTGATGCCTCTGAAATAGTCTATGAACAGAATGATGCGGAGCAACCGGCATTAGATTTTACGCCGCCACCTGCGGATACCGGATTTAATCATTTCGAAAGACAGATTAGAAACATTGCTCCGATAGCTGTTTCATCTGTAAATCATGAATTTGCGGATCAACCGTTGTCCCGGGATTTTGAAGAGAACCAGGAGCCGATGCTTCCGGGCAGCGGACGAATCAGGTTGCTGGGGTTTCTGGATTGTTCATATTTGGTTGCGATTGCCGATAACGGACTGCTGGTGGTTGACCAGCATGCCGCACACGAAAGAGTATTGTTCGAACGGCTGCTCAAAAACGCCGGAAAAGTCCCGGTTCAGAAATTATTGCTACCGATTACGCTTGAACTTTCACGCGCCGAAACCGCTTTCGTTGAAAAAAACCTCGACGCCTTCAGTAAAATCGGATTCGATATTGCACCGTTGAGTAGCAACACTATTATGCTGAATGGTGTTCCGGCATCGTTGAAACAGGAAAATATCGGCGGCGTCTTACGCGATACGTTGTCGGAATTGCTGGAAAATAATTCCGCAGCAAGCGGTTCGGTGGATGAGATAGCACTCGCTGCCTGCAAGGCCGCCGTTAAGGCGCATGATCTGCTGACCATGGATGAAGCGCGCGGCTTACTGAATCAGATGGCAAAATGTGACTTGCCGTTTTCATGCCCGCACGGCAGACCAACTATTATCAATATCTCAAAAGCGGAATTGGAAAAACGCTTCGGGCGACGTTGACCAACATTTACCAGTCGGTACGGTCATAATTGCGATAATTGACAGCTTCATATAGATGTGCTTCTTCAATATTCGGCGCTCCACCCAGATCGGCGATGGTTCTTGCCACTTTCAGAATGCGGTCATAAGCACGCGGGCTGAGGCTGAAACGCCGAATGGCATTGCGAAGCAAGGTTTCAGAACCATGTCCGATACGGCAACACTTCTGAAGATCTCGCGGCGTCATATGCGCGTTGCAAAAAATGCCGGTTCCGGCAAATCGTTCAGACTGAATCGCTCTGGCGACAATTACTCTTTTCAAAATGTCGGCGCTCGATTCACCATCGGGAACCTTGATTAATTCATCTTCATCAAGGCGCATGACTTCAACATGCAGGTCAATGCGATCAAGCAGCGGCCCGGATATCCGCCCGCGATATTTGCGAATTTCATTCGGTTTACATCGGCAGCCGTGTACGCTGGACATGCCGCATGGGCAGGGATTCATTGCCGCCACCAGAATAAATTTGGCCGGAAAGGTGTAATTTCCGTTGGCCCGTGAAACGGATACATTGCCGCTTTCAAGGGGTTGACGAAGAACTTCCAGCACGTTCCGCTTGAATTCCGGCAGTTCGTCCAGGAAAAGTACGCCGTTGTGTGCCCTGCTGATCGAACCGGGGGCAGGATTTTTTCCGCCTCCGATCATTCCAACATCGCTGGCAGTGTGATGCGGCGACACAAAGGGGCGGGTTCTCAAAAGCGGACGTCCTGGTTCGAGCATCCCAAGTACACTGTGTATGCGGCTGGTTTCAAGAGTTTCTTCCAGAGTCATCGGCGGCAGAATACCCGGCAGACGCATGGCAATCATACTTTTTCCGGTACCAGGAGGGCCGCAGAGCAGTGAATTATGTCCGCCTGCAGCGGCAATTTCCATAGCGCGGCGTGCAATGCTTTGACCTTTTACTTCGCAAAAATCGGGCTGACGCAGATTTGCCACATTGCCATCTTCTAGTTTTCCGGTATATGGAAGCATTGGTTTGCCGTTGAAAAAATCAACTGCATCCTGTAGATTGGCAATCGGAAAAACGGGTAAATCGCCGGCAGCCAGCGCGGCCTCGGAAGCATTTTCTTCCGGTACCAGCAATGCGTTCAGCTGTTTTTCTTCACGCATCCGCATGGCAATGGGCAGTACTCCCCGTATCGGGCGTACTCGTCCGTTAAGCGCAAGCTCTCCGGCGATTGCGGCCGCTGCCAGTTTTTCACGGTCAATAAATCCGGAAGCAGCCAGCAAGCCCATCGCAATCGGAAGATCAAAAGCGGTACCTTCCTTGCGGAGATCAGCGGGAGCGAGATTGATTACCGTCATACCCTGAGGATGCGGATAACCACAATTTTGCATGGCGGAACGTACCCGGTCGCGGCTTTCTTTGACCGCAGCATCCGGCAGTCCGACAATCGAAACTATCGAATTTTCACCGGCCTTGGTGGCATTGATTTCTACTTCGACCAGAAAGGCGTCAATACCGACAACAGCAGCCGAATAGGTTTTGGCCAGCATAAAATCTCCCTTGAGTTATTATAATGAAATTAAGTTAATGTAATACGTTTTTGGTTGCCGGCAAATCACGTTCGCAAATACTATTTTTAATGCCGATTGCGTTGATTCTAAGTTGTTTTCGGTATCGCGCCGGCGACGAACCCATAATCTGAGAAAAACGTCTGATGAAATGATAAGTGTCCAGATATCCGAGATCAGCGGCGATCTCAGAAATCGGTCGATTTGAAATCGCAAGCATTTCCACTGCTCGGTTCATCCGCAAATTGTCGATATAATTTTTAGGCGATACTCCCAGCTTGTCTTTGAAAATTTTTCTGAGATAATTTTCGCTGATATTGCAAAATTCCGCCATTTCGGAGACTGTCCACCATTTGGCAGGAGCGCGTTTGATTTCCCGTAACAGGCTTTCAAATGCCGAATGCGCCCGCGACTCCACAGCCTGTTCACTTCTGCTGTGATGATAAATTTCAAAAATCAGATTCAACAACATGCTGTTTGCTTCCAGATATGATGCGGTTGTGGATTCGCGAAGCTTATCGATTATCGGCAGCAGGAACCGTTCAGACGCGAAATTGAAACATCCATTTTTTATTATTCCTGCGTCAATGAGAGCATGAACCGTTTTTCCCGTGAAGCCGATGGAATCTTCAATAAAATTTCCCTTGTATCCGAAATAACTTTGTTTGAAATTTGGGGTCGCGGTTATCCACTGGCCCGGTAATATTTCTCTTGATCCGCCATGCTCGTTCCAATAGAGGCCGCGCCCTGCTGTCATCTGCGTAATTATTGCGAACGGAAACATTCGCGGAGTCGGCACGCCGCTTTGCCGTGGACCGCTTTTTACCCCGACATAATAACTGCAGATAAGTATTCCAGAATCAAGAATGTTTGTTCGCATTCCTGCGGGAACCGGAGTAATATTGATCTCACCGTTATCGATTTTGTAATCCATGAGGGTTGAATTATCCATTTTTTATTTGAATTAATCGAATATATTATGATTGTTCAAGTTTTCAATCTTTAACCTTTAAAAAAAGGATTATTAGCCAAATGCACAAAAACTATCTGAATTGGACCCGTTCTGAAACTGAAGCTGAAATCAATACGATGCTTGACACGCTGTCGGAGGAATATCCGGTCTCTGAAGGTAATGATGGCATTGCTGTAAAATTCGTTCACAGCAATATTCCGGAATCGCTGAAAGTATCATCGCCGCATAATGGTGAAGTGACTATCGAATATGGTTCGCTTGCCGCCGCTGCTCGCGGAGTTGCCCATGCTTTGGCCGGCGAGTTGATTGAAGAGAACAGCAGCTTTTCCACGCTCGGGATAATGCTGGATTGTTCACGCAATGCGGTGATGACGGTGCCGTATCTGAAAAAATGGTTGCGGCGTCTCTCTTTGTTAGGCTATAATATGGTGATGCTTTATACAGAAGATACTTATCGCTTGCCGGACGAGCCGTATTTCGGTTATATGCGCGGCGGCTATACCTTGGAGGAAATGCAGGAAGTTGATGACTATGCGGCCAAACTGGGGATTGAAATGGTCGCCTGTATTCAGACGCTCGGACACTTGGAGCATGTTATTCGTTGGGATGCCTATCATGATATCAAAGATACGGATCGGGTACTGCTGGTCGATGAAGCAAAGACCTACAATCTTATTGGAAAAATGTTGCAGTTCTGGAGTAAGGCCTTCCGATCCCGGCGTATTCATGTCGGTATGGATGAAACCCATGATCTCGGTCGCGGCCGTTTCATGGATAAGTTCGGATATGAACGCGGCTTCGATATTTTTAACCGGCATTTGAGCAAGGTTTGCGATATCTGTAAAGCCAATGACCTTAAGCCGATAATCTGGAGTGATATGTATTTTCGCATGGGGAATCCAGCCCAAAGTTATTATGATCCGGCGACAGTTATTCCCGATGATGTAAAAGCTAAGATTCCGGTGGAAGCAACCTTGTGTTACTGGGACTATTACCATCGTAATGAAGAATTTTACATTGACTGGATACGGCGGCATCGCGAGTTGGGAAGCGAACCAGTGGTAGGATCCGGGGTTTGGACTTGGGCATGCATGTGGTATGATCACGAACAGACCGTGGCTACGGTAACACCATGTCTGAACGCTTGCAGAAAGGAAAACGTGAAAGAGGTTTTCTTCACAATGTGGGGCGATAATGGCGGTTATTGCGAATATGATTCTTCATTGGTCGGACTTGCCTGGGCTGCTACGCTTGCTTACGGAGGCGACGGCTCCAATGCTGAAACTGCACCGCTTTTCGAGGCGGTATGTGGTGGGTCTTATCGTGATCAGCTGACGGCTTCCGGAATTATGTACAGTATGGTCAAAAATAAAGATATTGTGCGTTTACTGACCCCACTGATAATTTGGGATGATCCGATGCTTGGTATAGTTTGGAATGAATACAAGTTTTTCGATAAAGATATTTGGCAACATATCAGCGGCAGAATGACAGACATTTATCAGCAACTGGCGCCGTCAGCGGGCAACATTGAGGCAGGCGATATTGATTATGCGCGCAGTATATGTGACTTTATCGTTAAGAAAATCGCCTTACGCGAGGTTTTGCTCAAGGCTTACCAGGAAAAGGACACCGTCTCACTTGACGAAATAGTGAAGGTTAAAATCCCGGAAACCATTGCCGCGCTGGATACCATGACTACTCTATTCCGCCGCCAGTGGTTGCGTCGAAACAAGCCATTCGGGTTGGAGGTTATGCAAATCCGTTTTGCCGGACAATCCGCAAGACTGAAAGAAACCGCGCTACGGATCACTGAATTGCAGGATGGGAAAATCAATTCAATTCCTGAAATTGAAGGCTACCGGATCAATCCTGAACCGTTAGGACAGATTTATAACACTTATGTACATAATGCTTCAGGAAGTCAAATCTGAAAATTGAAAAGTTTTTTCAGAAGATGGTACATCCATCTAAACCCGGCTGGTGACAGTACAAAAGCCGGGTTCATTTGTTTTTTTTTGGGGTCAGCTGAAGTCTGAATCAGATCAGAGGTTAACCCATTTTCCTGTTCTGGAAGATTCATAGCATGCCAGCACCAATTTAGCGGTTCCCGCGGCAGCTTCTCCTGATACATAGGGTTCACGTCCGTTGCGAATGGCGTCAATAATATCGGCAATCTGTGCCGGGTGACCACCGCCGTAATATCCTTTGCTAACCTGAAGGGCATCATCCAGTTTGCAGTCTGAAAAATCTTTTATGACTTTTTCTTTTAAAGACGAATCGACAAAATTGACATACGAAGGAATGAAATCAGTGTATTCCATAAAGCCTTCAGTGCCGGTTATGGTGTAGCCGCTGCGCCAGGTAACGGATTTACTGCCGGAGGTGGCAATGACGGTGCCAAGAATTCCGGAACGGAAACGCAACGCGATGGCAATGGTGTCTTCTGTTTCAATGACACCTTGATGTACGAAATTATCATAAGATGCGGCTACAGACTCAATGTCGCCGAAAAAATAACGCAACAAATCCAAATGATGAATTGATTGGTTAATCAATACTCCGCCGCCCTCATTAGCCCAAGTCCCGCGCCATGCGTCATTTTGATAATATTCGTTGGTGCGCAGGCAGCTGACATATAAGCTGCAGGTAAGGATTCGACCGAATTTTCCGGATTGAATCAAATTGCGCAGATAGCGGTTGGTGGGTTCACAGCGATGCTGAAAAATTCCACTGAAAACCAATTCCGGACGTTTCCGGTGCGCATCCAGCATGGCATCAATGCCGGACTCGGTTGAAGTCAATGCTTTTTCGCAGATGACATGTTTTCCGTGTTCAAGTGCCGCAACCGTAATTTCCGCATGGCTGAAATGATCAGTACAGACACTGACACAGTCAACTTCCGGATCCATCAGTATCGCGCGGTAATCTGTTGTACAATTAGGAATGGAATATTGGGCTGCCAGTTTTTCGGCTTTGTTCAGGTCCAGATCGCAAAGATGTTTGATTGAAAGATCGGGGATTTTAATAAAGCTCTCGATATGAGTGGGGGCGATAACTCCGCAACCGATTACGGCACAAGTAACATGTTTCATGATTCAAAAACTCCATAATTATGGTATAAGAAAATATAAAAGATAAATCTTTTTGCAGTAATTACAAATGGGAAGCATAAAGTTTTCGGGGGAGCGTTTCTGACTAAATCATTTTAACGAAGAGCTGTTATGTGGAGCCGGGTAATCTGTTGTTGTTTCTCGATCATAAATTCGCGAAGGTGGGTAAACCTTGGCGCTTGACGAATATTATTGACCGCCATTGCGACTGAACGGCGATCACCGATTAGAATTAATAATTTTTTGGCCCTGGTCATGCCGGTATAAAGTAAATTGCGCTGGAGCATCATATAATGTTGAGACAGCAACGGCATGATTACCGCGGGGAACTCGCTTCCCTGAGCCTTATGAACGGTAACGGCATAAGCGAGGCTGAGTTGATCGGCTTCAAACATATTGTATTCAACTGATTGATTCGAGTCAAACATGACAATGAATTTTTTTTCACGGAAATTAATATGGGCCAGCCTTCCCATGTCACCGTTAAAAACGTTTTTCTCATAGTTATTGGAAATTTGCATAAGCTTGTCGCCCGCCTTAAAGATACGTTCGCCGATTTTGAAATGCGGTTTCAGACCGGGATTCAAAGTATCCTGCAAAACCGCATTTAAATTCAAGGTCCCGCAGCTGCCGCGGTTCATGGGGGTAAGAATCTGAATATCATCGACCGGATTTAGCCCAAAACGTTTCGGGATGCGTTCTGCAACTAATTTTTTGATAATATCCAAGGTTTTTTCGGTGTCATCCTGTTCAATCCAATAAAAATCAGTTAATTCGCTTTTGGCGCGGTTTCGAAGCGGCGGTACTCCAGCATTAACCCGGTGTGCGTTCATGATAATCTGGCTGCCGGCACCTTGGCGGAAAATTTTTGATAGATGTGTAGTTTTAATAATTTGGGATTCGATAAGTGCGTTCAGTACTTTGCCGGGGCCAACCGAAGGAAGTTGATCGGCATCACCAACCAGAATTACTGAAGTGCCGGGCTTGACTGCGGAAAAAAGCGACCAGGCAAGTAAACAGTCGAGCATCGAAACTTCATCTACAATCAGCAGATCGCAGGGCAACGGTTTTTGAGCGTTGAAAACAAAATTTCTGGCGGCGGGATCCCATTTCAGCATACGATGAATGGTTTGCGCGGGAGAGCCGGTTGATTCGGACATTCTCCGTGCTGCCCGTCCTGTTGGTGCCGCCATATAAGTTTTGAGCTTTGCTGCTTTTGCCCTGCGGACGATCTCGCCGATAACAGTGGTTTTTCCGACTCCGGGACCTCCGGTAATTATATTAAGAGGTTCACGGCAAACTTGCATGACCGCAGAAAATTGTTCTTCACTAAGCGCAAGCCGAGGCGAGGTCTTGATTTGTGCCATGCGTAATCCGGCAAATTTTTTTGTCATGGCCAGCTGAACCATGATTTTTGAAGTTTCGTGCTCGGCAATGTAAAGCAGGCGCGAGAACACCAATTCGCCATGTTCGTGATCGGGAATGATTACAATTTGTTTTGATGATACGGCGCAACTGAGTTCGGCAACGACTTCTTCCATCGGTACGTCTAGGGTTTTAGTTGCAAACTGTAAAAAATCAATTTTTGGATAACAGACATGCCCTGCCGCTGAAAGCTGGTCCAAGGTATAATTTATCCCTGCCCTGATGCGAAATGGAGCATTTTTGGTAATATTCAATCCGGCGGCAATCCGATCTGCCATAATAAACCCGATACCATCAATGTCGCTGATCAATTGATAAGGGTTGGCACGAACTTTTTCTGCCGCGGCATCACCGTACTGTCGATAAATGCGCATACAAAATGCCGTGCTGATACCAAGTCCCTGCAGAAAAATAAAAATATCACGTTGTCGGCTGTGGCTTTGCCATGACTGCCTGATTTGTTCGATGCGTTTTTTTCCGAGTCCTCGAACTTCGCGAAGCCGGCCGGACGAATGGCTGAGGATTTCCAGTGTCTGTGCTCCGAAACGATCGACAATGCTTTTGGCGTTTTTGGGCCCGATACCGGGAATCGCGCCGGATCCAAGGTAACGGGTAATACCTTCTGGCGTTGATGGCAGGAGAAAACGATATGAATCGGCGCGGAATTGACGTCCGTATTCAGGGTGGCTTTCCCAGTGTCCGCTAAGTTCAATGTCACGTCCGGCATAAGCGCCGAAAATATTGCCGGTCACGGTATGTTCGACACCCTGACGGTCGACAAGACGAAACACGGTATAGGTTTTATCTTCGTTTTCGTACACGACACGGATAATTTCACCAGAGAGCATCTGAGTGGTGAGTCCACCTGGAGTTTCTTCCTCTTGTAGTGTCAGTTCGTCGTTCATATAGTTTCCGCGTAAAAAATGGAATCAAAAATAAATGAGAGTGGGATAATTATCAAAATTTCCCCGGATGAAAGCAGGCACAGAAGTGTTTGTTATCACTGCCCGTAGCAGATAATTCCGGAGTGTTTTGGGCACATTCTGCAGTTGCGATGGGACAACGCGGGTGAAAGGGGCATCCGGATGGCGGCGTGATTGGCGAAGGAACATCGCCTGGTAAAATGATTCTTTTGCGTCCATTCCGGTCTATAGCTGGCACCGCAGACAACAGTGCGTTTGTGTACGGGTGTAACGGTGTACGGCATATTGCCCGGGCAGTACCGGTTTCAACTATTTTTCCAAGATACATGACCATAATGCGTTTGCTTACATGTTCAACTACTGCTAAATCATGGGCGATAAACAAAAATGAAACTCCGGTCTTTTCTTGTATATCCTGCAACAGATTAATAATTTGAGCCTGAACACTGACATCTAATGCAGAAACAGGTTCGTCGGCAATGATAAATTCCGGCTCAACGGCCAATGCGCGGGCAATACCAATGCGCTGACGCTGTCCGCCGCTAAATTGATGCGGATAACGATGCATTTGGGCGGCATCCATGCCTACCATGCCGAGAAGCTCAGCGACTCGTTCGGCACGCTCCACACGATTTCTGTTAGAATGGAGTTTTAAAACTTCATCCAATGCCCGGAAAATAGTCATGCGCGGATTCAGCGAACCGTAAGGGTCTTGGAAAATCATTTGGAAATTTTTTCGCGCGCGACGCAAGGCCCCGCCGTTCAGCGATCCGATATTAATCTCGTTTAGAGTAATACTGCCTTCGGTAGGATTTTCCAGCTTGACCAGCGCTCTGCCCAGAGTACTTTTACCGCATCCACTTTCGCCAACCAGTCCCAAGGTTTCACTTTTTTCAAGGTAGAAAGAAACGCCGTCAACAGCCCGGACATATTTTTTCGGAGAAAACCAACCGGCTTTAAGCGGATACCAAACTTTAAGGTTTTTAACTTCCAGCAGTGGCATTGGTTTATCTGGAATCTTTGGCAAGCTCACAGCTCATAAAGAGAGCAACAGCCCAAATGCTGCAAAAAACGGTATAAAAAAGAGTATAAATCGCGCCCCAGGCCAAATAGGAGGTCGGAATTATTTGATTGCCGGCCAAGGCATCAGCCATCCAGAAAAACTGCCAATTGGGAAGAATCGCATAACAAATATAGGAAAAAAGAGCCAGTAGCGGAGATCCCGTAGCGATATCTTGAAAAAGATAATTAGAAAGCAGTCCGAGAAAGAAAATCAGCGAACACACTACCAAGTTTGGAACCATGTCCAGCCTGGTCGAAAATACCACCGTCATGGTCGACATGACAATAATACAGAAGAACAACAAAAACAATGCTCTGGAAAGATTCATTAAACTCATTTCCGGATGTTCGGCGAAGAAATATACCCCGACCAGAAATAATGGCATGGTTATCAGAAGTGCAAAAAAGCTAACCGACGGGAATGGCATTGATTTCAGGTAATTCATTATCATTCCAAGCAATGAGCATGCTATCAATATTCCGAAATAAATGAAATAAATCGTCATATCAAAACGGAATTGATCTTTAGCAATGTAAACTGAAATGATAGTGGCAGTATTGCATAGAAAGATAAACAGGATTGACGCAGCTGTCGTGCCGCATATTTTGGCCATTATAAAGCTCCAGCGCTCAACCGGTTTGGACATCAACAGCAAAACCGTGCCATTACGCATTTCCCTGGAAACAGTATGTCCTGCACATAAAACTGCGGCAAAAAGCCCAAACACCATTGAGGTCGCCATTGAACTGTCGACAACCAGTTTAAGCTGTTCGGAAAACACAAACAAAGAGACAGACGGAAAATGTCCGATCAATACCAGCGCAGTAACCAGCAGAATGAAAAAAATCGGTTCGCGAATACACTCTCTAAAGGTATTTCTGGCGATCTGAAAAAAGTTTAACATTTTGTTCCGGTTAAATTTATTTGTCTTCGACCATTTGCGGATCAACCATTGGGGCATTCGGCATTACAACCGGCTCTTCAGGCAAATCATCAGAAACTTCAGCCGTGGTACCGGTTTCAGTGACCGACACTTGTTTGCGTACAGTTTCTTCTTCAGGAGCTGATTCTTTAGGTTCGCCAACTTCAGTAATAGCGTCAGCCGGGACACCGGTGCCGCTGGTGTATTCCGCAGGTACCGAAATATCTTCAGAAGAAATTATTTCAAAAGCCGGAGCGTTGGACGGCTCTCCTTCCGGACGATAGAATCCCATTTCGATTTTCTGGTTAAGCCGCGAATAGTCAGATGATAAATTAGGTAAATTCATTAATTCGCCGATAGCAAAGGCGGCTTTGTTCCAGTCTTTTACCGGGATTATAACAATCGGGATTTTTTTATCGATTTTTGCAAGATATTTTCTTGGTACATAAGACTCATCGCCAATAACAATAACTTTGTCAGGATTGGCAAAATTGATGAAACGACCGACATTGTCTTCAGTAATCTGAAGCGCAGGGCGGCGTGGATTAACCGGGCAGAAAAAAATGTTTTGCTGACCCTTGGCCGGAAGTAGAATATATGGCTGGCGTGATCCGTTTTGAATCAGATCGGCCATCAATCGGCTTTTGGTATAGTTCGAAACTACTATAATGGTTCTGATATCTTGTCGTGGACCCTTCATCCAATTAACAATTCTTTTAGGGTTGGCGGAGGCAGAAAAAACCAAACCCAGCAAAAGTCCCATTACCGGCATAATTCCAGTCAGCATTTTTTTCATGATAACGTTCCTTAATTTCAAAAAGATGACCTGTTTCGTATGCCTGCCGATTGGCAGAGCAGTGCAACGAAATAACATATACTGTAAATTCACTTGCGCAAATAAAAATTGTAAAAAATCGGAGTTTGAAGTTTTAAATGAAATATTTTTAAGTTTTTTTGCGGTTGCGCTGAAGCACTCCGGATAGTATATTAACATGCAACTATTAAAATTCAACTTTTGACCACGAGGATTCTCTACATGAACGCTTATCTTGAAGATTTTATGGATCATTTTAAATTTGAAGGGCTTACCTTTGACGATATTTCGCTGGTTACTCAATATGCAGATTTTGCCCCTAACGATGCGGATATGAATACCCATTTTACCCGCAATGTCCGAATGAATATTCCTTTTATCAGTGCCGCTATGGATACGGTTACCGAAAGCGGAATGGCTATTGCGATGGCGCGCCTGGGCGGGATTGGAGTTATTCACAAGAATCTTTCTGTCGAGCAGCAGGCGGAGGAAGTGCGGGTTGTCAAGCACTATCTTAACGGCATAATCAAGACACCTGCCACCTTCAACCCTGATCAAACCGTAGCGGAAATGCTTGATATCAAGCAGGAGCGGCGTTATTCATTCTCCGGTTTTCCAATTGTTGATGAAAAGCGGCGTCTGGTAGGTATGGTTACCGCCAGAGATATTAAGTTTTTGGCTGATTACAGTGTAAAAATTAAAGATGTGATGTCGAGAAATCCGGTCACCGCCAAAGCTGGGACTTCGATGCTGCAGGCATATCGGATTATGATGGAAAACAAGGTGGGAAAATTGCCGATGGTTGATGAAAACGGAGTTTTGACTGGATTATACAGTTTCCAGGATGTCCGTACCCTGATTGACAATGAAGAGCCCGACTATAATCGCGACGTTCATCACCAACTCAGAGTTGCTGCCGCTATCGGACCATATGACGAAGAGAGAGCTGAAGCACTGGTAAATGCCGGTGTCGACGTAATGGTGCTTGATACGGCGCATGGCGAAAGTAAAAACGTCATTGAAACTGTGAAGATTTTTAAGCGCAATTATGGTGATCGCGTGGATATCGTGGCGGGAAATATCGCAACGGCAGAAGGGGCAAAATCCCTTCTCGAAGCAGGCGCAGATGCCATTAAAGTCGGTATCGGACCTGGATCAATTTGTACAACCCGGGTCGTCGCCGGTGTCGGCGTTCCACAGTTGACCGCAGTTTATGCAGCCGCCAAGGCGGTTGGCGGAGAAGTTCCGATCATTGCTGATGGGGGCATTAAGCAGTCTGGTGATGTCGCCAAGGCATTGGCGGTCGGTGCCTCCTGTGTGATGATGGGATCTGTTTTGGCCGGTACTGCGGAAAGCACAGGAGAGGTAACACTCCATCATGGTCGTCGCTTTGTAATTTACCGCGGTATGGGAAGCCTGGAAGCAATGAAAACCGGCAAGGCATCACGAGAGCGTTACGGTCAGGTTGACGTCGATGACGAGAAAAAACTGGTACCGCAGGGCATAGAAGGGCTGGTTCCGTATCGTGGCCCGGTCGCTGATGTCATTTTTCAGTTTACCGGGGGTCTGCGTTATTCTTTGGGATATTGCGGAGCCCGCAATCTCGTAGAATTTCAGAAAAAGGTCAAAATGGTGCGGGTTACCAATGCGGCATTGCGTGAAGCTCATCCGCACGATATCACGATGCTGAAAGATGCGCCTAATTATTCAGCGCAGTAACCAGAGAGAATAATGTCTGATCTACTGAAAGAAAAGCTTGATAAACGAGTTCTTATTTTTGATGGTGCCATCGGTACTGAATTGTACAAGCGTGATTTTTTTGTTAACACCTCATATGAGGGGTTGGTGCTGACAAATCCGGAGCAGGTCAAGGAAATACATCGAAACTATATTGATGCCGGCGCAGATGTTCTTACCGCCAATACTTATGGTGCCAATCGCAATAAATTACGCCGCTTCGGACTTGGCGACAAAGTTGTGGAAATCAATCGGGTTGCAGTCGAGCTGGCACGTCAATGTTGCGGTACTGAAAATCTTATCGGCGGTTCAGTCGGGCAAATCGGTGAAAGTTCATACGGACATCCGATTTCTGACGAATTGGCTCAGGAAATCATTCAGGAACAAATTGGTGCTTTAAAAGAAGCCAGTGTCGATTTTATTATCTTTGAATCTCTTT
Organism: Lentisphaerota bacterium; assembly: GCA_012519765.1. GTDB lineage: Bacteria > Verrucomicrobiota > Lentisphaeria > Victivallales > Victivallaceae > UBA7640. Next base: position 21,068 of record JAAYPP010000092.1, read on the forward strand.
CCACCGAAAAAGCCGTGACTGACGCCTTGACCGCAATCGCCGGTTTCCCGAAACTGCCTTATCTAATCAGTCTGACCGGACCTCGTGAACCGGACGCCGGCAATCAGTTCTGGGCCAATATAATGTCTCAAATTAAAGCTGCTCCGCATCAGCCGACTGCCGTCGGTCTGAATTGTGGAACCGGAGCAGAAGGTATGCTGTCCGCACTTGAATCGCTGTTGCCGCTTTGCCCGTATCCGATAGTGGTTCAGCCCAATGCCGGAATGCCCAAAAGTGTCGACAATCGGATGATTTATATGTGCAGCCCGGAATATTTGACTACTTACGCGGTGCGTTATGTTAATCTTGGCGCTCGCGGCGTAGGCGGTTGTTGCGGCACTGGTCCGGAACACATCCGGGATATTGCGCGCAGTATTCGGCCGTTGGCGAAAAGCATGGCGAAAACGACGATAGAGTTGTCGGAACCCCAGCTTCCTACCGTCGAGCCAGTTCCATTGGAACAGCGTTCAAAACTGGCGGCCAAGCTGGTGCGCGGCGAATGGGTGACCACCATTGAGGTGACGCCGCCGCGCGGGTTTGCGCTAGGAGACGTCATTGAAAAAGCGGTGCAATGCCGGAATGCCGGGGTTGACGCTATGAATATTCCCGACGGTCCGCGAGCCAGTTCACGAATTTCTCCGCTGATAACGGCCATCGAAATTCAAGAAAAGGCCGGGTTGGAAGTAATTTTGCACTTCTGCTGCCGCGACAAAAACCTGATCGGGATGCAGGCAGATCTGCTGGGCTGCGCCTGTAAAAAAATCAATAATATTTTATTCATTACCGGAGATCCGCCTAAGCTGGGGGATTATCCGTTTGCGTCGGCGGTTTTTGATGTCGATTCGATAGGAATTCTCAAGGTTCAATCCCGACTTAATCAGGGAGTTGATATCGGCGGGAAACCAATAGGCGCGCCGACGTCTTTCTGCGGTGGTGCCGGAGCCGATCCTAATTCGCTGGACATGAAGCGTGAATTGCTCCGTTTACGCCAAAAAGTTGAGGCTGGCGCCGAATTCATCATTACGCAACCGGTTTTTTCTTCCGAATCATTATTGGAAATGCTTGAAAAAATGTCTGACCTGAAAGTTCCGGTGATTGCGGGAATTTGGCCACTGGCCAGTTACCGCAACGCTGAATTTATGAAAAATGAAGTTCCGGGTGTGGTGGTTCCTGACGAAGTGATGACCCGGATGGCCAAAGCCGACAGCAAAGAAGAACAGCGTCAAGTCGGAATTGCCATTGCCCGTGAAAGCATCGCAAAGATTCGACATGCGGTCCAGGGCGTTCAGGTCAGTGCGCCGTTTGGCAATGTCAACACTGCGCTGGAAGTTTTGAAGTGAAATTAGCGCGCGCATAATGCGCGCGTGAATTTTAAAATATCAGTTACGCAGAGAATCAGCTGCGGAATTCAAAATCAGGAGGAGGTCGTGATGGATATTAAATTGAAAGATGCACTTACCGGCAGGCGTTCTATCAGACGTTTCAAGCAGAAAGATGTTTCCGAAAGTGAGATCACCGATATTATCGACATGGCCCGCCTTTCAGCCAGCGCTGGCAATGCACAGCCATTGCGCTATGTAGTGGTCCGCAGTAATTCTTTGGTAAAGTCCGTTTTTGACAACGTTGCCTGGGCTGCTTATATCAAACCGTTGCGCACTCCGAAATGGGGAGTCAGCGCACCGCGGTGTTTTATCGCGGTAACAGCTCCGGCCGGATTCAGTAATATGGCTTTCGCTGATGCCGGTGCAGCAATACAGTCACTGATGCTGGCGGCACATGGGAAAGGGCTTGGCGCCTGCTGGATTGGAGCGTTTGACCGCAGTAAAATTGATGAACTGCTGGCGATGCCTAACAACCGGCAAGTGATATTTTTGGTGGCGCTTGGATATCCTGATGAAAATCCTGTTTCGCAAAACATTGCCGCAAACGAAAGCATCAAATATTATCTTGACGAAAAAGATTGCCTGCATGTTCCGAAAATCCGGACTGCGGATTTGATTGAATGGCTTTGAATCTGATTTTTGATTATTGGCTATGCGCAAAAAATACTGCAAATTGAGGGAAAGTTTTGCTCCGGATAATTGATTTGGCGGCTATCGGCGGTACTTTAACATTTTTACAAAACCACAATAAACGGACATTGATTTTATGAATAATTCAGAGGTTAAAGTTCTGGTGATTACCGGATTCGGGCTGAACTGCGAAAATGAAACTGCTGCCGCCTTCAATTATTGCGGCGCAACTGCAGAAAAACTGCATTTAAATGATATTCTGGCGGGAAAAAGAAGCCTGAATGAATTTCATATTCTGACTTTTATCGGCGGGTTTTCATTTGGTGACCATCTCGGGTCCGGCTCCGTTTTTGCTAATCGGGTCAAATATAATCTTCGTGACCAGCTGAAACAATTTATTGCGGACGGCAAGCTGATTATCGGTATTTGCAATGGTTTCCAAACCCTGACGCGGCTTGGAATGGTTCCGGCGCTGAATGGTGAATATTTTACTCAACAGGCAGCGTTGGCTCACAATGACAGCGGGGTATTTCGCGACGACTGGTGTTATCTGAAAGTTAATGCCGATTCGCCATGTGTATTTACCAAAGGGGTTGACCGGATAAGGCTGCCGATTCGCCATGGTGAAGGAAAATTTGTTGCCGACGCCGCGACTCTGGACATGATCGAAAAAAATCAGCAGGTGGTATTGCGATATACCGACGCCGATGGTTCAATCGCGACTGATTTTCCGGCTAATCCGAACGGTTCCTTGAACTCAATTGCGGGTATTTGCGATGCTAGCGGTCGGGTTTTCGGGTTAATGCCGCATCCTGAAGCATTTTTGTCGCCCTTCAATTCGCCGACCTGGACCGTTGACAAGTTGAAAGGAAACTTGCCGAAAGAGGGTGAAGGGGTAGTTTTCTTCCGAAACGCGGTAGAGTTTGCCGCGGCCAATTTAACCCGAAAATAATTAAATGAATTTACGGACCGAGTTTTTTTTGGCAAAACGCTATCTCCGTCCGGAGCGTAGCGCCGTATCATTGATCGCGGCAATTTCATTGTTAGGGGTAGTGATTGGCGTTGCGGTACTGATTGTTGTACTCGCGGTATTTTCCGGCTTTACGGCGTTGATGCGTGAAAAGTTACTGGACACCCGGGCACATTTCCAAATTTATTCGGTTTCCTCGAATGTTATTGCCAATCCGCGATCCGTGGTAAGTTCGATTGAAGAATGCGGCGGACGCGGGATGCCTTTGGTGATGGCTCCGGCGCTTTTACAGAAAGGCGGCGAATTTATTCCCAAAAAAGTGTTGGCGGCAGATTTTACCGAAGCGGAGAAACATTTCCGGCTCAAAGTCAGCCGTGCGCAGAATATTGATCCGGTAAGCGCAGCAAACAGTGCGTGGATCAGTGAAGAGATCGCCACCGAATGTAATTTGAAAACGGGTGACCGTATCTGGCTTCATACTCCGGAGCGTCTTGCCCGCATCGCAACGGAGCGGCTCAGTGGCAAATCCGGACCTGATAGCGAAGTTCGCGCACAAAGTTTCAGCGTTACGGGAATTTATCAAATCGGGAAATATGATTTTGACAAAGAAACGATTTTCATCAGCCTGGAAGCCGGACAGAAACTTTTCGAGTTGCCGCACGGAACCGCGCTGACGGTTTACGGTTGGATGCCCGATCCCTTTGATATGGATTCGGAATTTACGGCATTGGCAACAAAATTGCCGGGAGGCGCAAATCATTTCCGGGTTTATACCTGGCGTCAGCTCAACGCGCAGATGTTCGGGATGCTTCAATCTCAGAAAAGCATGATGTTTTTTATTTTTTTCTTTATTGTTCTGGTGGCGGCGTTCAGTATCGGAAACACGCTGATTACAATTGTATTTCAAAAGAGTCGCGAAATCGGACTGCAGAAAGCGCTTGGAGCAACGCCGTTTTCTATGATGCGGGTCTTTGTCTGGCAGGGAATGCTGGTGGGCATTTTGGGCAGTATCGGTGGAATTTTGCTCGGTGTGACCATGTTGAAGTTGCGCAATGATTTTATGGCATTGCTGGAGCGAATCAGCGGTCGGGAGTTGTTTCCGAAAGAGATGTATTATTTCGACAGCCTGCCGGCAAAAATTGAGGTTGGTGATGTCGGTTTGATTGCGGTGGCGGCGGTATTGCTCTGCACACTCGGCGCGGTTTTGCCGGCATTACGGGCGGCATCGCTGGAACCGGCGCGGGCACTGCGGGACGAGTAACGGAGAAATCGTTTATGAATTTACGCACTGAAATGATGTTGGCGGCAAGATATCTGAAGCCGCGGCGCAACGCTGTCTCAATAATTACCTGTATCTCAATTCTTGGCGTCACGCTCGGCGTAATGGTGCTGGTAGTGGTGCTTTCAGTAATGACTGGTCTCACTGATATGATCAAAGATAAACTGCTGAAAACATCGCCGCATCTAATAATTACCCGCAGTGACGGCGGTGTTATTGAAGACCCGGAAAACGTAATTTCTGAACTTAAAAACAACCGTGGACAGGGTGCGGCTGCCGTATTCCGTCCGGTAGTTGTTCAAACTAATTATCGCCTGGTGCCGCGAATGGTTCTTGGTGTTGAATATTCAGAGATTGCCAGATATATGGAACTGAATCTGCAGAGTAGCGAAAAACAATTTCCGCTCGATTTCCGACAGATTTTGCTCGGACGACAAACTGCGCAGGAATTGCTGGTCGCCCCCGGCGGCAATGTGGTTTTGCATTCACCGGGCAGGCTGGGTCGGCTGGTGGAAAGTTCGGATGACGGTACGGTCAGAGCCGCCAAGCCCACAGAATTTTATATCCCGCCGGAAATGCAGGTCAGCGGAATCTTTACCACCGGCAATCATGAATTCGATTCGGGAATGGTTCTGATCAGCCGCGAAGATGCGAACGATTTGTATGAGATGCCGCTGGGCTCGGCGGATATGGTTTATGGCTGGGTCAGCGACCCGTTCAATATGGATGAAGAACTCCGTAATTTGCGCGAGGCCCTGCGGGAATTTAAGGTTGAGTCATGGATGTTTACTTATCGCAAAGTTCTCGGGGTTCTACAGGTAGAACGAAACATGATGTTTTTTTTGCTGATTTTCATTGTTTGGGTGGCCGCTTTCAGTATAACCAATACGCTGATTACCGTGATTCATCAGAAAACGCGTGAGATAGGTGTTTTGAGCGCACTGGGAGCATCAGGAAACGCGATTATGCGGATATTTATCATGCAGGGTGTGTTCGTCGGAATTTTCGGGGCGCTGGCCGGTATCAGCGGCGGAATTGCGGCAGTAGTATGGCGGCTAAAACTGATGCATTGGTTCAGTCGCCTGACTGGTCAGGAGTTGTTTCCGGAACAATATTATATCGTCAATGAGTTACCGGCGCGGCTGGTGCCATCCGATTTGGCGGTTATTGCATTGATCGCGGTATTTTTATGTACGCTTGGAGCAGCGTTGCCGGCTTACGTTGCTTCGCGACTGGATCCGGCAAAAGCCTTACGCCACGGCTAGGAGTTTTAAAATGGCAGAAAAAGAAATTTATCTTGAAGTAAGTAATATTCACAAAAGTTATCAAATAGGAAAAAAACCAATCAGCGTGTTGCGCGGCGTTAATATGTGCGTTGCCCGCGGTTCCTGGACTTCGCTGCTGGGGGCATCCGGAAGCGGCAAAACTACGTTGCTGAATATTTTAGGTTTGCTGGAGCGTCCGGACCACGGCGAGGTCGTCTGCGGCGGGACGCGTCATTCCGCGTTGAGTCAGCGACAAGCCGGATATTTCCGCAATCGCAGGATCGGTTTTATTTTTCAGGCTTATCACATGATGCCGGAACTTAATATTCTGGAAAATGTGATGCTGCCGGGGCGCTTGAATTCTCCGGCGTCTTCAGATTTGCGTGAACGCGCCGAAGATCTTCTTGATAAAATGGGGTTATCTTCACGTCTGAAGCACCGGCCGGCAGAGTTGTCAGGAGGCGAACAGCAACGGGCGGCGATTGCCAGGGCCCTGATTAATTCGCCGGAGTTGATTTTGGCGGATGAGCCGACCGGTAATCTGGATTCCAAAACCGGCAACGGAATTCTTGATATTTTTCTCGCCTTACATCACCAACCAACGGCGCCGACAATTATTATGATTACCCACAATCACGAGGTTGCAACTCTTGGCGATAACATCCTGCATCTGAAAGACGGCATTTTGATGGAATTGACAGATAATGTTACGGCATAAGTGATCGTTTGAATTCGCGCGCGCATAATGCGCGCGCAAATTCAATAACAAAATTACATCAGATAAAACGGTTATAAAACACGAGATACGGAAGTTGTTCAGTCAAGCGGCCAACGCATGAAGATAGAACCCCAGGTCAGACCGCCACCAACCGCAGTAAGCAGCAGCAATTGATTCTTTTTCAGCAGTCCTTGATGATACATTTCATCGAGTGCCAGCCCGATAGTTGCGGCACAGGTATTGCCATAAGATTGAACATTCATGAACACCTTCTGCTCTGGAATTTCAAGGCGTTCGGCGGTAGCCGTGATAATCCTGCTGTTTGCCTGGTGAGCAACCATCCAGTCAATTTCTGAGGCGCTAATACCGGTTTCATGCATCAACTGCCGGCTGCACTCGACCATGGAGGAGACCGCAAGTCTGAAAATCGCAGGCCCATCCATTTTTAGAAAATGCATGTGCTGATCAACAGTTTGATGTGTTGCCGGCAATCCTGAACCACCTGCCGGAATCAGAAGTTTTTCCAAAAATGCACCGTTGGAGCCGAGCTTGGTGCCGGCAAAACAGTCTTGTTCAACCGAATCAACGTTTGCCAACAGCATAGCCGAGGCGGCGTCCCCGAACAATACGCAGGTGTCACGGTCACTCCAGTCCACAACCGAAGACATTTTTTCTGCCGCGATCAGCAGAACTTTTTTCAATTGTGGGTTAGCGGTCATATAACAACGCGCGGTTTCCAGGCTGAAAATAAATCCGGTGCAGGCTGCCTGAACGTCAAAACAAAATGCTTTGGTATTACAGAGCTTGTGCTGAATCGCACAGGCGGTGGCCGGAAAGGTGTATTCTTCTGACGTTGAAGCGAAAATAATAGCATCAATATCTGCCGCCGCGGTATCGCCCATTTTCAGCGCTTTCAGGGCGGCTTCGACACCGAGGTCTGAAACTTGCTGATCCGGAGCCGCGATTCGGCGTTCAACAATACCAGTTCGAGTTCGAATCCATTCATCGTTGGTTTTGACCATTTTTTCCAAATCGAAATTAGTCATCACTTTGTCCGGAACATACGAACCGGTACCAATTATTGTTATTGCCATTAATTACCTCGTTAATTTGCATAAATAAAAGCCTTTTAACATAGCATTCGTCGCGTGGACATTCAATAAAAACGACATTGTTTTTGTCGTAAAATCTTGAGTGTTAATTGAAAAAGTAAACGCCTCATGAAAAACTGGAGTTGTGCATTCACTCTTACAAAAAGAGATATGTGCATTTAGTGTTACAAAACAAGAATAGTGCATTTGGTGTTACAAGTGAGATATTTA
>JAAYPP010000093.1 GCA_012519765.1 Lentisphaerota bacterium
AGTATCTCGACTGCGGTGTTGCGTGACAGCTATAACAATACGATTGGGGGCGCTGAGACTTTTCGTGATCTCAGTGAAGTCGAGGCGTTGCGTCAGGAACTGGCTGGACGTATTCGGATTGGGGATCTGGTCAGCCGCAGTTTGTTAATGCGCAAAATTTTCGATTTGGCGCCGACTGTGGCGCAAAGCGACTCTACGGTATTGATCAACGGTGAAACCGGCACCGGAAAAGAACTTCTGGCTAAAGCTATTCACAGCCTCAGCAGACGGGAAAATAAACCATTTATCGCAATTAATTGCGGAGCACTTCCTGATACTTTGCTGGAATCGGAGCTGTTCGGTTATAAAAAAGGCGCATTTACCGGCGCTGAACGGGACAAGCCGGGGCGTTTCGCGCTCGCTGAAGGCGGAACATTGTTTCTGGACGAGATCGGAGAAATTTCGCCGGCGCTGCAAGTCCGGTTATTAAGAGTTCTTCAGGAACGGGTTTATGAACCGCTTGGAGCGTCAAAGTCGACCGTAGCTGATGTTCGGATTATTGCTGCTACCAATCGCAATCTTACCCAAATGGTGAAAACCGGAAAATTTAGAGAAGATCTTTTTTACCGCATAAACGTGATCCGTTTTGAACTGCCTCCTTTACGAAAACGCAAGGATGATATTCCGTTGCTGATAGAACATTTTATTGAGCGTTTTAATCGAATTCAACACAAAAATATCCAAGGAATAGCAGCGGGAGCTCTGGAGCTGTTGATGGCGCATGACTGGCCTGGAAATGTCCGAGAACTGGAAAATGTCATCGAACGGGCATTTGTGATTTGCGGGAGCGGAAGTTTGCTGGTCGCTCATCTTCCAGAAGAACTTACCGGTCTAAAAAATCAGTCACCGTGTTCGGGCCCGATTGTTTCTGCCGTCAGATCTACCGAGCGTCAGTCCATCATTGCTGCATTGCAAAAGCATCAATACAATTGTAGCGCTGCCGCAGCTGAATTGGGGATACACCGCAGCACTTTTTACCGCAAAGCCAATGCCCTTGACATTGATCTTCGGGGTGTCCGCCGCGCATCTGGGAGAAACAAATAAAAGCGCTCTAACCTTGCGCGGTCAGCAAGGTTAGACGGCGACAATGTGATGTCAGCTTTAGTTCATTGTTGCATTAATGCGACACTTCGCGTAAAGTCTGTTCATTCCGATGTTTTAACGGTGTTGCATCCTGATTTTTTTGCTGTATATATTAATTAACTTCCACTTCTGCAAATAGTTATATCATTTAACAATAATTACTATCTCGTCTTTATATTGCGACAGTATCGATGCTTGACTGCTTGCATGTGTCTTAATAGCGCGACACCAAGCTTTTAAATCCGCCAGGAGTTTTCATGTTTAAGTTGTTGATTAAAAGCGAGATGCAATAAATAAGAGAAGTTGGCATGGGCATTGCTTAGTATATTTACATGAAAACTTAATTCAGGGTATATGGATAATGAAAATAGCGTTGACAGTTTGGAATGAGCGGATAGCTCCGGTATTTGATGTTGCCGGTCGGATATTGATATTTGAGGTGAGCGATAAGCAACAAACAGGTGAAATATCCGCAGTTTTACCGTCCGAATCTGCCGAAGCTAAAATTAAGTTTCTGACTGAATTGAAAGTCGATGAATTGATTTGTGGGGCAATTTCCTGTCAGGTCAGATTATTTGCTGAGGCCAGCGGTATCAAGGTATATGGTTTTATCGCTGGAAATTATCGTAAAATTATTGTAGCATGGTGTCAAAACCGACTTGAGAATGGAGAATATGCCATGCCGGGATGCAATAAGCGACGACGTTGTTGTCGTCGAGGAAATAACAAAACCTAACATAGGAGGTATTATTATGCCTAGAGGTGATGGAACAGGTCCGCAGGGATTCGGACCAATGACTGGTCGGGGCGCAGGGTTCTGCGCCGGATATGAAGTTGCCGGATTTGCTAATCGCGGTTACGGTCTCGGTTTGGGCCGAGCAAGGCGTGGGGGAGCTTATGGTGGCAGGAATTCTCCGGCAGTACCGCAGAATGCCAATTTTTCTGCCAATGCCGGTAACAGTACGTTGGCTAGTCGCATTGAAGCACTCCAACAGCAGTTAGAGGATATCAAAAAGCAACTCGGCGACAAAGCCTGAAGTAATTGAAAACAGAGGGAAGGAGCTCAATAGGCTCCTTCCTGTTTAGGGGAAATTATGAAAATAGCAATTAGCACTAACGGTAACGACCTGAATGCGGCGATGGATTCCCGTTTTGGACGTGCTCCAAGATTTATAATCTTTGATAATGAAAAGAACACTTTTGAGGTCATCGATAATAAACAGAACCTCAATGCCGCGCAAGGTGCGGGTATTCAGTCGGCGATGACGGTAATCAACAGCGGAGCCGGTGCGGTAATTACCGGACATTGCGGGCCGAAAGCTTTTCGGGTACTGAACGAAGCGGGACTTGCTGTTTACAATACAGAAGCCAAGACAGTAAGTGAAGCATTGCAGCTTTATGCTGATGATAAACTGATTATTGCTAAGGACGCTGATGTGGAAGGTCATTGGGTTTAAGCTATGGAAGAAATAATTTACCGCCCGATCGGAGTAATTCATAGCAGTCATTCAAAACCGGAAGAGACCCCGATTCAACCGATTTTTGCGGAAGGTTGTCGTGGCACAGCAGAAATATTTCCGGAGTATGGCGAAGGTCTGATGGATTTGGAGGGTTTTTCCCATATCTATCTGCTTTTTTATTTTCATCAGGCGGAAAATTGCCGGCTAAAAGTAAAGCCATACCTGGAAGATGTTGAACATGGTGTTTTTGCCACACGGGCACCTTGTCGGCCGAATCGGATTGGCATCAGTATTGTTCGGTTGCTTAGTCGGAGCGACAATATTCTTGAACTTGATGACTTGGATATTATCGACGGTACACCATTGATTGATATCAAACCATACTGCGCGAAATTTGATTGCATCGCTACCTTGAGCAACGGCTGGCAGGACTATTTAATTGATCATGAAACTGTGGCCATTTTAGGGCGGCGCAACTATCGAAGAGAGGAAGAAAAATGAATTATTCCAATCGGGTCTATCATCTTTTCGGACCGGTTCCTTCCCGGCGTATTGGTCGATCACTGGGAATTGATACAATGCCGCACAAGGTTTGCTCTTTTGATTGCGTTTATTGCCAGCTGGGGAAAACTACGTTAAAAACGTTGGAACGCAAAGAATACGTTCCTTATGACGAAATAATATCAGATCTTGACCGATATTTGACCGTTAACCGTGATTTTGATTATATCACCTTTTCTGGTTCCGGTGAGCCGACTTTGCACAATAGAATCGGTGAGCTGATTGAAGCAGTTAAAAAACGTACTGACAAACCGGTGGCAGTCCTGACCAATGG
>JAAYPP010000094.1 GCA_012519765.1 Lentisphaerota bacterium
AAAAAAAATGCCCGGCAAAAACCGGGCATTTTTTAATACTTAAGTAATGTCAGATTAAACCGTCCCACAGGGCGGCATCTTCCAGTTTCTTTTTCAGCGCATTTACGAATTCTGCACCGAGTGCGCCGTCGATAATCCGATGGTCGCAGCTCAATGTAACTTTCATAATATCGCGTACAACAATTTCACCGTCGCGCACCACCGGAGTCGGGACTGACGATGAAACCGCCAGAATGGCGCTTTCGCCCGGATTGACAATGGCGATGAAGTTTTCAAGGTTCATCATGCCCATATTGGAGATGGTGAAAGTTCCGCCTTTGAGCTGATCGGGGGCGATTTTTCCGGCGCGGGCTTTTTCTGCGTATTCGGCCGTTTCCGCCTGAATTTCATCCAGACCTTTGCGGTCGGTGTTGCGGATTACCGGAACCAGCAGTCCGTTTGGTACGCTTACCGCGACGCCGACGTTGATTTTGGAACGTCTGATAACAGAATTTCCGTCGGTAATCGCATTGACCATCGGGAGTTCCCGCAATGACAGAGCCGCCGCTTTGACGATGAAGGCATTGACACTGAGGTTGATTCCTTCATCTTTAAGCAGTTTACGTTTGGCCATGATCACTCCCATGTCAATTGCGACGGTGACATAAAAGTGAGGAATGGTCTGTTTGGACTGCTGAAGACGCTGTGCGATAATTTTCCGCATGGTGTTCATGACCTGCGGTTTTTCCGCGGCGGCATCTTTAACATCCTGAATGGTGATTCTGCCGTTATCTCCGGTTCCTTCAATGGCGAGCAGTTCGAGCTGTTCTTTCTTGGCCAGCTCAAATGCTACCGGAGTAATCTTTTTGTCATGGTATCCGGAGGTTTCCAGATAATTTTTAACATCCTGTTCGGTGACACGACCTACGCCGCCGCCGGTACCGCTGATATTGTTCAGGTTGACCAGGTAATTGGCAGCAAATTTGCGGGCACGCGGGCTGACAATTTTACGCACTGGGGTAGTTGCCGCCGCAGGTTTTGCCGCCGGAGCCGGAGCTTGAACCGGAGTCTGAACAGGTTTTGCCGCCGGAGTTGCCGTTTTTGCTGTCGGAGGCGGAGCGGGTGCTGCTGCCGGCTTGGCCGGTTCCGGTGCTTTGGGTGGCGCGGGTGCAGCCAGCATGTCATCCGGAATCTTTTCGCCGGGTTCGCCGATTATTGCCGCGGTAGTCATTACCGGTACTTCAACGCCGGCTGGAGTAACAACTTTCAGGATGGTTCCTTCAAATTGGGATTCGACTTCGAGCACGGCTTTATCGGTTTCAACTTCAAAGAGAACATCGCCTTTTTTGATTTGCGCTCCCTCTTTGACCTGCCATGAAGCAATGGTAACAGTCTCTTCAGACTGTCCGAGCTTCGGAATTGGAATTTTGGTTGCCATAATTTGCTTTCCTCATGCTATCAGAATAATTTTTTGACGGCGTTGACCATGTCCTGTACGTTGGGCAGAAACGCCTGTTCCAGCGTGAAGGCCTGCGGTGCAATACCATTTTTCGCTCCGACTTTAAGCACTGGAGCATCGAGGTCGTCAAAACATTCTGCGGTGATTTGAGACACAATTTCGCCGGTGAAGCTGCCGATGTCCACGCATTGGCTGATGGCGACACAACGTCCGGTTTTGCGCACTGAAGCGAAAACAGTATCCCAATCGAAAGGCACCAGGGTGCGCGGGTCAATAACTTCGACTTCAATGCCTTCCGCGGCGAGCTGTTCAGCCGCTTTCAGCGCATCGCTGACGGCAGGACCCCAAACTACGATGGTCGCGTCCTTTCCTTCGCGAATGATGTTGGCTTCTCCGAACGGAATCAGATATTCTTCTTCGGGAACTACTCCTTTGACGTTGTAAAGCAGTTGTCCCTCAACAAAAACCACGGGGTTGTTGTTGCGGATTGCGGTTTTAATTAAACCTTTGGCATCATAAGGGTTGGACGGATATGCGACATAAGTTCCCGGAATGTGTGCGAACATCGATTCCAGTGACTGTGAATGCTGACCGCCGTAGCCTTTGCCGCCGCCGACGGAACAGCGCACGACCATCGGAACTTCGGTAGAAGCACCGGTCATGTAGTGCCATTTGGCAGCCTGGTTGGATATCTGGTCTGAAGCCATCAGTGCGAAATCCATGTACATCAGCTCGACGACCGGACGATAACCGTTCATCGCCATGCCGACACCGGTTCCACAAATACAGGCTTCGGAAATCGGAGTGTTGAAAACCCGGTCGCGTCCGAATACTTCGAGCATTCCCTTGGACAACTTGAACGCGCCGCCGTATTCTGCGACGTCTTCACCGAAAAGAACTACCCGACCGTCGCGCTTCATTTCTTCGATGATACCTTCTTTGATGGCGTCGCGGTAATTGATCTGGCCATTGCCATCACGTTTCACGGTGATGCTGTCAAAAGTTTTGGGTTCGCGATATGGCTCAGGAACGACTTCCGCAGTGGTGTCGGTGTACATGTATTTGATAACATCTTCCGGCACTGGATCGGGAGAATCGGCTGCGCGGCGGGCGGCGCGGGCGTTGCGTTCTGCAACTTTCTTGTCAATAGCATTAAGTTCAGCCGCTTTAGCAACTCCTGCCGCAATCATTTCCTTGCGGAAGTTTTCGACAGGATCGACTTCTTTCCAGCGGGCTTCTTCTTCTTTGGTGCGGTATTCATTGCGCGGATCAGACAGAGAATGTCCGTAATAACGGTAGGTGTCAAATTCGAGCAGAACCGGTCCTTCACCTTTGGCAATGACAGCGCGGGCGCGGGCAATGGCGTCACGTACTGCCATTATATCCATGCCGTTGACTACTTCCGCGTGCATGTTGTCGTTGTCAAAGCCTGCGGCGCGGCGTGCCAGGAAATCAACACCGTTGACTTCGCCGTCGGCGCGTCCGGTCATTCCGTAATGGTTGTTGATGATGGCAAAAATCAGCGGTAGTCCTTTCTTGGTCTGAGCCAGCGGGCCGTTGAACTGTTCTTGTGCCGCCCAGTTCAGTGATTCCAGCACTACTCCGTTGGCATATGCTCCGTCGCCGGCGAAAGTGAGTACTACCTGTTTCTGCATTGCCGGATCAATCCGGCAGGCCATTGCAGCGCCGGTGGCGATCGGAACTCCGCCGCCGACAATCGCGTTAGCACCGAGGTGTCCAACCCGGAAGTCCGCGATGTGCATACCACCGCCGCGGCCTTTGCCGTAACCTTCTTCTTTGCCGAACAGTTCGGCGATGGTGCGGAAAACATGATCTTCCATCACTGCTTCCAACAGAGCATCACCGGAAAGACTGGAAAATTCAGGGCAGCGTTCCTTGAGCTGCTCTTCGCTCATTCTGCGGATGGCGTGAAAACCTTTGGCGATAGAGTCGCCGTGTCCGCGGTGAGTGGAAGTGATCAGGTCGTCAATGGCGAGCATTGAACATGCTCCGGCCGCAGTTGCTTCCTGTCCGATTGAAAGGTGAGTCGGACCGCGATAATCGTAATCGCTGATGACTTCATAGGCGCCGGTACGGCATTTCAGAATCATTTCTTCGAACTCGCGAATCACCATCATTGATTCATAAATTTCCAAAGCTTCAGCCTTGCTGATTTTTTTCGCCTTATAGGCGTCTTTGAGAGAGATGTCGTACTGATAAGCTGGAATGCTTTTCAGTTTGATGGTTTGCTTTTTAAAACTCGGTACTCCGTCTGCCAGATAGGGTTTCATTTTTTTGTTCCTTTTTCTGTTGTGTTGTTCTGGTTAAAAGACTACTTTAATATTTTTCTTATTTAACTTTCTGACTACTGCGTCCGGTATTCCCGGGTCGGTAATCAGAGTGCCAATGCTGTTGATGTTCCCGCTGACCGCAAATGACGGATGTCCGATTTTGCTACTGTCGGCAAGGAGAAAAACTTCTTTGGAACGTTTCATCACCAGTTCTTTGGTGAACGCCTCGTTCGGATCGGTAGTGGAAATTCCTTCCTCGACAGTGAATCCAATGGTACCGAGGAATGCTTTGCTGATATTCAGATGCTCAAGAATTCCCGCAGTCATCGGTCCGACCAGGGTTTGGCTTAACGCACGGAATTCACCGCCGAGAATTATCAGACGGTGTGCGCTTTCTGTCAACTCCGCCGCCGCAGTCATTGAATTGGTAACTACTGTCAAATTGCGTTTCGAACCCAGCAGCGCCGCCAGTCTTTGCACGGTGCTGCCGCCGTCCAGATAAACGGTATCATTGTCTTCTATGAATTTGAGCGCGAGTTCGGCAATCTGATTTTTTGCCGCCGCATGAAGCGCGGTTTTCTCGTTGAACAGCGGTTCGATTCTGGGAAATCTGATTTGTTCCGCGCCTCCGTGGACGCGTCGCGCTTTGCCTTTTTCTTCCAGTGATTGAAGATCGCGACGCACTGTCGCTTCGGATACTTTGAGGCTTTGGCTGAGTTCAGTTATGGTACGAACCCCATTGCCCAACGCTTGCAGAATCAGCTTTTCGCGTTCTGTAGACAATAATTTTCGGTTGACGGTGACCATTAAAAACCTCAGACAATGAATGTGATATGTTTTTGATTTTCAAACTTTAATTTAGCACGTTTGGAATAATTTGCAAGATTTTGCAAAAAAATTTCAAAAAAAATTAAAACTGCGCTTTTTTATGGGTTTGTAAAATTCTCGCGCGCATTATTCGCGCGTTAATTTTAAGCGCACAAAATGACATGGCAATTTCAGCGAAAATGTTGTTTATGCTGAACAGTTATTTTTCAGGAGTTTGAACAGACCAAAGACGTTGATGATAAGTATTCAGAAATCAATGCCTTTTCGAGCCGTAAGACCATTTTCAAAAGGATGTTTTTCAGCTTCAATTCGCGAAACCAGATCGCAGATATCCAGCAGGTTTTGAGGCGCCGAGCGTCCGGTGATAATGACATTCAAGTTTGGATGACGGTTCTGAAGCGCATCTATAACTTCATTTACGTCCAGCATATTTTCAGCGAGAACGATATTGAGTTCGTCCAGAACCAGCAGTTCAAGTTCGCTGCTTTTCAGTAGTTCTTTGGCGCGTTCCCAGCCTTTGCTGGCGTATCCGACATGATCACCGGGAGTCCAGCTGTAGCCGCAACCTGATTTTTCGTAAATAAATCGGTTGGATTTCATTTTTTCGAAAAAAAGCTGTTCTCCGGTTTGGATTGTGCCTTTGACAAATTGCAGCAGGGCGATTCGCCAGTCCCAGCCCATGGCCCGGATTATAGTTCCGAATGCCGAAGTGGACTTCCCTTTGCCGTTTCCGGTAATGTTCAATAGTAAACCTGTCATATCAAAAACTCCTCAAAATCTGAATTATACACGTTTGAAGTGCAAATTCCATTGTTTATTCTAAAAAATTTAACTTGCTATATTTTGTATCTGAGGATATTGTTTCAGTCAGTCCAAAAACCACAATAGAGGAGGCATGAATTATGTCAGAACAAGAAACGACTAATAGTGTGGAAGCGAAGAAAGCACAACCGAAAAATAAAAAACGCATAATTTTAAGAATCATCGGCATTTTGTTACTGGTGCTGATTTTGTTCTTTACTGCTCTTATTTTCTTTATTGATGGAATTATTGCGGGAGGAGTCCGGCATGGCGGCACTATGATACTCGGCGTAAAAGTCGATATAGAATCTGTTCGCCTGAAAATATTGAAAGGATCACTGGAGATGAAGGGACTTACCGTAGAAAATCCTCCCGGATCTTCCGAACAATATGCTTTTAAGCTGCCAGAATTCCATGCCAGTTTGGAGCCGGCATCGTTATTGAGCAATAAAATTATCATTAGCGATATCAGCATCACTGGTATGCATATCAATTATGAGCCGATGCTGAAAGGTGGAAGTAACCTGCAACTGCTGCTGAAAAATTTGGAAAAGGCTGAAAAAGCTGAAAAAGAAAAACCGGCGACTGATCCCGGGAAAAAAGAAAAAGGTCCAGCCAAAAAAGTGGTTATCAAACATTTGCTGGTGGCAGGTGGAGAAATCAACACTACACTGCTCGGAAAAAGCACGATATTTCCGATGCCGAAAGTTGAGATGGCGAATATCGGAGAGAGCAGCGATGTTTCATTGGTTGAGGCCGTGACAATGTTCTTGACCGAACTGGTTCGCAGCATTATCAACAGTAGCGGCGACCTGATAAAGGATCCGGGCGCGGTCTTGAAGAGTATCGAGGGTATCAAGGGTATCGACGCCGAAACCAGTGGTGCCGTGAAAGATGCGGTCAAAAATATCAGTGAAATGTTTAAAAGTAGTAAATAATCGCTATGGCCGGAATTGAAATCATGGCTCCGGCCGGAGCTTTCGATTCACTTTCGGCAGCTTTGCGTGCCGGAGCGGATTCAGTATACTTCGGTGCCGGCAACCTTAATATGCGGGCGCGCGCCACTGTCAATTTCCAAATTGATGATTTGCCTAAAGTGGCGCGTTTTTGTCATGCCGCCAGCGCCAAATGTTATCTTACACTGAATACAATCATTTTTGATAATGAAATTGATGAAATGCGGCGGCTTTGCGATGCTGCTTGTGAAGCCGGCATTGATGCGGTCATCGCGACTGACTTCGCGGTTATCCATTATGCTCATTCAATCGGGATGCCGGTTCACATTTCTGTTCAGTCCGGTATTTCCAATTTTGAAGCAGTACGGTTTTATGCTCAATATGCCGATGCGGTAGTACTGGCGCGCGAGCTGCATTTATCGCAAATCAGAGATATTGTGGCTGCCGTAGTGCGGGAAAAAATCACCGGACCATCCGGCGAGCTGATTAAGATTGAAATTTTTGCTCATGGCGCACTCTGTGTAGCCGTTTCAGGTCGATGCGGGATGAGTCTTTCGGTTTATAATTCTTCGGCAGATCGCGGCGCGTGTTTTCAAAATTGCCGCCGCCGCTATAAGGTTACCGATGAAGAAACCGGACGCGAACTGGTTATCGATAATCATTATGTCATGTCGCCCAAAGACCTGTGTACTATCGGCTTCCTGGATCAGATCATTGCTTCCGGTGTCGCAATTTTGAAGCTGGAGGGCAGGGGGCGTTCCTCAGATTATGTCAGTACCGTTGTGTCATGTTATCGTGAAGCGGCGGATGCCTGCGTCTACGGCAGTTACAGTCAGGATAAAGTTGCGAATTGGGTGGAACGGTTGGGAACTGTATTTAATCGGGGTTTCTGGCACGGGGGCTATTATCTTGGGGAAAACCTTGAACAATGGAGTGCTTCCGGCAACAGCCGTGCTACTATGCGCAAAATTCATCTTGGCCGCGTAACCAGGTATTTTCCCAAACTCCAGGTGGCCGAGCTTAGCGTTGAGGCGCAGAATCTTGAATCTGGTTGCGAAATATTGATTACCGGTAACACCACCGGCGCAATGCAATTCAAAGTCGATGAAATCAGAGTTGACGGCAAGCCGGTAAAAGTTGCCGAAAAACCAGTTTGTGCCAGCATTCCGGTACCTGACAAAGTCCGGACAAATGATCAGGTCTATCTGCTGATTGAACGCAAATTCGGAGAACCGGCAGAATGAACCCGTATTGTACTGGGGTTGTAGTTTTCAAACCATGAATTCAGACGGTTTACTGCCGCTGTCGGATTCTGTATTGTTTGACGTGTGGGCTCGGAAGTCATGTTCAGGTTACGACCTTTTGGATTATAAGAAAATTGGAGTTTTTTTCAATGAGCAGTTTATATCGGGAATTTATTTGTGAATTGCGCAGACTGAAGTGGCTTCCTGGATTTTCTGTTTTTATAATAACTTTTTTGTGGTTCGGTTTTTTTGCGCTGGGCGATGCTGATGCGCATCATGACGGGATTATGTTCAAACCTGCTGCCGACATGGCGGCAGGACAGGTACTTTTTCGAGACAGTTTCACTCAATATGGACTATTGACGACATGGATAC
This sequence comes from Lentisphaerota bacterium, assembly GCA_012519765.1. Taxonomy (GTDB): domain Bacteria; phylum Verrucomicrobiota; class Lentisphaeria; order Victivallales; family Victivallaceae; genus UBA7640. Next base: position 7,934 of record JAAYPP010000094.1, read on the forward strand.
AAAGTATTGCCATCAGAATTTTCGGTGAACAGCTTATCTGGGTACGGTTTTCTGCAGTTTTTTTCTATGCGCTTTCTGCGGTTTTTCTATTGAAAATATGGCGCGCAGTTTTGCCGGGTTTATGGTGCTTTGGAGTGATTCTGTTATTTTGGGCATTACCGGGGTTTTACCTCGAGAAATTTTGTTTTCTTCCCTGGTCTTCGGTCTATGCATTGTTCTTTTTTCTGTTGACTGCATACTTCTTGCTGTCCGCAGTTCGTCATGATTCAATGTTAAGTTGGGCTATGGCCGGTTGTGCTGGCGCTCTGACTTTTTGGTGTCGTCAACCGGGAGGATTGGCGTTGGCCGCTGGCGGCGGTTTGGCAATTCTCTTGACAATCTGGCGACCGGCGGCATTACCTGATCGTTGCCGGTTCAGGATTTTAGTTTTTGCCTTGAGCGGTTTCTTTTTTCTGCTTTTGCCGTTGCTTTATTTGCTTATTAATGGTGCCATTGAAGATTGGTATATTCAATCTTTGCGTTTCGCATTTAGATTCGAAGAATCAAAACATCAGATATCTGTTTTTGATTTGTTTCCGATATTATCGGTTTACGGAATTTTTCCCTTGATAATGTTGGCTTATTCGATGATTGCACTGATACGGGTTCTCAGGAATAAGGCAAGCTCGAGAGATTGTTTTTTGCTGTGTCTGGCAGCGGTATCGGCAGCCTCCTGGTTTCAGTATTATCCGGTAGGCTGTGAGCGACATTTGTATTGGGCTGGAGTGCCGATGTTTGGATTTTATGTTTTAATGCTTTTTGATCTCACTTTATATAAGAAACACCGTGTGCTGGTACTGGTGCTTTTGGGCATTATGGCTTTTTTTCCGTTACCGGAGATAATCATTCGCGCAGATGGTGTTTTATGGTACGTTGAGACGTTTTCTCAGCGCAGGTCATTCAAGGAAGGTCCGCTAAAAGGAAGCTTTTTATTTTCGGAAGATTATGCGAACTGGGAAAAACTTTCGGTATTATTTGCTGAAGTGCCGGTTGAATTACAGAAAAAACCTTATGTCAATTTTACTGCAGATGCGCTGGTTTGCCTATACTTTCCAAATCGCAGTAATTTACATCCGATGTATGTTAATTGGGGTGATCAAGTTTATGATGACTACAGCGAAAAAATTCACCGATTAATATTGAAATATAATCCGGTGGTTTACAACAGAGCTTCCTATCGTCCTCCTTTCAGTTCTCGGTTTATGGTTTTGCCTGAAGATGACGGCAAAAACTTTCAATATTTTGATCTTTCTCCAAACGGTCAGCCGTTTGGCGTCATGAGGTGAGGGGGGCACAATCAATGCGAGGCGAATGATTATGTGATGCCTACGGCTTTGATTATTGAAAAATTGAAAAAAGAGCGTAACGGACTATATTAATCTTTTACGATTTCCCTGAAATACTGTAATTAATCATTAAGGAGAACAGAAAAAAATGGAAATTCTGCACGACAACGCCGTTGATCAGAGCATTTTGAACGGAAAAACCATCGCGGTCATCGGGTACGGCGCACAAGGTCGCGCTCAGGCATTGTGCATGAGGGATTCCGGCGTCAACGTTATTATCGGCATTCGCAAAGGCAAATCATTTGACAGCGCGGTACAGGACGGTTTTGACGTTATGGATGTTGCTTCCGCTTCCGCTAAAGCTGATATTATCCACATGTTGCTTCCCGATGAAACTCATCAGGAAGTTTATGAAAAAGAGATCAAACCGCATCTGAATGCCGGTAAAACACTGTCATGTTCGCATGGCTTCAACTTTGTTTTCGGTTTTATCACTCCGCCGGAAGGTATTGATGCGATCATGGTCGCTCCGAAAGGCCCGGGTACTGAGGTGCGTAAAGTTTTTGTTCAGGGATTCGGGGTACCCGGTCTGGTCGCGGTTCAGCAGGACGCTTCTGGCAAAGCCTGGGATACTGTTCTGGCAATGGCCAAGGCTCAAGGGTTGACTCGCGGCGGCGTATTGAAATGCACGATGGAACAGGAAACTTATGAAGACTTGTTCGGCGAACAGAACGTGCTTTGCGGCGGTCTGGTTGATCTGATGAAATATGGTTTTGAAACTTTGACTGAAGGCGGTTATCCGCCGGAAATGGCATATTTTGAATGCGTTCATGAAACTAAACTGATTGTAGATTTGATTTATGAAGGCGGCATTCAGAAGATGAATGCAGTTATTTCCAATACCGCCGAATGGGGCGAATATGTCAATGGTCCGCGTATCATTACTCCAGATGTCAAAGCCCGCATGAAAGAATCGCTTAAGGATATTGAGTCCGGTAAATTTGCCCGTGAATGGATTGCGGAAGCCCGCAATGGCGCGCCTAATTTGAAGCGCAAACGCGAAGAACTTGGCGAACATCTGGTTGAAATTACCGGTGCGAAGATTCGTTCGCTTTTTGAAATGAAATAAATTCTGTAGCCCGGTTTTACTACCGGGCTTTTTTTATTGGTAATATATAATTTAAAATTCGCGCGCGCATAATGCGCGCGCGAATTTTAGGATTTAAAGATGAGACGTTTTTTGCTTCGCTGGCATCGAAATCGCGTTCCCCGCATGACAAAACTTTGGTATGCGCGTTGGGGCGAGAAAAGTTTTCTGGCCATGACTGCCATCATTATCGGAATTGCGGCCGCATTAGCGGCAGCGGTTCTGCATATTCTGGTATCGAAGCTTGAAGAAGCTTCCGTCAGGCTGACGGAGCTTTCTCGTTCGTACCATGAATACTGGTGGTTGCTGGTGCTGCTGGTATTGCCGATGGTCGGAATAACGCTTTCGTACCTGGTGCAACGCTATTTCGGGGGGACGCGCTATGCCAAAAGCCTGAGTCCGTTGATTTTGGCGTTGAATCGCAAACGAACCGGTATTCCGATCAAAGAGACCTGGGTTCACCCATTATCAAGTGCGTTATCGGTGGGTCTTGGCGGATCTGCCGGATTGGAGGCGCCGAGTGTGCTGACTGGAGCGGCGATTGGAACCGGGGTCGGATCTTTTTTTCGGATTGATCAGCGTAAACGCAGTCTTTTAATCGGCTGTGGCGCGGCGGCGGCGATCTCCGCGATTTTTGACAGTCCGATTGCCGGAGTGTTGTTTGCCGCTGAAGTTCTGTTGCCGGAGTTCAGTGTATCGGCGTTAGTGCCGATGATGATGTCGTCGGCGGTGGCCGCAGTGGTTTCACGTCTGATTATTACTGACGAACGCTTTTTTCTGGCGGTCAGCACCTCTTGGAAAACCAATGCTATCCCATATTATTTTGGTTGTGCTGTTGTCTGTGCGCTGGTTGGCGTTTACACGATTCGTACTGCTTATTTCTTTTCGCATTGTCTCAAGGAAAAATTCCGTAATCCATGGCGACGTTTGCTGATTGGCGGAACACTGCTGTCGTTATTACTGCTGATATTTCCTTTTTTGCGAGGGCAAGGTTATATCTATATCAGTAAATTATTTGCCGGAGATCCGGATTTTATTTCTCAATCATCGGTTTTGCTGTCCTGGTTGTCTTCGAACAATTTAATTCTGATCGTGGTGGTCGCGGCGGCCATTTTTGTCAAGGTTGTAGTTTCAGCATTGACTGTTGACTCCGGCGGTGATGGCGGTATCTTTGCGCCTTCAATGTTTGTCGGTGCTTTTACCGGTTTTGCTTTTGCGCGATTAATCAATCTTACCGGTCTGATTGAACTTCAGGAATTCAATTTTATCGTGGTCGGAATGTGTGGGGTCTTTACCGCCGTTATGCGTGCTCCGCTGACTGGAATTTTTCTGATTGCTGAAGTTACCGGCGGATATATCCTGCTGGTACCGCTGATGATTGTATCTTCAGTAGCATATTTCGTTGCGAATTTTTTCGAGCCGCATTCGATTTACCGGAAAGCGTTGGCTGATAGTGGTTTACTGAGTGATGATCGGGAACAGCTGGTGCTGCGGCGTCAGGCAGTCAGGCTCAATCTTGATAAAAAATATCATGTGTTGCGTCCGCAGGATTCATTCAAACATATTACCCGGATTATTGACATGCATCAGGATGAAGTTTTGCCGGTGCTGGATGAGGATAACCGGTTTCTCGGACAGATTCAGCGTAATAAAATCATGACGGCAATGCTCAATCCAGAAGTATGCGATTATCTGTTGGCTTTCGATCTGATGGACGAACTTTCTGAGGTATTGTCTCCTGACGATGATCTGGCGCAGGCTATGCGTGCATTTGATTTGTCAAACTTCGAACATCTTCCAGTTTGTGATAACGGTATTTTTCAGGGGTTTCTTCATAAAGAAAAGTTACTGGAAAAATACCGTCGTTTGATTAAGGAATCTGACAGTTTTTGACAGTTTTTGAGCTTCTTATAACTTTCCCGAAATTCGCAAAATGACTAATTACGGTTATATTACACGGTTTAATTGAGCTGTTTAATTAATCATATAATCAGGAGTTTATGGTGAGCAATATGGATATCCCGTCGGCGGAATTGATGGAAAAGCTGGTTTCATTGTGTAAACGTCGAGGTTTTATTTTTCAAAGTTCGGAAATTTACGGCGGCTTTAATGGATTCTGGGATTACGGTCCATATGGTGTGCGCATGAAGCGCGCATTGGAGAATCTGTGGTGGAAATATATGGTGGACAGCCGTATGGATGTGGAAGGATTGGATTCTACGGTTATTTGTCATCCTAAAGTGTGGAAAGCTTCCGGACACATTGACCAGTTCAGTGATTTGATGTGCGACTGCAAAGACTGCAAAGCCCGTCACCGCGTCGATCAAATGCCTGACCCTTCTGTTTGCCCGAACTGTCATTCCAGTAATCTTACGGAACCGCGCGAATTCAATCTGATGATGAAAACATTTGTCGGCCCGGTCTTTGATGAAGAACATGTCGCCTATCTGCGCGCGGAAACCTGTCAGCCGATTTTTGTCGACTTTCAGCAGGTTCGCATTGCTACCCGCCAGAAACTACCGTTCGGCATTGCTCAAATCGGTAAAGCTTTTCGCAACGAGATTAATCCCCGCAATTTTACTTTCCGGTCGCGTGAATTTACCCAAATGGAGATGGAGTACTTCTGCACAGATGAAAACTCAATGGAAATCTGGGAATACTGGAAAAACGAGCGCATTCGCTTTTATCGTGAAAAACTTGGTTTTACTGACGATATGATGCGGATCTACACTCACGAAAAACTGGCTCATTACGCAAAGGCGGCAGTTGATATTGAAGTCAAATTCCCGTTCGGATGGGGCGAATTAGAAGGTATCCATCATCGCGGAACCTGGGACATTTCAAGACATCAGGAGTTTTCCGGCGCCGACCTGGCTTATGTTGATGAAAATGGCAAGCGTACGGTGCCAACTGTGGTTGAAACTTCAGTCGGATTAGACCGGACATTCCTGGCGGTACTCGGAAATTCTTACTGTGAAGAAGAGGCCGCGACCAAAAAAGAAGGTATGGAAACAGATCTTCGCGTGGTATTGCGTTTGCCGGTGGCAGTGGCTCCGGTTCAAGTCGCGGTGTTGCCGATTTCCAAGAAACTCGGGGAAAATGCGGAAAAACTTTATCGCGATCTTGCCAGCCGTTTTCGCTGTGAATATGATGTTACCGGCAGTATCGGCAAACGCTATCGGCGTCAGGACGAAATCGGTACTCCTTTCTGCGTGACTTTCGATTTTGATTCGCTTCAGGACAATGCCGTGACAATCCGCGATCGCGATACCATGACACAAGTAAGGGTGAACGTAACTCAGCTGAAAAATTATTTTGATGAGCATATTCAGGAGTAACAATGCGTTACAGCGAATACGGTAAAACCGGGAAAATGGTCTCCGCAGTAGGATTCGGCGGGATGCGGTTTGACATGAAAAAATCAGATGAAGAAAATGCTGAACTGGTTCTTTATGCCGCATCCAAAGGAATCAATTATTTCGACAGCGCTCCATATTACTGTGATGACCGCAGTGAAACTATTTTAGGACTCGCTTTTAAACAACTGAAAGCGGGTTCTTTTTATATTGCCACCAAATGTCCATTGTCTGAAGATACTGAACAGAAATCCTATGACATGGTACGTCGTTCTTTGGACAAGTTGCAACAGCCTAAAATTCACTTCTATCATTTATGGAATTTGAGAAAAACAGCTCATTTTGATCACGCTGTTGCCCCCGGAAGACTTTATGATGGTTTGCTTCGCGCACAGTCCGAAGGCCTGATTGAGCATATTTGTTGCTCGACACACCAGGACGGAGCCGGTATCAGAAGAACGGTCGAAAGCGGACTCTTTGAGGGCGTTCTGATGGGGGTCAATATCCTTAATTTCATGTTCCGCTGGGATGGAATATTGGCTTGCAACGACTTGAATTTAGGTGTAGCCTGCATGAATCCGCTTGCCGGCGGAGTGATTCCTCAGCATAGTGATGCGCTGGCTTTTCTTGCCGACGAAGGTGAAACTCCGACTGATGCGGCATTACGTTTTTTAATTGCCAATCCCCGTATCAATATCGCTCTTAACGGCTTTACAACCCGTGAACATGTTGATCAAGCGTGCCGGGTGGCGGAAAATGTTGTCCCGCTGAACGAAGCGGCGATGACGCGGATTAAAGAAAATATTTCCCGGAACCTCAATGAGATCTGTACCGGTTGCGGTTACTGCCGGCGTTGTCCGGCAAAAATCCCGATTCCCGGCTACATGATGTTTTACAATCAGATGCTGCTTGAGCACAAATCCAGGGAAGATATGATCAAGCTGGTGGAGGCTTTTCACGGTTACATGGGTGTCGCCGATCGTGTAGCTGACGCCAAGGATTGTATTAAATGTGGTTTTTGTGAGGAACGTTGTACTCAGCATCTGCCTATTATAAGTCGACTCACAGAGATGGCTGAATGGGAAGTTGAAGCGGAAAAAATACCTAAACGCCTGGAGGATTGATATGCCTGAAGTAATAATTATTGCACTGTTGGTAATTGCTGCACTGATATTACTGGTTCGGCACTACCGCAGAAAAGGATGTAATTGCGATACGTGTGGCAGTAAAGACTGCGCAAAACGCGACTCCAAATGATCCTTAAAAAGCAGTTGAAATTTTAATATTGCTCTATCTTCTTTATTATCAATATCTTTCACCGCTTTGCTTAAGCTGAAAACCCTGCCGCAACCCCATAACCCGACTGTATTTTTAGGATGATTTCTTTGTCACTGCGAAAGCGATAAATACGCTGAATGTATTTTTATACTTTGCTCTATGGGAACCCAATCGGGTATTGATGACGGGAAAAATGGCTGCCCCACAAGGATTTGAACCTCGACAAAATGAACCAGAATCACTTGTGCTACCATTACACCATGGGGCAGTCTGCTTTTGATAAGGTTTATAAGATAGCCTTTCGAGAGAAAAATTCAAATATCCGGGTGAAATATTTTTGCCGTTTTCACTTTCATAATGTATGAATTGTCTGCGAAACAGATGATTTGAAATATTGAAAACAATCCAGTTTTTAGTAGATTACGGGAATTATTTAATGATCGTTAATTTGTTTTAAACAATATTTTGGTGTATTGTCAACTTTACAAAGTTTGAACGGAGAAAAAAAGATTATGATTGAACTTGATTTTAGTAAAGGTGGCGGTTTAATCCCTGCAATTGCTCAGGATTGGAAAACCGGAGATATTTTGATGCTTGCGTATGTGAACGAAGATTCCTGGAATGAAACCTTGCGCACCGGACATGCTGTTTACTGGACTCGTTCCCGTCAGAAATTATGGCATAAAGGTGAAAGCTCTGGCAATGTACAGATAATCAAAGATATTTTAATTGACTGCGATAATGATACACTGGTTTTCAAGGTGGAACAAGTCGGCGGAGCCGCTTGTCATACCGGTCATCCCAGTTGTTTTTTTCGCCGTTTGAAAGACGATGGCGAATTGGAAACTATTTCTGTTCCCGTTTTTAATCCTGACGAAGTTTACGGGAAACATTGAATAAAATGGAATATGAAATAAGCGGGTTGATACAGCGAGAGATTCCAGCGCTTCTGATTCGCGAAAATGTGCCATGGCGTGAACTGACGTCATTGAAGGTCGGCGGGATAATTCCGGTTGTATTGGAACCGGAAAATGATATTTTACTTTTTAATTTGCTGCGTTTATGTGCAGAAAAATCCATTCGCTTTTCTGTTTTGGGAAATGGTTCCAATACGGTAGGAAGCGATAGTCCGTTGCTAAATCCTGTTATTCGGCTCTGTCGCGGCGAGTTCGGAAATATTCGTTATGGCCGGCATCATGTAACTGTCGGGGCAGGGGTGCGTTTGAGTGAATTTATTCGGAACACCGCCCAAAACGGGTTAGGTGGTCTGTCTTCATTGGTCGGGATTCCCGGAACGATTGGCGGGGCGTTGAAAATGAATGCCGGAGCACACGGAGTTTGTTTGAGTGATTTTCTTACTGAAATGTGCGGTGTTGACTTTGCCGGAAATCCCTGGTCAGCGATAAAGAACGAAATAAACTGGGAGTATCGAACTGCGACGATTCCTGAGGATGTAATCATTACTGCGGTAATTTTTTCTCTGCCGGAGTGTGGCGTTGATGAAGATGGGCTGATCCGCGCTGAATTGCGCCGTCGGGCCTTCGTGGAACCTCATGCCGGCAATGCCGGATGTTTTTTTCGCAATATTTCAGAAACTGAAACGGCGGGTCGGCTGATAGATGAAGCCGGATGCAAAGATTTAACGGTCGGCGGTGCCAAGGTCAGCTCAAGTCATGCCAATTATCTGATTAACAGCGATAATGCGTCAGAGAATGATATTCTTGAACTGATGGTAGAGGTAAGACGCCGGGTGGCGGACAAATTCGGTTTTTATCTGATGCCGGAGGTTTGTTTCAGTAATCCGGATTCGGAGCGACGCTTTTTGGCGGCAGTGCCTTCGCCGAAAATTACTGTACTGAAGGGAGGCTGCGGGAGTGAGCGTGAAATATCGTTAATCTCCGGAAACGCAGTGGCAAATGCTTTGCGGCGCGCCGGTTATGATGTTACAGAGATTGATTTGACCGAAATGAAGCTGCTTCCGGAAATGAGCTGCGCGGATGTGGTATTTCCGGTCCTGCATGGCAGCTGGGGCGAGGGTGGCGGTATCCAGGAGCTGATGGAATCGCATGGCATTGAATTTGTCGGCAGCGGCAGTGTTTCCTGCAGATTAGTGCTGGATAAAATTACCTCTAAAGAGCTGATGGATGATTTGAAACTGCCTAATGCAACATGGTCGATTGTCGAATCACCGAAACAGGGGTTGCCGGAGCCGCTGCATTTTCCAGTGGTAATCAAACCGCCGTGTGAAGGTTCGACGGTCGGAATTGAAATCGTTAAAAACAGCATTGAGTGGAAACCGGCGCTCGAACGCGCGTTTAAATTTGATTCGAGGCTTTTGGTTGAAGAATTTATTGACGGTATTGAAGCCACTGTCGGGGTCATCAACGGCGAAGCAATGCCGGTGATTGAGATTATTCCACCGAAAGGTAAATTCTATGATTATGACGCTAAGTATTTGCATAAATCGGGTGAAACCCTCTACCTGTGTCCTCCGGTGCATATTCCGGAATCACAACAGAAAATGGCTCAAGAAGCGGCGCTGAAATTTTATCATGCAAGCGGCGCGCGTGACTTGTTACGCGTCGATTTTTTCATGAAAAGCGACGGTTCGATTTCACTGCTTGAGGGCAACAGCATTCCAGGATTTACCGGTAGCAGCCTGGTACCTAAGGCCGCCAGGCAGAGCGGGATTTCATTTGAACGTCTTTGCGTGATGCTGGTAAAAAATGCACAGGCACGAAAATTGAGTGCTGTATAAGCTGAGCACGGGTGGAATCAGTACCCCAAAAACAGTCGAATCACGCTGTTTTTTTTCAGGTTAATTGTAGATTTCGCGATACTTATTTTTGAGATAATCCAAGTATGGTTTCGGGTCAATGGGGCTGCCGGTAATTTTCTGCACTAATTCCGACGGATAAAACTTGCTTCCGTGCCGGTAGAGCTTCTCATGCAACCAATTTCTGAGTGCGACGGTATTGCCGTTGCGAAGCTGTTGCGACAGATCGGGCAGATCCCTAGATGCGGTTTGCCAGATCTGCGCCGAAATCAGGTTGCCCAACGCATAAGTCGGGAAATATCCGATAGCTCCAGTAGCCCAGTGAACATCTTGTAGTACGCCGTCAACATCATTATTTGGAGTGATACCGAGATAATTCTGCATTTTACTCCGCCATGCATCGGGTAGATCTGATACTGCGATGCGTTTTTCCAGCACTTCGATTTCAAGTTCCAATCGCAACATAATATGCAGGTTGTAGGTCATTTCATCTGATTCAGTACGAATCAGCGAGGGGCACACAAGATTAATTGCGCGGTAGAAATTTTCCAGCGATACCGTATTGAATGTTTCCGGAAATGCAGTTTGAATTCGGGGATAAAACGTAGTCAAAAAATCTCGTGAACGTCCAACGATATTTTCCCAGAGGCGTGACTGTGATTCGTGAATGGCCAATGAAGCACCGGTACCCAGCGGACTGCGATTCAGTTCCGGAGCGATGCCTTGTTCGTAGATCGCGTGTCCGCATTCATGGATGGTTGAATAAAGTGCCGAAATCAGGTTGTTCTCATGAATATGCGTGGTTATCCGGACATCATTGAGGTTGATAGTGGTAGTGAATGGATGAGTTGACTTGTCAAGGCGACCGCGTTTCCAGTCAAAACCGATTAACGATGCCGATTCTTTGGTCAGCAGCCACTGTTTGTCTGCAGCAAAATTGCCAGCTAAAATTTGGGAATCCGGCGGAGTTTTTGCCATGATTTCCTGGAGTAAAGCAGTCTGCTCTTCACGCAGAATTGCAAAAATACGCAAAACTTCAGCGGTTTTCAGTCCAGGTTCGAAATCTTCAAGCAACGGATCGTAAATATGATCGTGCGGGGCAAAAAACTCGCTGTACTGACGGCGCAAATTGAAGATGCGTTCAAGTGCCGGACGGAACATGGCAAAATCGTCGGCGGCACGTGCTTTTTCCCAAATATTGAAAGCGGTACCGGTTTCCCGGGAAAATTCTTCAACATATTCATCAGGAATGCGCAGAGCGCGCAAATAGTTTCGCTGCAACACCCTGAGCAGGCAGAAGTCATCAGATTCAGGCGGCATTTGATGTCGTAGTGAGGTCATCTCTTCGAGGAGCTCGCCATATTCAGTTGAAGTTTCAATTTGATGCGCTAGCAGGTTCAATCTGGCAATCTGCATGGCACGATCTTGACCTGCGGCTGGTGGCATATTAACCTGCTGATCCCATTCCAGCAATGCCGCAGCGGTATTTAAATCATAAATTTCACCGCAAATTGCTTTCAGTCTGTTCAGTTTGGGATTAGCTTCGCTCTGATCTGTCATTGGATAACCTCGTATATAAAATTTTTTTTGAAAAATCAGCCACGGAAAATCCGTTGCGGATTGACCTTGGGCATTCCGGGACGTTTGAATTTATTTAAAACCGCTTTAACATCATAACTGACCCTTACATTTTTGATAACGCAGCTTTCCGTGTCATAGATAGCTGCCGCGGCGCGCCAGTCCATGTCCCGGGGCTGACCTGTCGAACCGACGCTGACCAAAAATTTAGCGGGGATTTTATGCGGTAATTTCCGGTTTTTTAGGACTTGCATAGTAATATTTCCTGAGCGCGCCGAGAACAGTAACGGAATGTGAACATGTCCGCAGAAGGCCACGCGGCGATCCTGCAAATAAAAATGAAACTGCGCAGAATTGCTGTCAATGATATAAGGCCAGTATTCGCCACTGAGGCATTCCATGGACGCATGAACCATCTGGACATTGGCGACTTTCAGTTGAAGTGGGAGTTTATGAAGCCAATCAAGATGTGCCTTGTCCAGAACTTTTTGTGTCCATAAAATCATAGTTCTGGCGGTTTCCTGAAGGTTCCACTCTAATTTTTTCTCTACGTCGGAAGCATACGCGTCGTGGTTGCCTTTGATAGACGGTATTTCATGTTCAATCAGAAAATCTATGCACGGTGCTGGATCTGGACCGTATCCGACAATATCGCCAAGGCAGTAAATTTGATCAACGCCTGCCTGACGGAGTTTGCGGTAAACCGCTTCTAACGCTTCAATATTGGCATGTATATCGCTGATGATTCCAATTCGCATAAAATACCTTTTTCAGAGGTGCTGTTACAAAAATAGTTTGCGCAATTTCACCGTGCGCTCAAAGACATCATCTGCCTGAGTTATTTCGGTTACCATTGCGATATGATTGGCACCGGCCGCACGAAGTTCCTGAATGTGCTTACTTTTGATACCGCCCATGACGCTGAACGGAATCGGCAATGCCGGCGCAATTTGTCTGATCATTTCAGTGCCGACTGCACCGCAATTGACCTGTTTGGTTCCGGTCGGATAAATCGGACCGATATTGATATAGCCGGCTCCGTCGCGAACAGCTTCTACTGCTTCTTCCGGGTTGTGTGTGGAAACGCCGAACAGCAGTTCCGGAGCGATCTTTTGGGCGGCATTCAACGGTAAATCATCTTGTCCCAGGTGAACACCATCGGCGTTGAGTGCCAATGCCAGATCGGTGTGATCATTGACTATCAGCAGCATGTGGTATTCAAAAGTGATTTTTCGGTATTCTACTCCCAGTTCATACAAATCTTTTTTGGTAAGATTTTTTTCTCTGAGCTGAACCAACTTGGCCCCTGCTGCGGCAACCGCGCGCAAAATCATGAGCGGATCCCGACCGTTGCAGAATTCTGATGAAATAACCGGATATATATCGCTTGTTTCAAATGCGGCAATACGTTCATTTATGTTTGTAAAAGGTGATTTTAACATGATTTCCTTGCTTTGAATTGAGGGCAGTCATCCATCGGCATTATTGTGCGCTTGTGCAGTCCACAACGGGTTACAAACGGATGATCGATAAAATGTGTGCAGTCTTTGCAGAAATATTTTTCTTCCGGAGTCGCGTCCAAAACAACTTGGTCAGCAGCTTTTAAGTCCAGCAGATCTTCCAATGATTTCAGCGAAGCTTCGGGTTTTTCACTGGTCCGATTTGACGGTTCCCCGAGTTTTGCGTTGCATAACGCGCAGGAAAAAATAATGCCGCGCTTGACCCAACCGTCCATTTCATGCTTTTCTTTGATGATGGTCGGTTCCCCGCATACCGGGCAATTTATTCGTTCACCCGCTTTCATTATTTTAGTCCCCGGCTGTCATCTAAAATTCGCGCGCGCATTATGCGCGCGCGAATTTTAGAGTTATTAAAAATGATGTTATTGATTAGTGTTTTTATCATTCTGGTTGAGTTCCTTATCAAAAATGCGCAAATACTCGACATCTTTTCGGTTGTACTCGACACGTACGCCAGGTTCCGGGCTGAACAGCACATTATTTTCATCCTGTGAATAGAGCAACCCGATCATGGGGCGGGCGCCTTCGAGTTTCAGTTCCGCATTGGCGACCCACATATTAATCGGTTTCAGGCGCAGTATTTCGCCTTTAATGAGTTCGACTTTGCGTTCAACTTGCGGCGGCTGTGCCAGGCGGTGAGCGAACATCAGCGTGTAGGTGCCGGCATTAAGTCCGCGCAGTGATATCAGCTTTGAAAGCGGACCGGTTTCAGCTTTTTCGGAAACACCGATTTTTTGACCGTTCATATAGATTTCCACTCCCGGCGGATTTACTATCATATCAATGCCGCTGGTATTTTGCGACAATTCGAAGTCAACAACAATCTTCTGCCCGGGTATGATTTCAACCTTGCGGTTTTGAACGTCGAAATTTGGCATGGACACGGAAATATCATAACTTCCGGGCTGTAGTTTCGCAATTATCAGCGGGGTTGAACCGTGCGACTTGCCGTTAATGGATACTTGTGCTTTGGGCGGATTGGAGTTGATTTCTATAGAACCTGGCAAAATCGGCAGGGTTAACTTTTCTTTTAGTTCTGAACTTTTGGGAACGATGACTGTTTTGCTGATATCGGCATACCCGGATTTGGTGAGTTTAAGCTCATATTTGCCTTCTTCCATATCTGCCTGAAAAGGAGTGTTACCGACCAGTTTGTCGTTTAAATATACGGTTGCGGAATTTGGAACAGATTCCACGATCAGTTTCCCGATATTGCTGATCAGGTTTACTGCCACTTGCCGTGGGCGTCCGTCAATAATTTTCCAGTTAACAGGACGGGATTCGAAACCGTCTTTTTCAATTATCGCTTCGTAGTTGCCGATCTTCAAATTTTGAATAATCAGCGGTGTTAATCCTTTGAGTTCTTTATTCACAATTATTTTTGCGCCTGCAGGATTACTGGTGATCAAAACACTGGCAGTAACCGGAAACAATTTGACATGTTTTTCGGTTGTGGTAGCTTTCGCCAAATGCAGGTTCAGCCATTCGGTACGGTGTTCTGATAGCTCAAGCCGTAACAGGTAATGACCTGGTTTTGGGTTGAAACTGAAAGGGGTTTTGCCAATTTCGGCACGTCCGCGATAAATTGTCGCTCCGGACGGTTCCGAAGTAATTTTCAAAATAGTTTTCGGCGGTTCTACTTTTTGGCCGAAAAAACCCGGAATGGTCAAGGCAACCACCAAGCCAGTAAGTATTATGATGGATTTATCAACTATCTTCATTACCTTCTCCTTTTGCGGATTTCGCGATCAAATTCAAGGCGTTTTTTAATGCATTCGTTGTGTGCCTTGGATCCTTCTGGAACCAGCAGCATGTAAGATTCCAGCGCTTTTTTTGCCTCACTGTAATCATTGAGATTAGCCAGGCGAACGATTTCAAAATTCAAATCATCAAGCAGTTTTTTGCGTAATGTTTCCGCCTCATGTTCGCGTTTTCTCGCCAGATCCCAGATTTTGGGTTTGGGTTGAAACTGATCAAGATACTCTACCGCTAGCCGGTAACGCTGGATAGCCTTAAGGATATTTTCCGGATTAGCTTCCCGGTTATAGTACAATTCTTCAGCTTTATTATAATATTCAGTGGCCTGACGGATAATTTCGTCAGGCGACATGGAGATGGTCTGTAGTCCGTACAGGGCGGCGAATTCATTAACCAGTACTTCAATGGTTTCAAATGAATTTGGAGCGTAAGTGTTTCTTACGGTTACCCGATTCAGCTTCTGATTTCCGGCTACCAGCAGCGTGCGTTCCGAACTGGCTCCGCCGGTTGAGCTGTCGCTGTAAAGCGCTTCAAGATTAAAGAAACCGGTTTTTTCGATTTCTTTGCGCAAGTTATCCAGGGAATGCTTTGGTATTTCGGTGATTTCTTTGGTAAAATGGCGTTGTGACTTCATATCATCAATACAGAAATAAGCTTTTTCATCGTCAAGGTTCAGTACAAAGCGGAAAATATTATTGCGATCAATCAGTTCTTTGGTGTATTCCAACACAAATGGTACTTTTCTCGTAGTTATCGCAGTGTCATTGGCGCTCCGGATCTTTTCATTGTCTTCAGTGATTTTTATAAATATTACTGCAAAAATTATTACCAATGCCACCAGTATGGTATAAAACAGCAGATTGGAAAAAAGGCTTTTTTTCGAGTTAGCCGGGGTTGATACGGCAGATTGGGGTTGCGGATTTTTTTTCTGAAAAAAATTAATGTTTTTATTTTCAAAAATTGATAGATCCGGTTTGTTTTCGGGATGTGGAACTTCCGGAGTCTTGATAATTTTGGGATGACTATTTGAATCTACGTCACCGATGGAGATCAGCGGCGAAATATTTATTTCATCTGTATCCGTAGGAGTGGTGGTGTGGAAAATTACTTTCGGTACTTCATCGCCGGCCTGTTGTTTTTGGAAAATAATTTTTGCAACATTTTCAGCCAGATCATTTTTTTCGCCGAAGCGGATATTCTGGTCGCCAAGCGAAATAACGTCGCCTTCTTCAAGTTGGTGAGGACGGTCTATTCGCTCGCCGTTGACCTTGGAACCGTTGGTGCTGCCTAAATCTGAAATCAACCAAGTCCCTTTGGCTGTGCATTGGAGTAACGCATGATAGCGAGATAAACTGGAGGTTTCAAGTACAATATCATTATCCAGTTCGCGTCCGATTTTAAACGATTCTTTGTCCAGTTCAAGACTTTGGCCAGCATCGCTGCCATTTAAAAAATGTATTTTCATTCATTGCCCCTTTGCATTGACACCGGTCTGACAATGCCGAGATTTTCGCTTGTTTCAATCTTCTTTACAATATCAGATGTTAATTCGCTGTTCAAATCAATTTTATCTCCGAGTTCCGTGCCGGTTTTTTTCAGTGTTCCAGCTTGTAATTCAATCGTGGCAATGGCTTTTTTGCAATATAGCCATGGCGTCCATGGTGAAACCTCAGTGTACAACGCGCAAATAATGTTTTCATTATTGACAAAGACGACATCAAGTGGTATGGACATAAACATCATATGAATCATGTTACAGCGGCTAAATACCATTGCATCCAGAGAATCAGTGAAATTCCTGCCAATCATGCCGCGCATCCGGTCGCTCCACTGTATCGCATAGTATGGGTTACGACTTAAAAAACACATTTTGCTTAAATTAATAATCATAATTGAAACTCAAAACATAGCCAAAGCTTGAAGAATTATCGGTGCCATCAGTATTAACAGTACTGCCGGGAATATAAATAACGCCATTGGGAACAACATTTTTACCGGCGCTTCGGCCGCCAGTTTTTCTGCTCTGGTAAATCTTTTATTGCGAAGCAATTCGCTTTGGATACGAAGCAGATTTCCAATGCTTACCCCAAGTTCGTCTGCTTGGATAATGGCATTCATCACCGTGGTCAGATCCGGCTGCCTGACCCGGTTAACCAAATCGCGAAGTGCGGTGACTCTTTTTTTGCCGAGCTGAATTTCTTTAAAAGTGCGACTGAGTTCTTCGCCCAGAGCGTCAGATTTTCGGCGCGCCAGCACATCACGCAGAGAATTCAAAAAATCTTTGCCGGCTTCTACGGAAAGCGAAAGCAAGTCCAGAATGTTTGGCAACGCTTTCATTATTTCACGATGACGACGATTAATCGACGATTTCAGCCATGCACCCGGATAAATGTAACAGCACAGCCAAATCAGCATTCCCGCGATCACATGTCCGGCAAACATCATTATCAGCATCAAGATCAAACCTAAAATAAAAAGCAGAATTCTTACCGCGATAAAGTCTTCAGCATTAATCTGCTGACTAAATCCGGCCATTGACAGACTGGTGTCCATTTGTTTTCGCATTGTTTCAAAAACATCGTGTTTAGCCAGGCGGCGGGCGTTGGGCGCCAACGGCATGAATAATTTAATCAGCAAAGGTAAATTATTAGTAGTTTCTTCTTCAATCGTATTGTCCACTTCCATTTTTTGAAAAACAGAAAAGATCAGCATGAAGAAAGCGCAAATTGCCATGCCGGTAAATATTGAGGAAGTTATCAACCATAATTCATTCATAAAATACACCTCAAATATCAATATTGATGATTTTGCGGATAAACATAATACCGCAACCAACGAGAAATGCAGCTGTCAACATTATAAAAATTCCGATCCAGCTGCCGAAAAATATATCCATAGTAGTGGGGGCTACTTTAGACATGGCAAAGATCAAAACCACAGGCATTATGGAAATTATACCGGTCTGAAGGCGTCCTTGGGCGGTCATGGCATTCAGTTTGCTGGTTATTCTGGCGCGTTCGCGAATCACTGACGCCAGCCTTTCGAAGATCATCGTCAGTTCGCCGCCGGTCTGCCGGGCTGTGATAATCGCGGTAGTTACCAGCTCAAAGTCATCGCTGCCAAGGCGCATACACATATTGTCAAGCGCTTTTTCGAGAGGAACTCCTAATCTGATCTCTTGAACCAGCAGTCTGAATTCAAAAGAAATTGGAGGTTTGTTTTCATTGGCGACCGCTTCCATTGCCTGATTGATGCTGAATCCGGCTTTTAATGAACTACTCATGGCATTTAAGGAATCTTCAAGCTGTTCGTTGAACTTTTTCAGGCGTTGCCTTTTCAAGTGGCGGAGATAAAGACGCGGCAGCGGGAATGCTGCTACCGCCATGATAATTCCGAGAATACAACCTTTGCTCCAGGTGAAGTTATCACTCATCGAGGCGAAAAGCAGAATCGCGATGAAAGCGGATAATCCGCTTAACGCCAGGGTCATGTCAAAAACTTTGTTGGACGGCAGGTTGAGCAACACATCGTCAAGTTCAACTTCAGCTTCTTTGAGAAAACGTTCATGATAACGCGCTGACGCATATGAGACAAAATCAATAATGACCAGCGCGGCAGCGGCGGCGCATAATCCGGCGAAGATGCTGGCCAGATAAACATTGTTGATCAGTATATTCATATTGCTACTTGCTCCTTGCGCTTTTGTCCGGGTCGAACATGGTAATATCCAGATTCAGCCTGGCACGTTCAATTTCCTCAAGGTATGACGGAATATTTCCGGTCGGCACGTGTTGTCCGATAATTCTGTTTTCAGAGTCCCAACCGGTTTGTTTGAAAACAAAAATATCCTGCATGGTTATGATTTCGCCTTCCATTTTGGTGATTTCACTGATATTGGTAATTTTGCGTGAACCGTCCCGCTGCCGGGTTGCCTGAACAACCAGACATATTGCGGAACAGATCTGTTCGCGAATGGCACGCAGCGGCAAATCGAAACCGGCCATAAGCACCAGTGTTTCCAGGCGTGCCAGGCAGTCGCGTGGCGTATTGGCATGGATGGTGGTCAGTGAGCCGTCGTGTCCGGTGTTCATGGCCTGAAGCATATCCAGTGCTTCGCCACCGCGGCACTCGCCGACAACTATCCGGTCAGGGCGCATGCGCAAGGAGTTTCGCACCAAATCGCGGATGGTGACTTCGCCTCGGCCTTCGATATTGGGAGGGCGCGACTCCAATCTTACGACATGGTCTTGATTGAGTTGTAATTCGGCGGCGTCTTCAATAGTGATGATTCGCTCGCGATTGGGCAGAAATGAACTCAAAACGTTCAGGAGAGTAGTTTTTCCAGAACCAGTACCTCCGGAAATTACGATGTTTTTGCGAACCAAAACTGAAACTTCAAGAAAATGTGCCATTGCAGGCGTCAGTGAGCCGAAATCGATCAGGTCGGAAACCTGGTACGGGTTTTTGGCGAATTTACGGATGGTAATTGACGGGCCGATCAGCGAAAGCGGCGGAATAATGGCATTAACACGCGATCCGTCCGGCAACCGTGCATCAACCATCGGAGAGCTTTCATCAATGCGTCTGCCCAGTGGGGAAACAATGCGTTCGATAGCCGCCATGACCTGGGCGTTATCGGCGAAAGCAGTATCAGTGCGAAAGAGGATTCCTTTTTTTTCGACAAATACCTGATTTGGTCCGTTAACCATGACTTCAGTGATGTCATCACGATCAATCAGATAATCCAGTGGCCCGAGACCGATGGCTTCTTGAATCATTTCACGTTCCACCATTTCGCGCGACACTCCATCGGGGAGGGGGATGCTCAGTTCACTTAAAATTTCGTTGATGGTAGTTTTGGCCCGGTCAGCCAGGCTTTTTTCGCTAACCCCCAGCAAAACCATTTTTTTCAGATTCAGACGTTTCAGCAACTCAAAATGGGCGCGGCGTTTAATTTCCTGAATAACCGGACGGGCATGTTCAGGAACTCCTGAAATAACCAGTAGCGGAATGTGTGCGCGCGTTGGATTTGAGTCACAGTTTATCGAGTGTGATGAAACCGGTGCGTTAACGGGAGTCTTTTCGGTTGTTGAATTCGATTCCGGTATCGAAGATAATTCCGGTTGCCGCGGCAGCGTGGACGGCAACGGCATTTCTTCCAGTACCGGTCCTTTGGCGAGGATGTTCATCGGGCCGATTTTGATGGTCATGCCCGGTTCAACCATGACCGCCGTTTCCGGAGTCATCAGTTCATCGTTGATGTAGGTACCGTTTTCACTACCAAGATCAATAACTTCAAGAGTGTTGTCACGGACAATAAATTGAGCATGGCGTTTTGATATTTCCGGCATTGCCAGCTGAATATGGCATTGTTTGCTGGAACCGACAATATATGATCCTGCTGCTAGTTTTCCCAATGCGTCGCCCTGTCCGGGTTGCCTGATAATAATTTCAAACATATTAACTCCGCTGCGGCTGTTTATCGAATTCGCTGACGTGATTCACGCTCTTGATTGTATGCCGGTATGTTTTGTTCAAAATATTTGAAATTAACACTTTGCAGGTCTTGGGTAAATCCGGACTCTTCAAAGTTACGTAAGCTTAAACTAAGTTTTCCTTTCTGACTGGCAAAAATAATCATTTCCACTTCTTTCGGGCTTAATTCAAGGGTTACCGTACTGTAGCCGCTTCTGGTTTCCTCCGAACTATTAACGTTCCAATTGCTGCCGGTGGCCAGGATTTTAACATTTTGCAGAATGGTTAAAGTTAGAGTATCCAAGTTATTGTCGCCTCGCATTTCGGGGAATCGAAACGTACCGATAATGTCGACATTGTCGCCGGGTTTGATCAAGTTGGTCACTGCGGATACGCTGTCCACTGAAATCGATATTGCACGGTAATTTTTGCGCACTACTCCGGCCAGTCCGCTGGCGCGACTGTAAGCTTGTTGGATATCCGCCCAGTGAATACGCTCATTTTTTTCTTTGGAAATCGCCAGTTTCCGCCCGATAACGCGTGATGACTGTGACCATCTGATTTCGTTGCTGAAGCCACTGCTTTCAGTGCGTAAACGGCGAACCCGGTCAGGAGCGATGTCTTGCTCCCTGATCACTTCGCCGCTTGCGATGGCGCGAGTCATTTTGATTAAATCAATAGATTCAGTACTACCCTGTATTTTGCGGCGTTCGGCCTGGATTTGTGAGTAATTTAAAACAAAAGCGATGATACCGAAGAAAACAGCAGCTAACAATAATAATTTTTGTTTCATGCAATACTCCTTTGGAAAGAATTTTAATGGTGAAATATATTGCCGATAAAAATGAATTGCAACCTGTTTAACCGAACGTAATTGCAATACTGCTGTTCCATAAAACAGAGTTTGTTATCCTGCTGCCATCACAGTGCGGTATGAAACACTTGTTTCTGAGTTCAAAATTATATCTTCATGCCTTCAGGCAATATCACTTCCGCATTTGTATTTGCTGTGCGGATAAATTAATGTACTTGCAAGTTATTTGTTGCATTTTTGAAAATATATGATTAAAAACGCTTTCTGTGAGCGCGTCCAAGTCGTTGCCGACACTGAAATAAACGGGAAAAATGAATTTCTTCAAACACTGCTTGTTCTTATGTGGAATTGCTGCCGGTATCGTTTTCTTTACCGGTTGCTCCAGCTTTGTCAATGCGCACCGCCAGAAAGAGCAACTGATGTCATATTATCTCTCCGGACGTAATGAACAGACCAAGCAGATTATTGATGATAAACTGCGCTCCACAAGTGGTGCCGGCGACGAAGTGATGTGGTTGCTGGAGGCTGGATCATTTAACTTTAATACCGGTAATTTCGCGGCTTCACTCGAAAACTTCAGAAGTGCGGAAAAACTGATTGCCGAATATGATGAACGTGCCGTTGTCAGTATCCGGGATGCCATGAGCGAAAGTGCTACGACTTTGACCAATCTCAATACTTTGCCTTATCGAGGCTTCTGTCGTGACCGGATTGCTTTGTCATTTTTTAAGTCGTTATCCTATCTCGGCGACGGTAATGAAGCGGCATTTCGCGCGCAACTGCGCCGCCTTCGCGATGAACAGAAAAATGTGATCGAAAATTATCAGAAAATTTTTGACGCGGCACAGGCTGAGGTATATGCGTCAAATAAAAAAAATCAACGGACTCTCAATGCTGACAGCCGCGAATTTTTAAATCAAGCTAACAGTGAAGAATTCAATGCGAGTTACCAGCAGCTAAAAACGGCAGCTAACCGCGGTTATGGTTATTTTTTGAATCCGGCGGCGATTTTTCTTTCCGGACTGGGTAACATTCGAGATGGGCTGTATGATAACGCGAAAATTGATTTTAAGCGGCTTTATGAGGCACGCCCGCAAAGTCGGCTGTTTCAACAATATTATGTTACTGTCCTGCGCGCGGCCAATCAGGAAATACCACCCGAACTTAAATCAGTCGAATCGTTCAATTTTCCGCTGGCACACGATTGTATCTATCTGATATTTGCCAACGGACGCAGCGCGGCATTAAAGCAGGTTTCCATCAGTTTTCCCGTTATGGCGGCGTGGCCGATGTGCAGATATTTTCCCGCGCCATATCGGAAACTGCAAATTGCTGCTGGCGGCAAAAATTATGAAACATCGCTTCTGTCCGACATGGATGGTATTATTTCTCAGGAATTCGATGAGCTGTTGCCGGGGCTTATCACCAGAATTGTTATCAGCACGGCAATAAAAGAGACCGGTAGCTATGCTGCTTTTTATGCTGCCAACCAGGCACATTGGGCGCTCGGACTGGCAGTTTTACTGTCATCGTCACTATACCGCTCCGCATTCAATACCGCTGACACCAGAAGCTGGGAAATTTTGCCGAAAGAATTTCAGCTGGCACAGTTTCCGGTTCCGACCGATCGCCGGATTGTTATTGCACCGGATGGTATAGGCGGTAAAGCGCGTACCATTGAGTTGCCGCCGGATTGTCGTTCTGCGATTATTTTTATCAATGCTCCCAGTGCTGAAGTTTTTTCCACCTATATTTTACCAATGAACCAATAAACAGGAGGTTTTTATGAAGAAAATGAAGATTGGTCTGCTGGCCGGAGTTTTACTCTTGGCCGGAACCGGATGCCAAAGTACTGTTAACACGGTCGAAAATCAGGAAAAAACCATGACTCCGAATATTATCGCGGATCAGCGTTTTGTGACGGACGCTTCCTTGCGCGATCGACTGCAATTGACTCGGTTGGCTGCTTCCGAAACTCCGGAAGGTTTGCTGCGGGTACAGTTGACCGCGGTTAATGTGCGTACCGGTTTTTTTGCTCAGCTCTGGAGCGGAATTACCGGCGACAATCCCTACCAGATTCAATATAAGTTCAGCTGGTTTGATCAAAACGGAATGGCCGTTGAATCCATTTTGTCAACCTGGAAGAATCTGACCGTGATCCCGGGTGAAACGGTTTATATTCAGTCCATTGCACCAAGCAAGGAATGCAAGGATTTTATGATTAACTTAAAAGAAGCCAACAAGGAGTAACTACAATGAGAAATACAATGATTTTATCAGGACTGGCAACGGTTGCGCTATTCGGTAGCGGCTGCACATCCACCTCTACCTCCACTTTTGATCCGTCTAATCCCACGGTAAATACCACTCGGGCAATCGGAGCGGTGTCACAGGCGGAATGTTTCATGGCAGCCCGGGCAGCAGCGGAAAACGCCATGAGCAGTCCGGTTTTTGACCGTTTTCTGCAAAATTACCGAAGTGAGAAGAATGATCCGGGGGCAGTACCGCTGATGCAGGTCGGTTATCTTAAAAACAATACTAATGATCCCGACCTCCAAATAAATCTGGTGACTGATGAATTGTGTAACGCACTGCTCAATTCCGGTAAAGTTGAAGTAACTTTGGCTACCGGACGCGATGCTTCACAGACTTTCGCTGAAGCGCGCAAATTGCAAAGTGACGATAATTTCAAACAGAAAACGGTTATGAAAAAAGATACTCTTGAAGCGCCGCGTTTGAGTATGGAGGGGGCAATCATTTCCAACGTGGTGAAAGCCGATAAAGAAACGGTTCAAGTCTATTCGTTCAATCTCAAAATTGCCGATATCCAGAGCGGCAAGGTGATATGGAGTTATATCAAAACATTCGGCACTAAAAAAGTAAAAAGCAGTTTCGGCTGGTAAGCCAGAAAGGAGATTTATTATGCTGAAAAAAGTGTTGTTGGTTGCTTTTGCAGCATCCGGGATATTGTTCTCCGGCTGCACCAATATGCGCAAATTTGATTACGGCGATACGCCGGGACCGATGATTCAATTCGGCGAAGCTGCTGACCGGAAAAGTGTCGCGGTATTGCCTTTTATTGATCAACGTGGTTTGAAACGGATCAGTATTGGCAATCATTTTCCGTATATCAGTTCTGACCGCGGTTCATTGTACTGGGGACTGTTCCCGCTTATGCCGTTCGGCTTTGTCGAAAAGAGTCTGCCGGAACAGAGCCAGGATTTTGTGTCGCTTGGTTATTTTCATTTTGATCCTGCCAATGATCTCGCGGCCGCGGCGATAACGAGCTTGAAGTATTCCAATTTGTTCAGCAATGTCAAAAAGGCTAATTCGCTTGATGACGCTGAAACGGATTACATCTGGCAGAGCAAGGTGATTGACACTGGCTATAGCGGAAAAATGTTCTCGTACTGTATCACGTATTTTTTGTCGCCGGCACTTTGGCTGATCGGCGCACCGAGCGGGGTTTCACATAATCAGCTCGTTGTAGATTTTGCACTGATCAAACGTTCTACCGGTGAAACCGTCTGGCAGTACAGCGCGCATAATCGCGATTACATCATGCACTGGATTTACGCCCGCGTCGGTCAGGATACCAGTTTGTATGCACCTTTGATGAAACACGCTATGAATCAGGCACTTTATGACTTGAGCTCTACATTGCCCGAGTTCAAACGTTGACCTAAAAATAACTGTCGCGGTTCAAGGTACGATCTGATCTGCGTTCAGTGACTGAAAACAATCCAAAAAAGGTAGGTTAAACTTTGCGCGCGCATTATGCGCGCGTGAAGTTTAAAGTAACTCCTGAATACATTCGCTACAATAATTTTCACGGCTGGAACTCTTACGGTTTTTTAGTGTAAGCGACTTGAAAGATACGAAAAAAAGGTCATATTAATGCCTTTCGATTTGACCACGCCAATGTAGCTCAGTTGGTAGAGCAATTCACTCGTAATGAATAGGTCAGCGGTTCGACTCCGCTCATTGGCTCCAGTTTTACCTCCTTAATTAAGAACGAGTTGCAATGTGTTCTGCAAAATTCGTTAACCACTTAATAATCAACGACTTTTACTCGTTTTTTTCTTGAAATCTCCTCCTGTTGGCGATATATTGTAATGTGTTGATGAACAACAACATAAGCACCAAAA
>JAAYPP010000095.1 GCA_012519765.1 Lentisphaerota bacterium
CACCACAAAGACAATAGAAAAAATTCAACCCTTGATAATCAACGAGTTACAATTTAGGAAAAATAGTGACATTGAAGTTTTGAACTCAAAAGAAAATTTCCATTTTTTTTTGAGTGCGAAAGATGGGTTAGAGGAACTGAAATTTATGCTCAAGATGCAGACGGTGAATTTCTCTATGACTTTGAGAAAATGAACTATTCAGCAGAGCAATACAAAGTGTTTATGCGGAAAACAGGTTTGTTTGATATGATTGCAAACCACATTGTAAACAACCTTGTAGACTATGCTTTAGGTGTTGAAACTGGTTTAGACTCCAATGGCAGAAAAAACAGAGGTGGACACTTGATGGAAGATCTTGTAGAAAAATATCTGCTGAAAACAGGGTTGCAAAAGGATAAAAACTATTTCAAAGAAATGTATTTAGCTGATATTGAAACAAAATGGAATATTGATCTTTCTGCATTATCAAATCAAGGTAAAGCAAGAAAGCGTTTTGATTTTGTTGTTAAAACAGCAAATTGCATTTACGCCATTGAAACCAATTTTTATGGTGGTTTGGGTGGTGGTTCAAAACTCAATGAAACCGCCCGTAGCTATAAACTGTTGGCTCAAGAAGCCGCAACTATTCAAGGGTTCAAATTTGTTTGGTTCACTGATGGTACTGCATGGAATAGTGCAAAAGGAAACCTTGAAGAAACTTTTGATGCTTTAGAAACCATATACAGTATTGATGATATGGAAAGCGGCATAATGGAACAACTGTTTATCTGATGTGATACTATGGCAAAAATCAAGAAATGGGAACCGGATGACTTTGAATTACAGATGACAACGGTTTGGTCTTTTCCCCAAAGAGGAAATTGGGCTACACATGATGCAAAATACCGTGGAAATTGGTCTCCATACATCCCTCGTAATTTATTGCTCCGATATTCACAGCCTAATGATTTAGTTTTAGACCAATTTGCAGGTGGTGGTACAACATTGGTTGAGGCAAAGCTGTTAGGGCGTAACATTATTGGTGTTGATGTAAACCCTAATGCTCTTGAACGCTGTGCAGATAAATGTAATTTTGAATGGGAAAATGCAGGAAAAGTTGAAATCGTAAAAGGTGATGCAAGGGCATTAAATTTTATTGCTGATGAGCAAATAGACTTTATCTGCACACACCCTCCCTATGCAAATATTATACAGTACAGTGATGATATTGCAGAGGATCTTTCACATTGTAACGTTTCTGATTTTTTAACCCAAATGGAAGCAGTTGCAAAGGAATGTTTCAGAACATTAAAAAAGGGTAAGTTTTGTGCAATCCTTATGGGAGATACACGGCATAAAGGACACATGATCCCATTGAGTTTTGATGTTATGAAAATATTTGAAGGTGTAGGGTTCAAACTGAAAGAGCTGATTATAAAAGAGCAACATAATTGTAAAGCTACTGGATATTGGAAAACCAATAGTGTGAAATACAATTTTCTGTTGATTGCTCACGAATACTTATTTGTTTTTCGCAAACCGTGATTTTTTCATAAAAAATCCCTTGAAAGACTTGTATTTTCTCTCAAGGGATGCTATTTTTAAACCAGTGAAAAATTCACGGTGTTTATTCTAAATGTTCACGAGCAGTTCAATGAGCGTAAAATGTTGACTATTAACGACTTGCGACACTTTTTTTGTTCTCATTTTTTTTGTGTTCCTTTGGGTTGTTTTGGGATTTGAAATTATTAATTTTTAAATCTTTTATGCTATTGGGTTTGGGTTTAAAAGTTTTTTCCGCCAAAAACATTATCTAATTTTCAGCCTGACTGCTTAGAGCTACTAGCCGATTCATGCAACCTCCATTTCTATTTTATGGTGTTTTCTCAAAGAATAATTTCTTTTTCCGAGAGTTTTCAAGATATTAAGAACTGTTCCGTTCAATAAATTCTGCTTTAATTTCTAAATGAAGTGATTCATGTCGTTGTCCGATTCGACGCATTTTTACATAATCCATAATATAATGTCCTGTTTGTTCGGTTATTGTAGAAAAAGAGGTCAATGATGGAATAGAATTTTCTCCGTCCGGGTGGTTGTCGAAACCAATTATTGCTAGATCATCTGGTACTGATATGTTGTGTTGTCTGCAGTAATTAATCGCGTTGATGGCTTTTATATCTGATGTACAAATAATAGCGGTGGGAGGTTCCGTCATTTGCGTGTATTCTTTCATTGCGTCTTCAACATGATTAAAATCGTAACGCGGAGTAGTTTTTATCCAGTTTGCATTGATAAGGATGCCTGCTTCCTCCATACCGCTGAAGTAACCTCGAAAGCGTTCGGCAACTCCAGGAATAGTAAAGCTATGTGAAATCAAACCAATCCGGCAATGTCCTTTATTAACAAGATAATGTACAGCAGACCGAAAAGCCTGAAAATAGTTTATTTTCAATTGATGAAATCTTTTATCAGGGATTGTCCCATATACCAGTGGATCAAACATCTTGTAAAAAAAATCCATGAGCTCGAAATTATATTTAAATTCCATTCCGCGCAAATCAAAAAATAAATCATGAAAAACGACATGGGATCTTTTATCGAGTCAGGATATCGCATTACATATTCAGGGTCAACAAGCATTACTTCACCGGGTATTCCACAAAGGTGGTTTTCGATAACATTGTAAAAATTACGGATTGGAATCGAATGCAATCTTTCATCATTCTTCTTCTGTTCCACTAATTTTGCACAAAGTAAAATTCTAATCTTGTCAGTTGGCCGCGTGACAAATGTTCCGCGGCGGCTGAGTGTGGTGATCCAGCCATTTTTTTTAAGTTCTGTACAACAGCGACGTATGGTAATATTACTCGGCTCATAAATCCGGCATAAGTTTTCAATGGATGGGAAGCGTTCCCCTTCTGCGTATTTACCGGTCATGATCTTATTCAGCAAGTCATGATATATTGTCTGCCATTTCATGAAAGATTCCGCCAAAGTTTTAATTCGCTATTTTCATAAATTAAACCATGTTACATGTTTTATTATACATAGGATTTGAAAATGCAACTGTGTATTGTTGAATAATTTGATTTTTTCAAAAAATTATGGAGAATTTGTAGTTTTTTTCAAAAAATGCTTGCTTTTTGGAATAAAATGGAATATAATGGAATATGTTGGAGTTTAGGTTAATATCAATAGGTTATGATTAAATGCTTAAGTTTTGCGGACAGGACCGATGTCACATGGATGCGAATGGCAGGCTGAAATTAAGCCCGCGGGTAATTAACGACTTCATGGAAAGTTGCGGCGGTGAAATTGTGATGCATTGTTTACCGGAAGGAGCTGTGGCGGTTTATCCTGAAAGCATATATTTGGAAATGCGGCGGCAAGAGAATGAACCGGCCGCGCGCGCAGCTTCGAGTACAGTTTTTCGTCGTGAAATGCGCCGTTTTGGTGCGTTAAGCAGTTCCGGACGCATTTCCGAGCAGGGGCGGTTAACCGTGCCACAGGGTTTTCGGGATTACGGGAAACTTTGCCCAGGGGAAAATATTCTGGTGGTAGGCATCGAAATCGGGATTGAACTTTGGAATACTGAACGTTGGAATGCCGAATTGGAAAAAATGAACGCGCATGCCATTGCCAAAGGCGAAAGCGAAATGGCCAGCGATTTAATTATGAAAGAATAACAGATGGAGGTTATCATGAAAAGATATTGGATTTTTGCAATTATCGCATTTTTCTCATTTTTGATGATTGGCTCCGGAAAATTTACCGGCGTATTCCCGGAAGGTCGGGATGAGCGCCAGATTGAACGCGAATGTCTTTCGGCTACGGTCATGAAAATGTTAGCTGAAATGCCGCCAGAACACCGTGAAGAATGGGTAGTTGCGGCAAAAGAAAATCCGGCAATACTCCTGCGAATCAATACTGAGAATTTGGGAT
Organism: Lentisphaerota bacterium; assembly: GCA_012519765.1. GTDB lineage: Bacteria > Verrucomicrobiota > Lentisphaeria > Victivallales > Victivallaceae > UBA7640. The sequence goes on from JAAYPP010000095.1 coordinate 3,922, forward strand.
ATCGTTCTTTACGCTAAACTAGAAAACAGCAGTTGAAAAATTAAATTTTACAGCGCGCTATTTTATTTGCTCATACGAATCCAGCAATGGCGTAATGTAACTGGCACCTTCTTCAAGCGCGTCTGTGTCTGGCAATTCAATTCCAAAGCATTGGCGGATGTAGGGGTCAGCCGATTCACCGTTTGAATAGGGTGGTTGTACAAACCAATTTTTTGCGGCTGATCTCAGTGCTTCTTCCTGGTCTTTGCCATCTGCTCGTTTGATTATAAATTCCATAGAAGTTTTTGGAAAAAAGCATAAAGGTTGATTCATGCCGAACTGATATGCTTCCAATAAATTATTCAATAATGAGGTAGCGTTTTCCATTTCGACTGGATCAAGGCGGAATTTTTTTTGTTTTTTACAGATCAGACAGGTCGGACGCGGCGGCATGCCGGAGGCGTGAAGCGCAAGATGACAAATCCATGATTGTATCAGGTAGTATTGCCATGATTCCGACCAGTAATCGAAAACCTGAATATCCGGATAAACTGAATTAAGATGACCATGCAAAACGCCGTTTTCAGTCTTAATATTTATTTCCTGCGGCGGTAGCGGTGCTTGATTTTCGGTTAGTTGGTTTACGGCATCTTTCAGTTCTGAACACGACTTGTACACATCCTCAAAAATTTTAGTGCCGATATGACTGTACGGGAGTATACCGGAGGCACGCAAGCGCTGGTAAATCATTTCTTTTGACTGGATTCCCAAAAATTTTCTAATTACGTCCGCAAGTTGCCACTTTGAGAGCGGCGCGATATCTAAATCTTCGGATTCCTTGAGTTCCTCTTCCTCGTCGGCGATCAAAGCAGCATTCATGCGGGTCATGATAAATTTCTTAGACGGATTTTTAAAGAATTTCTCCAAATCATTCAGTTCAATAATTTCAGCAAGACTGTTATCGGGCAAAAACCATTTTTGTGAAACGGTTACTTCCTCGGCAATTTGACGATTATTTAAGGAACAGGCGGCGTGCCACGCGTTTTGAGAATAGGTCATGAGTTTTGATTGATGCCGAAAATATTCCGCGCTGAATGGCTGTAATGGATGTTCACGGACAATGGTAGAGCTCGGAGCGGGACTGTAAGTTTGGTTGAGATAATCAAGCAGCTCGGATACAATGACGGATGGCGGAATCAGGTTATTGGATTTGATATCCCGTCCGACATAAGAAATGATCAGATGTTTTCGTGAAGACATAATAGTTTCCAGAAAAATATAACGGTCTTCGATTCGTTTACTGATATCGCCGGGTCTGGGATATTGTTCCCTCAAATCGAATCCCGCACGGCGCGGGTTACGCGGGAAACAGTCATTATCCATGCCTAAAAGAATTATCGTATCGAAAGGAATTGAGCGCATCGGAGCCAGTGCGCAAAAAGTTATGCCGCCACGGAAAAATCGCCCGGGCTGAATCGCCGGAGCCAGGCTGTTTTCCAGCAATTCATTGATGGTTGTGGCAGAAACAGAGCCGGTGAAAGGTGCGTTTTCGAGGTTCATCGCAGCTAGCTGACTTCGTAATTGCTGAATATCTTCTGTAGAATCTTTTTCTTCACAAAAGAAATGATCAATTGCGGAATTGAGAATTTGATGCCATTCCGGCAACGTTTGCGGAGACCGCATCAGATTGATGTGAGCGTGAAGTTCAGAGACAAAACGAATGAATCCGCCGACGGCATTTGCTGCAGCGACATCAAAATCGGAACATGGTGCGATACCATAAATTAATTCGTCGCCATGACTGTCAACGGCAAGGCCCATCAGCAGGCGGTCAAAACCGAATTGCCAGCTGTGGTCATGAATTGGCGGCAGGTCAAAACGGCATTTTTCGGTGCCGCTCCACGACCAGCGGATGTTGGCATCCGCAATATATTGACGAATGACCGGAAGATCTTTTTCTTCAAGCCGATAGCGGCGATAGACTTCCGGAGTTCTGAAAATATCCATTACCTCAATAGTCGTAAAACGTTTATTGTGGAGTGCCATGATTTTTAAAAACGTTGCGATGACGTGGTTCCCGTCAGCCAGTGTGCGGTCGGCGATGGTATATGGAACAATCGGTTCGGCGGTAGTGCTGTGATTAAAAACAGCTTCAATGAATGGCGCATACGAAGCGATTTCCGGAGCCATTACCGCGATGCCATCAGGAGAAATGCCGCGTTCTTTGATGAGAAACATGACCTGATCAAATAATACTTCAATTTCGCGTTGTTTGCTGTAACATGAATTAATTATAATACTGTCATCATTTTTATCCGGAGTCAGTTTTATGTCGCTGTTATGATTACGCAAGTTGAGAATATCGTTTTGAATCTGAAGAAGCATCGTAGGCTGTTCTGCGTCAGATACGGAATATTGATTATCCGGTTCAAGCCAGTCATCGAAACTCAGTCCTACATGATCCAGAAGTATTTTGAAATAGTCGCGACCGACGGCGCCAAGCGATGACAACAGGTCATTTCCACTGTATAAGTATTGCAGATTATCAGGAATTCGCGCGTTGGTCATTCGTGCTATTTCTTTTTTTGAGTAAGCATAACTCCAGTCGTCCATGCAAGGATTGAGGTAATAAAGGTCAACTTCGCAATGTTCTGCGGCAGCGGAGATAATATCCAGAAAAAACGGCGGCATACTGGATATTCCGAAAATACTGATATGCGAAGGCAGGTAATCGGCTGAACCGCAACTGAGTTTTTTGAGAAACTTATCCTTGAAAGAGGCATAATGCCATGAGCCACCGGCGATGCGGACAACTTCCCGCCAAAGTTCTTTCTGCCATAATGCGTGGCGGTCATTGCGGAGTAAGGCAGGCATTGAATTATTTTCCCATTCAAGTAACCATTCCGGGCGATAAATAATATATTGATCAAAAACTCCGGCAAGGCGATTGGCCAGCTGAAATTTTTTCAATTCAATATCGCCGTCTTCGAAATAGTTTCTGATGTAGCTGAATTCAGGTCTGTTCAGTTGGTTTTCATTTTGGAAAACCTGAAGAATCAGCCATTGCAAATTGGACTCGGAGAATACTCGCTGCTGTTCTATGACATGTGCGTCAAACATAATTTTGTCGGTCATCGCGCGAAGAAATCTAAATTCAACATTGGCGCAAATCCCGCAGGTTTCGGCAATTTTCAGACGCAGCCAGTGCTGCATTCCACTGCTTTGGACCACTACCAGATCCGGAGTGAATACCGATTCCTGCCGACACTGTTCAAGTCTGTTGATCAGTCTTTCTGCAAGATTTTCCAATCGATTGTTGGTGAATATATTAAAAGCCATGTCGGTATTCTGTTTGCTTAATTAATCATTTTGCGGAGACTTGGAAGCAAATTTTGGAAGCGTCCGTCCGGAACGTTGAAGCGTTCACAGACCGGTCTCACTAATTGTGCTGCGTGGGCGGCCGGATCCGTGGATAAATCAGCGGTAGCCCTGCTCAGCTTGACGGTGATTTCCGGAATCCGGCAGGTGAACGCCACTTTTGACTTTTTACCAAGCCCGGACAGCGTCATATTTTCCACCTGGCGGAGCGTAACTTTGATTTGAATCGGTTCGTCGGTATATCCGAGTTCGGAATAAAGATCAGCGATAAATGTGATTGCACCGGCAAAAAAACCAACCAGAAACTGGTATGAAATATTTTTGTCATCAAGTGGATAATAACCGATTAAATGAAACAAACCGGATTGAAAAATCTGCCATTGCTTATGACTTCCTTCCGGCACGGCGCGCAGTGAAACATTGCTGGAATAAGCGGTTTCAAGCTCGTGGGCGGCGATAAAATCGTTCTGACGGTGCTGGTTGAATGCTGATTCTGCACTTCTGCGCAGCTCGGACAGACTGAATTTGCCGCCGACATATTCTGAAGGAGCGGCACTGAATTCGATCCCGAAAAAACCTGATTTGGGTTTGAATCTTTTATTGAAAAATTGTGCCGAATGGTTAAGTTCTTCGCTGAAATGGCTCTGCGCCTGTTCCGCCGCCGGAGTCATATGCCCTTCATAAAGAATACCGCGAATCATGCGCCCCAGAAGCTCGCGTTGATTGCGCAACGCGCGTTGGATCAGCGCATGGATTTCGCTACTGCGATATGCCGGACGACTTGAGGCGTCGGCAGTACGGATATAAAAAACTCCCTGAAGCAACTCATGTTCACACCCTGCAGGACAAACATGCGGCATATTCTGAAAACGCCGGATTACGAATACTGCATAGCGTTTTTTATCCACTTCAGGGCGCTCAATAGTGAAATCAATTTGAGGATCGGCGAAGCGATTGATGAAGTTGCCGACGATGGTTGGATCGAAGGATTTGGCCTGTTCTTCGGTAAGTCCGGTAAACCGTGTCGGTTGACCGGATTTATCCTCGCCAACTCCGACGACCACGTAACCACCTTTGGTATTGGCCATTGCCAGGCAGTGCCGCGCAAATTTCGCGCGACCTGCCCGGTTCAATTTGCTCCAATCCTGAGCGGCTTTGTAATCCAGTTCGTCAGATTCCACGCCGCGATAAATAATTGATTCCCAGTCGAATTCGGCGTTCATCGCGATATTAATCCGCTTTGATGTCGATTTTTAATCCGGAAGCTTTGTTGAAGTTATTGTACAAACTCATCATCGCGCCGACTTCAATGGCCGCGGTGATTTCTTCATCAGTGACACCGGCGCCTTTGGCGATTGCGCGATGTGCGCTGAGGCAGTATTCGCAGCCGTTAACAGCACTGACGGCAATCGAAATCAGTTCTTTGGTTTTGGCGTCCAGTCCTTTACCGGCAACTTCTCCAAGTTGCAACGCGCAATCCAGAAATTCTCCATTGCGCCCCATTGCTTGAAAAACCTCCGGTATGAAACCAAATTTTTTTTCCAGTTTTTTCTGAGTTGATACTGCTTTTGCGTCACCGTTTTTGTTGTAGGTCTTAATTGTTGCCATTGTCGGTTCTCCTTTAATTAAATGAGGTTTGGGAACGATTTAAAATAGCTGTTTCATCAGCATTGTCAACTCGTTTGTAAAGCATTATTTAGGCGGTTATGGTATAAATCTTTTATGGGAGAAGCATCATGAATCAGATCAGAACGGAAATAGCATATTTTATGAACCGGCTCTATAATTGCGGTCTCACCACGACCAGCGGCGGCAATATTTCAGCCAAGGTTGACGACCAGATTTTTATTACGCCTTCCGGCTTGGATAAAGGACGTTTGACCGCAGAGCAGATCGCGGTTATGAATTTGGACGGCAAGATGATCGGAGAATCTTTCAAGCTGTCAATTGAGTGTCAGATGCATGCGGCGATTTACAAAGTTCGTCCCGATGTCAACGCCATTGTCCATGCTCATCCGGTTGCGGCATCCAGTTTTGCGGCGTCATCGGCGCTTCTAAATACTAAATTGCTGGCAGAATCTTATGTGATACTTGGCAATGTCGCTGTCGCCGACTATCACTGTATCGGCAGTTGTGAACTGGCGGCGGCCGTGTCGGCAAAAGTAGAACAAGGAAACAACTGCCTGCTGATGCGCAATCACGGCGCGCTGGCTCTTGGCAAAGACTTGCTCGAAGCGTTTGATCGCCTCGAAGTGCTTGAAACCTGTGCCAGGATTAATCTTAATTTCCTCGGTGCGCTTTCAGGTACTGGTATGGAACTGAACGAAAAAAATCTAGATGAACTGGATAAACTTATCGGTCGTAAGTCTATGCTTTAAATCCGCGCGCGCATAATGCGCGCGCAGATTCAGATATGTATGTTACGTCAATTATACAAATTGGGCGGGCAGACAATTCGCTGGAGCTGACGTTGCAGATCGGCAGTTTCACGATGCCAGAACTGTTCACTGCCCCAGTCGGGAAAATTCTGCTTGAATTTAAAGTCATCAGTCTGTGTGCTGCACCATGCCAAAAAGTAGATTTGGCGCATTGCGCGAAGTGATTCGATCAGCGCAAGTGATGAGATATCGAATTCGCGCATTTCAAAGTATCCTTCGAGCAGCAAATCCAATTCCCTACGGCATTCGTTGGCGTAACCGGGCAACAGCAGCCAGAGGTCCTGAATCGGCGGACCGTGCATCATATCGTCAAAATCAATGATCATTAGACCTTCGCCGGGACGTTCAAGAATATTTCCGCGGTGACAGTCGCCGTGAATGCGGATTTTTTCCAGGCGATCGAACTGTCCGCTGGTAAGTTCCAGCAGTTGCGCGGCGGCGGCGGCAAAGGCGCGTTGGCTGCCGGTAGCAATATGGTTGCCATCCTGAAGCAGTTGTAGATATTTCATGGTTGACTGTTCGGGAGTCAGTACCACCCGGTGCTTCGCTTGACGTTTTGCTCCAGCCAAATGAATTCTAGCGGTGACACGCCCCAGCCTGCGCCAATCTTCATCCTCAATGATTTCCATTTCCCGCCCGAAGCGTCGCGGAAATACCGTAAATAGAGTCCCGTCGTCAGCTTTGCGCAGTGTTTTTCCGTTGACATCCGGCAAAGGCATAATAACCGGAATTTCGATTTCAGCGCAATCCGCGACAAAGCGATGCTCTTCTTCAATTGCCGCTTTTGACCAGCGCCCCGGACGATAAAATTTTGCGACTACTCCGGTTCCGTTCATGCACTGAAGGTTGTAAACCCGGTTGATATAACTGGGCAGGGCGGAACAAAGGCCGCACATTTTGGTTCCGAGATATTTTTCTACTTCGTCAATGACTATGTTGGGACTGAGATTTCCGAAATCATCCATGTGTAAGACCTTAAACCTGAAAAAGTTATTGAAACAGTTCTTGTGATGCGATCTGTTTCAGGCTTCTATTTTTTTATTTGTTAACGACATTTACATATGGTACATTTGAATTTAACAAAATACCAGCTAGAATCTATTCTGTTTAATCCGGGAATTATAATGATCAGAATTGAACATGACATTCATCTTCATACCACCTTGTCTGAATGTTGCTCATCGGCGACGCAGACACCGGGAAATATTATCAGTGAGGGTCGCCGGCTCGGCTTGAAGGTGATCGGCTTCGCAGATCATATATGGTGCAATCCAGAAGTGAAACCGATTTCTTTTTATCAAAGTCAGGATGAACGGCAGATCAGCACGCTGCGTCGACAGCTTGCCGCCTTGGAAATACCTGATGATATCAAGGTTCTGGTAGGGTGCGAGGCCGAAATGTCCGCTCCGGGATGCTACGGGATAACGCCTGAATTTGCGGAAACTCTTGACTTTGTACTGTTGTCGACAGATCATTTTCATTTCCGTGATTTTGTGGAGCAGCCTGCCGAACGTACCCCACGCGGTTTGGCCCGTCACATGATCAAGATGTTTGTCGCCGGTGCTTCCTGTGGACTGGCTTCCAGTTTGTCGCATCCCATGTATCCATACGGTTTTTTTGAAATCTATGAGGCGGCTATGAATGAATTATGCGATCAGGAATTGACAGATGCTTTCGGAGTGGCGGCGGAACATGGTGTGGGATTAGAAATTTCCGGCAATTATCTGCCCAATCCCCAACGTGCAATGAATTTCCCGGTCGAAATTCCTTTGCGTATAATCGAGCTTGCCAAGCGTGCCGGATGCCGTTTTACGTTTGGCAGTGACGCGCATTCACTTGAGCAAATGACCCGCATAAAAGACCTTGATTTTTTGGTCAGTACATTAGACTTAACTGCCGACGATATTCTGGTCATCGGTCAATAAAATCGGAATAAAATGAAAATTCAAACCAAGTTGACTGGCTTTCTTGTAATCATGCTGGCGGTATTTTCTTACCTGCTGATCTGGCTAAGTACATATTCATATCGCCAGGAACTGGTACGGCTTAATCGGGCAGTTGCCAGGGAACAGATCAGAAATATGATTATGAGTTTGGTAAATCAGCCATCGACATCCAGTGCTGATGATGCCAAACAGCAGATGCGTTCCATGGTTCAATCGCGATATCAGGCACACGCAAAATCATATCCGGTTATTATTGACAACAATGGACGTTGGCTGGCTCATCCGGTGTTGCGCGGCGCCCGTATTCAGCGAAGTATGGCTGACATTAATCGTTTTATTCAACAAGGAAGCGGCAAATTCCAACTTGAAGTAGGTAGCAAGAGCAGAATTGTTTATTATGAAGTTTTGAGGCCTGGAAACTGGTTGGTAGGCTGGTCTACACCTGCCGAAGGCACTTTTATGGATAGTATGATTCCTGACGCAAATTATCGCTTGGCGGTGGCTGTGATGTGTGGAGTGGCAATTGCTGCAGGATGCCTGTTCTGGCTATTGCAAAAAGCCTTGTCGCCGCTCAACTTACTGGTTGATTCCGCCGCTGATATGGCGGCTGGCCGTTTCCCTGAAGTTAAACCTGATAAAAAATATCCGGAAGATGAAATCGGTATTCTGGCGCGTTCTTTTGATGACATGGCATGCAAAATCCGCAATTCATTGGACGAATTGTATAATGAAATCCAGGTAAGACGCAAACGCGAACATGAATTCCGCGAGCTCCTTGAAAATTCGCCGTTACCGATTCTGATTATTCGCGCAGGTCATGGTTTTACCACCAATAACATGTTCAAAAAATTATTTGGCTGGAGTTCCAATGAAATTGCTGACTTGGAAAAATGGTTTTTTCGGGTAATTTTCGATGATCATAACCATCAGGCAAATTTTCAAAATATCTGCCGTATGCTGAAAGCACAACATCATTCCGCTCACGCTATTATGCCTTTGCGCAGTCGCGACGGCCGTCGACTGGATATCGAAATTCGCCAGAAACTGATTGCTGATAATAATCTGTTGATGTTCAATGATCTTACTGAACGCAAAGTTACGGAAAGGAAGTTGCGTGATACCTGGAATTATCTCAATTTATTATTCAATTCATTACAGTTGCTGATTATTGCCGTTAACAAAGAAGGCATCATTACGCAGTGGAATCATTCCTGTGCCAGTTACAGTGGTATCAACAGCCGGCATGCTGTCGGAGCCAGGTTATGGAAGATTGCGCCATTTATGAAGCCATTCAGAAAAGATATTGAAACCGCCATTTTCAGCGGTTTAGCGTCCGAACTACATCGTAAAACCATTGATCTGGGCGGCGAAAAATTTTTCAATATCGTCATAACTCCGCTTATGAATGAAGACAACCCGGGCGCTGTAATCATGCTGGAAGATGTTACCGATATGATTCGCCAGGGGGAAGAATTGATTCAAGCGCAGAAAATGGAAACAGTCGGAACTCTGACCGGAGGATTGGCACACGATTTCAATAATGTGCTGGGCGGCATTAAAGGGTCGTTAAGTATGATCAACCATCTGATTAATCAATCGTCGCCGAATATTTCGGAGATTAAAGAATTTATCGAACTTTCTGATAAATCGGTTGCCCGTGCTGCCAATATGGTTGAACAACTGCTTACATTATCCAGAAAAAGCCAATTGAAAGTAAGTCCGGTAAATCTTATTGATGTGGTTGAAAATGTGCTTATCATTTGCGGAGCTACTTTTGACAAATCGATTGCGATTAAGTTTCGTAAACCGGAGATTGCTCCGATTGTCGAGGCCGATCATAATCAAATCGAACAAGTAATGTTGAATTTAATGATCAATGCTGAACATGCCATGACGATTATGCGTCAGCCCGACGAGCCTCACGGAGGCGTTATCGAATTGCGGATAAACCGGATTATGCCAGAAAATAATAGCAGTGGTTCAGGCTTTTTCTGGGCTCTATCAATTCGGGATCACGGCGTTGGAATCCCGCCGTCGATTCAGAGGAAAATTTTTGATCCCTTCTTTACTACCAAAGAAAAAGGTTTTGGCTCAGGATTGGGGTTGTCAATGGTTTATAATATTATTTTGCAACATCAGGGGTTTGTTGAAGTAAAATCTGAGCAGGGGCAGGGCAGCGAATTCACGATCTGCCTGCCGGAGTCATTTGCTCACACCGGCAATACCGCGCCAGATTTACGGTGCGCAGATCCAGTTCATGGCACTGGTTGTATCTTGATTATCGATGATGAAACCGCGATCCGTAAAACCGCAGCCGCTATGCTGAAATTATTGGGATATGATACTATTTCAGCTCATGATGGAGAAACCGGTTTGCTGATCTACCGTGAAAATATCGGAAAAATTGATGCAGTGCTACTTGATATGGTTATGCCGGGAATTTCAGGCAAGGAAACGTTTTTCAAGCTGAAGGAGGTCAACCCTGAGGCCAAAATTATTCTTTCTTCAGGATTTCCTAATGATCAACGCGTAACTGAAGTTATGAACGCAGGCGCTGACGGATTCTTAAAGAAACCTTATTCGTTAGCTGCACTTAGTTTGACGATGCACAAATTATTGCGTAAAAAGTTATGAGCACATGCTTCTACGATTTTCATACTCATAATCCCACGCCGACGCCTGGAATAGTTAAAATGCTTTGTGTAGACCCCGGGGTTGCGTTAAATGATGTTGATGGCATATTTTACTCAAGCGGTATTCACCCATGGCGTGCCGGTGAAAATTTTGATATGTCCGTTTTGCAGAAAATGCTGCCGCACCTTTCTGCCATCGGCGAAATCGGTTTGGATCGTTTGTGTGGAGTTCCACTTCAACATCAGCTTGAAACGTTCTCCAAACATCTTATCTGGCAAAAGCCATTAATTATACATAATGTCCGCTGTACTTCGGAAATTCTTCAACGTCTCCCTGAACCAATGTTGGCTCTTTGGCATCGCGCCCCTGTTAAGCGTTCATCGCTCAGTCGGATTATTGAGCGCGGTTCAATGGTGTCGTTCAGCTTGGAAGGACTTCGCTTTCTCAATCCTGCGCTAGTTCCTCTATCTCAGCTAGGACTGGAAACCGATGATTCATCGGTGCCAATTCAGGAGATTTATGAAGCGGCAGCGAAGCTTTGGCAAGTTTCTCTTGAGGATTTGCGCTGTCAACTTGAACAAAATTTCATGCGTTTTTATACTCTGTCCGGCTAAATCTACTTCTGACAGTCTATAAGTCGTTTTATATTCTCATAGCGGAACAATTGCATAATTTGACTCGGTGACGGAGTTTTAAATAAAAAATCTCCAATAATCCATCAATTTTATGATTGTTTATTTGTGATTTTTTTATTTTTTTGATTGGACAGTAATCAAAAAGCGGCTATACTAATAAAATTCAATATTTGATATAAGTCGTTGGAATTCATCGACATATATTAATAAATAGCTATTAATAAATAAATGTTAATTATAGGGTATTGGTTATTATTATTCAGGTAAAACAACAGCAAAGGAGTTGAAAATGGCCTGTCAGAATTGTGAAGAACTTGATCTGATTGTCAAGTTCCCGGAAAAGACTGCTGAACTCGATACATATATCGATAGTTTGGGGTTGAATAACGATATGGAACACAATCGTGGATTATTAATTCAGTGTTTGCATCGTGCGCAACATATCTTTGGATATTTGCCGTTAGAAGTTCAAAAACATGTTTCCAAGAAGTTGTCGCTACATCTGTCTGAAGTCTATGGTGTAATAAGCTTCTATCATTACTTTACGGAAACTCCGGTTGGTCGTTATAAAATTAACGTATGTACCGGCACTGCCTGTTTTGTAAAAGGAGCTGGAACTGTTTTGGAAGAGTTTAAACGTTATCTTAACCTTGAGCAAGGTGAAACCTCTGCAGATCGTAAATTTTCGTTGGGCGGCGTACGCTGTCTGGGAGCATGCAGTTTGGCGCCGGTAGTGATGGTCAATGACAAAGTTTATGGTAACGTCACTCCGAAAATGGTTCCTGAAATTATTAATGAGTGTAAGTGATAAAGGAAGGTTTTTTATGATTGACAGTGTAGAAAAATTATACAAACAAATAGATGAGTTGAAAAATACTCCGAAAACAGCTTCTACTATTTTGGTATCGCTTGGTACCTGTGGGATTGCCGCAGGTGGCAATCCGGTCTATGAAGCACTGAAATCGGCAATTGCTGACAACAAACTTGAGCATGTCTTTAATTTAGTGCCGACCGGATGTATGGGCATGTGCCATTCCGAGCCGACGATTGAAGTTGTCCATCATGCTACCGGTGAAAGGGTTTTTTACGGCAATGTCACTCCGGAAAATGCATCTGCAGTGGTTAATGCGGGGCAGGGGGTTGCAGTTGGAATACCGCTGTTGGAGCGTAGCTGGTATTGCCCTGAGGATGAAGAAAAAGTTTCCGACGAACAAGTTCAGGCACGCATTGTTTTACGCAATTGCGGTCGGATCAATCCTGAGGTTATTGATGAATATTTGGTCAACGGCGGCTATACTGCGTTGGCAAAAGTATTGACCGGAATGTCGCCTGATGAGGTTGTTCAAAAAGTCCTTGATTCTGGATTACGTGGCCGCGGCGGCGGCGGTTTTCCCACTGGGAAAAAATGGGAATTTGCTGCTAAACAGAAGGAAAAAACCAAATATTTGATTTGTAATGCGGATGAGGGTGACCCAGGTGCGTTTATGGATCGTGCGGTGCTCGAAGGTGATCCGCATGCGGTTTTGGAAGCGATGGCGATCGGAGGATATGCTATTGGCGCCGAACATGGTTATATTTACATCCGCGCTGAGTATCCGCTGGCTATTCAACGGTTGCAGATTGCAATCAAACAGGCGGAAGCAAAAGGGCTGCTGGGCAAAAACATTATGGGCACCGGAGTCAATTTTACGATTGAACTCAAATATGGAGCCGGAGCTTTTGTTTGCGGAGAGGAAACTGCTCTGATCCATTCCATTGAAGGCAAACGCGGCGAGCCGACCTTTAAACCGCCATTTCCAGCGGTGTCTGGTTTATGGGGCAAACCGACAATTGTCAACAACGTTGAAACGTATGCCAGTATTCCGGCAATTTTCCGTATGGGAATAGAATCTTTTCGCAAAATTGGTACGGAAAAGTCGCCTGGTACAAAAGTTTTTGCACTTGCGGGAAAAATTGACCGGATGGGTTTAGTTGAAGTTCCAATCGGAACCCCTATCCGTGACATAATTTTTAAACTAGGAAAGGGGTGCAAGTATGGCAAGAAGTTCAAAGCGGTTCAAACCGGAGGTCCTTCTGGCGGCTGCATCACAACAGATAATCTTGATACACCGATTGATTATGATACGCTGATCGCCCTTGGTTCAATGATGGGCTCAGGCGGTATGATTGTTATGGACGAAGATGACTGCATGGTCAATATCGCAAAATTCTTCCTCGAGTTTACTCTGGATGAGTCGTGCGGGAAGTGCACTCCGTGCCGTATTGGCAACCGTCGTTTATTTGACATGCTGGAGATGATTTGCGATGGCAAGGGCACTGAAGATATGATAGAACGTCTTCGCACGCTGGCCAATATCATTAAGGATACGTCATTGTGCGGACTTGGACAGACTTCGCCCAATCCAGTTTTGTCAACTATGAACAATTTTATGGATGAATATTTGGCGCATATCAAAGAGCATCGCTGTCCTGCCGGTGTCTGCACAAAGCTAATTACTTATAACATCAATGACAATTGCGTGGGCTGCACTCTTTGCGCCCGTAATTGCCCTGTTGCTTGTATTTCTGGTGAAAAGAAAACCAAACATGTAATCGATCAGGACAAATGCATAAAATGCGGTGTTTGTTTTAATACTTGTAAGTTCCACGCGATAGACCGCGTCTGAGAAAAAGGAGATCAAAAATGGTAAAATTATCAGTAAATAACATGGCGGTCGAAGTGGAGGATGGTGCAACCATCCTCGATGCCGCAACTAAAGTAGGCATCAAGATTCCGACTTTGTGCCACATGCATTTAGACAGTTTTAATGTTGAGCACCGTTGCGCTTCATGCCGGATATGTGTTGTAGAAGTTGAAGGACGTCGTAATTTGGCTCCGTCATGCAGCACCCCGGTCAGTGAAGGAATGAAAGTTAAAACCAATTCGATCCGTGCCATCAATGCGCGTCGGACGATTCTTGACCTTATTCTTTCAAATCACCCTAAAGATTGTCTTACCTGTGAAAAAAATGGCTGCTGTGAACTGCAGGAGTTGGCCGGCGAAATGGGCTTGCATCAAATCCTGTATAAGGGCGAAATGAGTCACACTACGAAGGACTTGTCCAGTAAATCAATTGTGCGTGATCCTGCAAAATGTATTATGTGTCGCCGTTGTGAAACCGCCTGTAATGTTATGCAGACAGTGGGCATTCTTTCAGGTGTGGGACGTGGTTTTGAGGTTACTGTTGGAACCGCTGGCGCTCGTCCATTGGTGGATACTGAATGTACATTCTGCGGTCAGTGCGTTGCCGCATGTCCGGTCGGTGCATTAACTGAAATGAGTTATGTTTATAATGTCTGGACCGCGTTAAATGATCCGAGCAAGACCGTTATCGTTCAAACTGCTCCGGCGGTGAGAGTTGCGATCGGCGAAGAGTTTGGGATGGAGCCTGGAACGATTTCTACCGGTCAACTGGTTCACGGCTTACGTCTGCTTGGCTTCAATAAAGTATTTGATACCAATTTTGCGGCTGACTTGACTATCATGGAAGAAACTCACGAATTAGTCGAGCGGATTACCAAAAATGAAAATCTGCCGATTTTAACCTCATGCTGCCCAGGCTGGGTTAAATTTCTCGAACATCAGTTCCCGGAATTGACTTATATGCCTTCATCGGCAAAATCACCACAACAAATGTTCGGGGCGATTGCCAAGAGCTATTATGCTGAGAAAATCGGCAAAAAACCTGAAGATATTGTCGTGGTTTCCGTAATGCCTTGCCTTGCGAAAAAATATGAAGCGTCCAGACCGGAATTTTCCCACGACGGTGTTGCTGATGTGGATATTGTAATTTCTACCCGTGAACTGGCAGGAATGTTTAAAGAAGCTGGCGTACATATTGATAAACTTGATTCTCAAGATTATGACAACCCGCTCGGCGAATCTACCGGTGCAGCTATGATTTTCGGAGCTTCCGGCGGTGTATTGGAAGCCGCTTTGCGAACTGCCGCAGATTGGGTATCCGGTAAAGACCTGGAGTCCGTCGATTTCAAGGCAGTACGTGGTTTGGAAGGAGTCAAGGAAGCAACTGTTAACGTGGCGGGAATTGACCTTAAAGTCGCAGTATGCTCGGGATTGGGGAACACCCGTAAAGTCCTGGAAAAAATCAAAAGAGGTGAAGCCAGTTATCATGCCATTGAAATTATGGCTTGTCCTGGCGGTTGCCTGAATGGTGGCGGCCAACCATATATTCATGGTGATACCTCGATATTGGAACGCCGTAAAGAAGCAATTTACAAAATTGATAAAGATTTGCCCAAGCGTAAATCACATCAAAATCCTGATATCATTAAATTGTATGATGAATATTTGGGAAAACCGGGCAGTCATAAAGCTCACAAATTGCTTCATACCGAGTATGTAAAACGCGAACATTTTTGATTATTCGGTAAATAGTCGGATTGTTGGGCTGCGGCCGGGTTTCTGTCGTGAGCGGAACTGTGATATTTCACTATGAGTTCAGGCAAGGAACGCTGACATAGTTCAATGCTCGACCCGAAGAGTTTTCAAAAAAACTTATGAGCCAGATTTCGTTATGAAATCTGGCTTTTTTGTTTTATAATTTCAGTGCTAAACTTCGCGCGCGCATTATGCGCGCGCGAAGTTTAGAGCAGCTAACGTGAATTCGTCGAAAAACAGGGAGTGTTTAATATTAAAACATACCGTATTTTACCGTCTCAATTACAGCAGATCCTGGAAGGTCATCCATTCCACGGAAACGGCATCGGAAGGCATGCGCCAATCCGCTCGCGGAGATAATGCGATTGAACCTATTTTAGGCCCGTCCGGCATGCAGCTTCTTTTGAATTGCTGTTGAAAAAATCGTGTCAAAAAAACTTTCAGCCAGTGGTCAATGGTGGTGAGATCGTATTTTTGATCGAAAGCATGTGCCGCGAGGTATTTAAGTTTCGCCGGTTCGGCACCGTATTTGATAAAGTGCCAAAGGAAAAAATCATGAAGTTCATAAGGGCCGACCAGTGATTCCGTATCCTGTTGAATCGTTCCGTCAGACGCCGGTGGTAACAGTTCCGGACTGACTGGTGTGTCCGCAATATCGCGCAGTACCGCTGCCAGCTCCGGCTCAACATCAGCCGCGATCTCGGCAATCAGAAAGCGGATCAGGGTTTTGGGAACGGAACAGTTAATGGAATACATGGACATGTGATCACCGTTGAATGTGCTCCAGCCGAGGGCGATTTCGGAAAGATCGCCAGTGCCTAGGACCAGTGCGCAGTGTTTATTCGCCAAATTCATCAGAATGCGGGTCCTTTCCCTGGCCTGAACATTTTCGTAAGTGGTATCAATAAGTTCCGGGTCATGTCCGATGTCGCTGAAATGTTGCAGACAACCCGGTTTGATGTCAATTTCCAGTTTGGTCGTTTTGAGTAGCGAACAGAGTTTCAGCGCATTCTGGTAAGTTCTGCCGCTGGTGCCGAAACCGGGCATGGTTACGGCGATAATGTCGGAAGACGGACGCTTCAATAGTTTGCAGGTCTCCGCTGCGGCAAGCAAGGCAAGGCTCGAATCAAGACCGCCGGAAACGCCAATGACAAGTTTTTCCACTTTGGTGTGTTCAATGCGTTTTGCCAGCGCCGCACACTGAATGTTGATGATTTCGCGGCAACGCTCGGCGCGTTGTCCGTCATCCTCAGGAACAAATGGCGTCGCCGGGAGATAAGCAAATTCAAGATTGGGCGGTACCGGAACATTGTCCAGCTCAAGACGACGCAAGTCGGCGTTTGCCAGCGTACAGTCGTTGAATGAACTGTCGGAGCGTCGCGCCGCGCGCAGCCGGTGCAGGTCGATGTCGGCAAAAATAATATTGCTTTGGCGGCTGAAACGCTTGTTTTCGGCAGCCAGTCGTCCGTTTTCGGCAATAATTGAATGTCCACTGAAAACGCAGTCGGTAGTCGATTCATGGACGCCGGCGGAAGCCATGGCATAAGCCGCCAGGCACCGCGCGCTCTGTTGTTTTACCAGTTCGCGCCGGTATTCGGATTTTCCGGCCAGCCCGGTTCCAGCCGACAGATTAAAGATAATTTTGGCGCCGCCCAGTGCCAGAAGCGAACTCGGCGGGATAATTCCCCAGAGGTCTTCACATATTTCGACTGCAAATGAAAATTCATCTCCGAATTCGAAGATCAGGTCGCTACCGAACGGTATCCGCTCACTGCCTAATGCGACAGATTCTTTTTTCAACTCCATGCCGGAGGTGAAATGTCTCTTTTCATAAAATTCGCGATAATTCGGCAACAGTGTTTTGGGTACTATGCCGCGGATACTGCCGTTCTGCGCGATCACGGCAACGTTGTAAATAGCATCGCGAAAGCTTAACGGCATCCCGAAAATCATTAAGGTACGGCTGGAACGCTTCGCCAACCGGATTGCTCCTTCGCGCGCGGCGTTGAGTAGTCTTTCCTGAAAAAAGAGATCGCCGCATGAATATCCGGTGACCGATAGTTCGGGGAAAACCACTGCCGCGGCATCATGCTCGGAAGCTTGTTCATAAAGATCAAGGATTTGTGCGGTATTGTAGGCGACGGCGCCAACTTTCAATACCGGTACAGCGGCGGCAATACGATAAAAACCAAACATAATTCCTGTTCCCCGAGCGGCAGTTGCGATTAAAAAATACTTTATTTAATTTAGATTGTGAACAGCGCTAATCAAGCATTTTTTGTCAGGCATCCAAGGAATTGAATTATAAATATCATAAAAAATAAAAAACAACACTCAGTAATTCAGTCGAAAAGCAGGTCGTATATACACCATAAATTTATAGTTTAAAATGTTTTGGGGGAATATAAAATTAGCGCGCGCATTATGCGCGCGCTAATTTTAAGACTTAACTTATGACAAGTTATTTCGTTTCGGTTTTGGTATCCGGAGCATTGCGTTTTTCCTGCATCTTTTTCGCACCACGCTGCGGAGGGAACTTGCCTTCTTCAATGTTTTTGAGCATTTTTTCAGCATTTTCGGCTTGTTGAGCTTTTAACTGTTCAAGACGTTTTTCCGCTTCATTGATACGCAGTTTCTGGATTTTAGCGATTTGACTTTTGATTTCTTCCAATAACTTTGCGCTTTTTTCCGTGTCCTGGTCCTTGGCCTTGGATTGCTTGTAATCGCGAATCAATTTCATGAGTTCACGATTCGCTTCGCGAACTTCCGGGTTCTGCTGTGGCATACCATCGCGTTGACTGATTGCGCCGTGTTGATTGTTTTCGTTGCGTTGTTGCGATCTTACATGGCTTTCACGGTTTTCACGACGTCTTTCTTGTTTTTGCTGATTTTCTCCATCCTGCGCGCTGACGATTGTTCCCAATCCGATCATCCCGGCACCGACTAACATCATTGCATACTTGGAAATCATAATTACCCCTCCTGTTTTAATGCAACTGATTGTCAATTGCATTTGGTTTGATTAATTAAACGGCTGGATTGAAAAAAAATTGTAACTGATTAGAAAATATTTGGAATTAAAAAAAGACAAACCAACATCCGGTAAGTAAAATCAAAACCGTCAGGAGAATCAAGACCAAACGCAATTTGGTATTTTGATTATCTTCAGAATTTGGGGTAAATCCGGCAATTCTATTAAAGCTTTCAGTTCGGGAATAGAGCCGGATTGGGTTTGGACGATGCTTTTTTCGATGACCGTCGCGGGATTTTTTCATATCCCTCCCATTGTTAAGATAATCGCGGCACCGATGGCCAACGCCGCAGCTATCAGGCTGAGAATCAACGGCATCAGCATGCTGAAGCCAAGTCTGAAGAGTTGCCAGAAACTCAGCGAAGCCACTTCATGAACGATTGAGATAGTATTGGCAACAGCCTTGGGGTCATTTTCAAGAAGTCGCTTTACTGCGGCCGAGTATCGCATAAGCATCAGTCTGGCTTGTTCGTTGTGGCGCTGGTATTCATCAAACTTTTCAGGAAAGTTGTTGAGTTCATCCAGCGTATCAGGCAATTGGTTCAGTTCGTGGTAGAGTTGTTCGAACATGGTTTGAATTTTGGCCGATTCACTGCTGTTTTGTTCCATCATTTCCCGTTGCGCTGCCAGCAGCATAGAAAATTCAGATAAGCGTCGTATAGATTCACGGCGTGCTTTGTGGTAATCTTCAAAGGCTTTCGGTCCGATTTTCGGTGGTTTTTGAGGTTCGTCCGGAATCTCATCATTGACCGAATTGCCTGGTGTTGAATTTGAATTATCAAGCGATTGATGGTAAGATTTTAACTTTTCTCTCGCATGTATCAAGTTGTCACTGATATAATCGTTTCGTTTGCTCATAACTTCCAGTCCATAAAAATTTTGAATAATATACATGACATGCCGTCCATCCGCAAATGGTACTTTCGGAGTTGTCGCAGTATCCAGAAAAAGCAGTTGAAACAATACCGATGAGAATTATTCTTGATTTGGATGTCAAAGCGCAGTTTTTTTAGAATTTGTGCGCATAATAATTTGCAAATCAGAAAAAATAATGTATCTTCAAATTCATTGTTTGTTTTGGGGCATTAGCTCAGTTGGCTAGAGCGCCACACTGGCAGTGTGGAGGCCAAGGGTTCAAATCCCTTATGCTCCACCATTTTTACCTCCAAAAGACCTTTCAGTCTTTTATTGTACATTATGGTAAAATGGAAATAAACAAACAATTAGCAAACACTTTTTTTGCGCTTGACCTTCACCGGAATAAGCACAAGATAGTCGGTCTTGGATAAACAGCTAAGCAGCTTTTTTCGATAATACAGCGGATTAGCTCAGTGTATATTTGTTGAAAAAGCCAAGGGTTAAATTTCCCTTATGCTTCGCCAATGTTACGATCTTTGAACGAGACATCTATGTCGTCAGGAGCTGATCCTGTACGTTATTAAAACAGAAACGATCGGCAGCAACAAGGGAACAGTTTTTTTAAGTAAAATGTTTTTATCTGAGCTTGATAAATTCCAAAATTGCGGCATTTTAAATAGCTCAATTCGAACGGAGAGATGGTCGAGTGGTTGAAGGCAGCGGTCTTGAAAACCGCCGAGGCGTAAGCCTCCGAGGGTTCGAATCCCTCTCTCTCCGCCATTTACCTTTTGAGTCTGAAATTGCATAATTCTTAAAAGTATTATAAATTTCGGTCGAAGTCAAAACGAGAAAAAACGGGCACAAAATGCGAACTTATTCTCACTGCCCCCACAATCATAATCAAACGTATAATTTTCAACCAGATAGATTATTACAGTCTCATACTCATTTTATGTGGGTATCTGTTCTTA
>JAAYPP010000096.1 GCA_012519765.1 Lentisphaerota bacterium
GTCGCTCCCCGCGTGGGGGGCGTGGATTGAAACAAGGAATACGCTCTTTTTGTCAAAGGTCGCAAAGTTGCAATAGATTCTTTGGAACATTTTTTGTGAGCGGACGTATTCGCCATGATTGACAATTTTAGCACATTTTATACAGGTATGCTCAATTTGCTCTTCTTTGATACGCAATGCTTCACGGATGTTGTTTTCTGCCAGAGCGGCATCGCGCCGATTATACTCTTTTTCTACAGGGTTATCGGCGATATCCTGCAAATCACCGAGGGTTTCCGCCGCCTCAGTCCCATAAGCGGAAAGTGCCTTTATGGTATATTGCCGCACCTGCGGATGCGGATCGTTCAGGAGCGGAGCGAACGCGGAAACCGCTTTTTTCGGGTCAGCTAATCCCGCCAGTTTACCGATGGCGGGAATCGCCAGTCGGCGAGCTTGGGCGGATGACATTTACAGAAGAGTTACAAGTTCCGGCAGGTTGTCAGGATTGCTGGAATTCCCGACTGCTACCCTTTGTTCGCCAAAGCTTTTTCAGTTTTTCTGTCCATCATCAATTCCCTTCTCAATGCTGTAAAACAGAGTGTCCAGAAATCCAAAAACGCGGAATTTTTTGAGGATTCAGCAATTGACATTACATTTATCTTCATTATATTAATCGGGTAATTCCAAAGCAGCAACGGTGAAGCCGGTGAGATTCCGGAACTGTCGCGCAACCGTGATTGCCGAAAGGCATAAGTCGGACCCCGTACTTTGGATTGTAATGTGCGCGTAACACAAGGATTCCTCATGAAAAAGCACGTTTCTTCGTCCATGTCCGTCTATGGCTTCACGCTCTTAGAACTCCTCATCACGATTGCCATCATCGCTATTCTTGCCGGTATGTTATTGCCGATGCTGAACAAAGCACGCGATAAAGGTAAAGAAATCAAATGCATCGGCAATATCAAGCAGCTGGCGCTGGCGTGGTCCGGCTATGCCGATGATTATGGCGGTCGCTGTATTCCGACCTATACGCAGTCCGGCTGGACGATTGTTTCCCACTGGAGTGGTGAGGTCAAAGACGGAGTCGTCGTCAATGAAGGCGGCTTGAATCCCTACTTGAGCAATTCGAAGGGGATCCGCGCCTGTCCTGCGCATCCATCTCTGAAGTCGGGAGGTTTCACCAAGGGAAACGGCGGGTATGGTTATTCCACCTATGTGGGGGCAATTCAGGTTGGCTCTTTCTATGAACCGATACCGGCCTCGTTGTCGATGATAAAAGCGCCTTCCTCTACTGTTGTTTTCGGCGACAATGCCACGGTGGAAAATGACGGCAGTTACGGCGAATACAATGAATTATCCGCGCCGACCTATCCGACTTATCCTGGAACGCCGGTGCCGTCCATGCAATTTCGTCATGACGGTAAAGCGGCAGTCGCGTGGGCAGACGGGCATAGCGATTCACAAATGCTCGGATGTTCAGCCGGAGATGTCTATAACGGACGTTCAGAATTGGAGATGAAGCTGGTTCACAAAATCGGCTGGTTTGGTTATAGCCTTGAAGAAGCCCAAAAATATTTTTCACTGAACAAGTAACTATGATCCGGTTGTTCCGGATGTTGGCGTGACCGTTTTCAGGATAGACATGAATCCGGAAACGGCAAATGCCGGTTTTGTAAGCGGGCGGCGGCTTGAATAAGACATTGCGTGCCGGTATATTATTTTCTTTTATAAATTAAGCTTTTATGAAGGGATACAGGGCGGGATGGCTGAGCATGACGGAACGAACGGCAAAATCAAGAAAGCAGTATGGTTTGCCGTCAGGATAATATTGGCCGGTGGGATTATCGGTTGGCTGATCAGCGGAAACCGGGAAGCCATCAGCGCTGGATTTTTCAACCTTGGTGAACACTGGTGGTGGCTGATTCCAGCCGCGTTGCTTTATGTTTTTCATTTACTGGCATCCGCTTGGCGCTGGAAAGTTCTTGCCGAAATTATTCACATTAAAATATCTCTTTTTGAGTCGGTTTCACTGACCATGAAAGGGTATTTTTTCTCTTTGGTGCTGCCCGGCGGCGCGATTGGCGGCGATGTTGCCAAAATCGGGTTCATGGCATCCCGTTCAGAAACCGGTACCAAAATTGAAGGTGCTTTTTCCATTTTAATGGATCGCATCACCGGGATGGCGGCATTATTTGCGACCGCGATAGTTGTGACCATATTTTCAATTCCGTCCTTGATGAAAATTGAATTGGCGGGCAGCGGTCTGGAGCTGAATGATTTTTGGCGGATTGTAATTATTATCGGCCTGCTCGGTTTGTGCGTTAGCGGGATTGCGGCGATGTTCGCGATTTTCAACCACCGGATATTGGAGAAAATTTCACTGGTGAAGCGCATAATGGACTGGCTTGACGGGAAAACCGATGGAGCGGTCAGAAGAATGTGTGACGCCACTGATCTATATAAAAATTCCTGGCGCGTAGTGTTGTTTTTATCCCTGGCTGGAATCTTATTTATTCATCTGGCATTGGTGCTGGTGGTAGTTTTTCTGATGAAAGCAATCGGGCTGGAAACATTCTCTTTAATGGGCGTGACGGCGGCGGTGGTAATTGCCAATATTGCCGGATTGATCCCATTTACTCCGGGAGGGGTTGGGATTCGTGACTTGACCATGAAGGAACTATTGATCGCCGCCGGTGTCGGAGAAAGCTCTGCTACGGTGCCGATTTTGTTTACTTCAATATTGATATTTTTCAATTTACTGGCGGGTTTGTTTTTTGTCTTTGATTCAGGTGGAAAAAATCATAAAAGGACTGCTGAGTAAAAGATGAACGCCGGCCTTCAGCTTGAAATGAACTTCGATCACGGTATTAACCGTTTTCAAAACTGTCTGGACAACGGAGTATTTTCACTTTTAGTGGAAACCGGGGCGCCGGCACTGGATACGGAACTGGAACATGCCGCGGAAAGATTGAAGAATCTGGAAGCTGCCGCTTCGGCAGTCAGCGTATTGCCGACCAGTCTGGCCATAACCGATAAATATCTTTATTATGATTGCTGGAATATTTGTGATTTCATATCGGCGCTACCGTCCGAACGCCGTGACCGCCATGTCGTATATTTAAGCGGTTTCGGGACCAGTCCGGATCAATTGCTGGAAACGGCTAATATCTGCGTTGCTAAAGGCTTTCGCAATCTGGTGCCGGTGTCCGGAAATATTCGACCCGGCGATCAGGAAGCTGATGTCCGGGGACGTGATTATACAGAAAGCGTGACGTTATTAAAACTTTTGCGTAATCAAAATAATGCGCGGATCTTTAGCGGCACTGCCGTCAATCCGTTCAAATACACCAAAGATGCCTGTTTCGGAAATTATTACAAATTGATTAAGAAGCTGAATATGGGAGCGGGTTTCATGGTTACGCATCTGGGTTGGGATTTAGCCAAACTCCAGGAGTTACGCTGGTATCTTTCTTCCCGCGGCATGTATTACCCGGCAATCGCCCGGCTTTGGATGTTGACACAGGATAAAATGGAAAAAATTCTGCGGGGTGAAATGCCGGGAGTGGTATTGCCGGGCAGTCTCCGTAAAATCCTGGAAGCTGAATTCCGCTATTCTTCGACCCAGTTCGAAGCGGCACAATGGCGGCGGTTGCAACTTTATGCCGCAGGTTGTAAACTGCTGGGTTTCAGCGGGATTCAGGTTGCCGGGATTGATACCCCGGAAAAACTCAATATTGCGGTACAGCGTATTGCCGCCGGGCTGCATGAATTCGATACCTTTTATCAGTGGCGGGCGGCATATCGGGAGCATTTGGGGCAAATTGATTTATCGCCTTATCCGTATTCTTTTTATGTTTTTGAAAAACTTTTGAGCAATCAGCATCCGCAAGGGGAATTTCCGCAGATGCGGGTGGCCAAGACTCCCGTGCCCGGAATTGGCGAAAAAATCGGTGATTTTCTGCGGCGGTTTATGTTTTTTCAGGCAAATAATCAGGCTCCGAATGAACGTTATATCCTGAAAAAGCTTATGGCGGGCTGTCATGCGTGTTCAGCTTGTCGTTTGCCTCAAACTATGTATATTTGTCCGGAAAAATGTCCCAAGGGTTTGGCAAACGGGCCATGCGGGGGGACGCGTCCCGGAGGCGGCTGTGAACTTAGTACAGTTCGTGAATGTGTGCATCTGCGGATTGCCCGGCATGCCATATTGCGGAATGAAGCGGACATGCTTGAGGATGATTTTGTTTTCCAGTCGACACTGCGAAATAAAAAAAACGGAGTTGAATGATGCTGAAACATCTTATGATAGCATTTATTCCACTGGCATTACTGCTGGTACTGCCATTTTCCTTGCGTCCGGTTTCAAAGTTTGAGAAAGTTGCCGCAGCTGAAAAGATAGTTATTGTGTCGCCGCATTCGGAAACAATCCGGTACGAGTTCGAAAAAGCATTTTGTGAATATTATCAGCAAAAAACCGGGAGTGCCATCGGCATAGAATGGCGCAGTATTGGCGGAACTTCGGACATCATTCGTTATGTCAATGACCGTTATGAAGCGTCTTTCCGCGAATGGTGGCAACAGCAGGATGAGCTGGAACAGTGGAACGGCGAAATCGCGCAATCATTTAAATCGCCCGGTATTTTGAATGATCCGTCTGCCTCGGAGTCGGCCAAAAAAGCGCGTCGGATTTTTCTGGACTCAGAAACCGGAATCGGTATTGATTTAATGTTCGGCGGCGGTCAGTACGATCATCATCGGCAGGCGGAACGCGGTTTTGCCGTTGATGCCGGGTTGTTAAAACTCCAGCGGGAGTGGTTTACACCGGAAATTATTCCACAGCAATTCAGCGGCGAGATATTTTACGATACTGAGGGCCGATATTACGGTACCTGTCTGGCCGCTTTTGGAATTTGTTACAACAAAGACAGAATCGCTGAATTGGGATTGGAGTCACCGCGCCGTTGGGATGATTTGGCGGATCCGCGCTATTTTCAGAATATCGCGTTGGCTGATCCGACTAAAGCCGGCTCCATTACCAAATGTTTTGAAATGTTGATTCAGGATCAGATGCAGCGGGTTGAAGATGACCATGAGCAAGGGTGGCGCAACGGCATGAATCTGATAAAAATTATTTCCGCTAACGCTCGTTATTTTACCGATTCCGCCAGCAAGGTTACAAAAGATACTGCGTCCGGCAATGCGGCAGCCGGGATGTGCATCGATTTTTATGGCAGAAGTGAAGCCGAGTGGAGCGGGATTTGCAATGAAGGTGTTGAACGGATAGTGTTTTCAGCGCCGCGTGGCGGAACGTCACTGTCAGCAGATCCGATCCATCTGCTTCGCGGAGCTCCCCATCGGCAGGGGGCAATAGAGTTTATAAAATTTGTGCTTTCGGAGGATGGTCAGAAGTTGTGGAATTATCGTGTCGGAACTCCGGGCGGGCCGGTCAAGTATGCGTTGCGCAGGATGCCGATCCGTCGCGATATGTTTACCCGTGAACATCAGCAATATATGGCGGATGCCGCGACAAATCCGTACAACGATGCTTCCGGTTTTGACTACAAGGCGGAATTAACCGGTAGATATTTTAATTTGATTCGAATTTGTGTCAAATGCTTCGCCCTTGACCCGTTGCCGGAATTGCGAGCGGCGTGGCAAGCGATACTGGAAGCGGGCGGCCCCGAAAAAGTGCCGGCGGCAATGGCTGAATTTAATCGTCTGCCTTTTGAGTACAGAGAGCTTGCGCGAATACAGCGGGAATTATCCGGCGGTAAGCGGGAAAATATACTGGCAATGTTGAAGCAGCAGCGGTTGTGGAGTGAAGCGTGCCGCGAACAATATCGCCGAGTGGAAATGCTGGCAAGAAAACATACTGTGAGCAAACGTGACGTCTTATCCGCGGAATGATTTTCTTTGAGCGCCGAAGTTTATGTGAAGCTTCGCCGATGAATGTTCATTTGATTTGAAATGCCGGTATTTAGAGTATATAATCTGTCTGAAGAATCAACTTTTTTGGTAGTAAATTTACAGAGTGAAGGCAACGTTGGTCTCAGTTTCAGCCGCGAAAGTTATTGAATTAATATGGGAGATATGAAAATATGGAATTCAACCGAAGGATTTTGATAGTTGACGACCAAAGCGATTTGCGGGAACAGCTCGCACAGCTCCTGTTAAACAGCGGCCGCCAGAATAAGACAGCGCAACTGGTTAAAAGTATGCGTGCCAGATTGATGGGATTTGTTGACGCTCCTGACAAAAATCGTGATGCTATGCCGAAGTATGATATTGATACCGCCGGGCAAGGACAGGAAGCGTTTGAAATGGTGCAGGTCGCATTGAAACAGAATGCACCTTATGCGATGATGTTTGTGGATATGCGGATGCCGCCGGGTTGGGACGGGATTAAAACCGCACAGGAAATTCGGCGGATTGACTCGAATATTGAAATTGTGATGATGACGGCTTATGCTGATTATACACAGGAAGATATGGTTCGGGAAATCGGTTCCCCGGAAAAAATGCTTTTCATTAAAAAGCCTTTTCATTCCGAGGAAATCTGCCAGTTTGCATATTCGCTTTGTGCGAAATGGAATAATCTGATGATTGAAAATATCCGTCGCCGCTGGCTGGAAAAACTGGTGCTGAATTTGCGCAAAATAAAACAGCAGGACACCAGCAGTGAAACCTACCATCGGATTATGGAGGCTTATCTGGGTTTTTTCCACAGTACAAAAGGGTTTGCCGCCGAGTGGCTGCCGGACCGTAAGGAATGGGTGGTTCATACTTTTTCCGGATTCCCGGAACAGAAAGTAATTTTGAAGATGTTGAAGCAGAATCAGACTCAGATGTTGGACACTAACGCTCAGAGCAAGATTGAGAAGCTTCAGATTATTCCGCTTCGCGAACACGGAACCAGTGTTTTTATCGCGATTGCAGATGCGGAAACCTCGGAAGATCCAACTTGGTTCCAATGTGTCAACATGTTAAACCTGGCTTCACTCGACCAGATTGAGTTTATCCGCAAAATCGAACAACGCCTTTCCGGCAACTTGCCCGTTCAGGTGAAAGAACTTCGTCAAATAGCTGATGGGTTAAAACGCAAGTACGCCGATGACCCTGAAATTTTAAAACTTTCGACACTTTTGAACGAAATTTAACTTCAAAAGCGAGCATGGAAACTTTTGTCTTAAATCAGGATAATTTCACCGATGCGGT
The DNA here is from genome assembly GCA_012519765.1 of Lentisphaerota bacterium. Lineage (GTDB taxonomy): Bacteria > Verrucomicrobiota > Lentisphaeria > Victivallales > Victivallaceae > UBA7640. The sequence goes on from JAAYPP010000096.1 coordinate 7,192, forward strand.
TGCCGCCGCAGTTGAAGTCTTGCAATTATCCGGTTCTGTGATCTTGATTCCTACTGAAACCGTTTACGGGCTGGTCTGTCGCTGGGATGACGTTGCCGCGCGTGAGCGGATCTACCGGATGAAAATGCGTGACGGACGAAAACCGCTGGCGATGTTTGCCGCCGACACCGATGCGTTAAATCGTTGCGGAGTAATGCTAAACGATATTGCGAGGCGGCTGACTGCGCGTTTCTGTCCCGGTCCGATTACGGTAATTGCTCACAATCGGGATGGGTCAACCACCGGATTCCGGATTCCAGACTATCCTTTTGTGCAGAAACTGATGACTTCTTTACAATTTCCACTGGCGTCAACCAGTGCCAATCTGTCGGGACATCCTAATGCTCGTTCGGTGGTTGAGGCACTGGCGGAGTTGACTGAAGCACCGGATTTGGTGATCGACGCCGGTAGAATTCCAGCGGATGCTTTAGCTTCCACCGTAGTTGATGCGACCGGTGACCAGCCGGTTATTTTACGGGCAGGTCCGATCAGCGATCAGGAGATTGCATTACTTTTTCATTCCTGATTTTCTGGTCAGAAACGGAACAATGCACCCATTTTTTTGCCGAGAATGGCGTTGGCGGCGGCCAGGGAGCAACCCAGAAAAGCCATCGTCCAGACGCCAAAAGCGCAGGCTACCCAAGGGCCCGAACCCAATATTCCAGACAATTCGAAAATGGCTTTGGTAATCGGATAAAATTCTTTTTTATGCGCCAGCAGTAGCGAATCAGAAACTTCAAGCATTGAGAAACTGAATGCGAACAGCGCCCCGACCGCAATATTCGCGCTGATCAGCGGAATTACGATCCGGCGCATTACTTTCCAGGAACCTGCTCCAAGGTTGTGGGCAGCTTCCTCCAGATCCAGCGGGGTCTGTTCCAATCCGGCTGCGGCAGCACGGGTCACATAAGGCAGGCGACGGATGGCGTAAGCGGTTCCGAGCAACAGCAACGGGTTTTTCATCGGATCAAGAAATATTCTGGCGAGCGGAAAATTTGCCGACAGACTGAGAAAACCGAATGCCATGATAATGCCAGGTATTGCCAGCGGCATCATGCTCAGCGTATCGAATATCTGCCAGCCGCGCGGACGCCAGCGCGTGATAACCACTGCGGTTAAAACCCCTGCGGTGACACAGATAATCATCGCCAGAAAAGAGTACTGCAGACTGTTGATAATACTTCCGGTAACCATGTCATGAGAGAGAGCGTCGGCGAAATGTTTGACGGTGAAATCGCGCGGAAAAATGCTGCCATGCCAGTCATTGCTGAATGCGGTAAGAATCAAGGCAATGTGGGGTAATCCGGCCATAAACGCGACGGCAGAAAATGGCAGAAACGCGAAAATCGCACGCCATTTTGTCAGTTTTTTGATATTCGGCGAAGACATCCCCTTGGTCATGGTGACGGCGGCAGATTTACCTAAAAACATTCGGCTCAAGGCATAGAGCAGTGCCGCGGCAGTCAGCATTACGACCACCAGCGCATAAGGCAAAGGATTGGTTTCCAATTCGGTGATGCCGTTGAATATCTGAACCGTGGTGACGCGGTTGAAACCAAACATCAGCGGAGTTCCGAGTTCGGTAAAACTCCAGATTAAAATCAGGGTGCCGCCGGCGAAGATTCCCGGACGGATCATCGGAATGGTGATTTTGCTAAAACGTTTCCAGCGACCGGCGCCGAGATTGCGGGCTGCCTCGTTCAGCGCCGGATCGATATTGGCCAGTGCGGTCAGAATATTCAGATAAAGAATCGGATAAAGATGCAGTGCTTCGATGATGCAGACCATCCAGAAACGTCCTTCGCCGCCCAGCCAGTCCACCCTTGGAATTCCACAATATTGCAGAATGGTATTGGCCGTTCCGTAATATCCGAAAATCTGCATGAATCCTAGCGCTCCGACAAACGGCGGCAGAATCATCGGTACCATCATCAGGGTGTTAACTAATTTTTTCCCGGCAAAATCATAACGATCATAAATCAGCGCGGGAATCATGGCGATGACGAACGTCAGAGCAGTAGTTACCAACGCAATTTTCAGAGAATTAAGTAGCCCTTCAACATAAATCGGGTTGCGGAAACATTCTGCCAGCACTGCCGGATTAAGACCGTTTTTCACCACTGAATAGAGTGGCAGCAATAAGAACACGCTGAAAAAAGCCGCTAATATTGTCAAGGTCAGTATGCGCAGAGGTTTCACACGTTTCTACTCCAGTAATCTTTTATCGTGTCGGTTGATTGCCGCTATTTATTGGCGAGTCTATAGATCATAAAAGCTCCGATTCCCTGGTAAGCCAGATTAGGTATCCAGAGCAGATACTGCGGCATCAGATTCGGATGTGAGGACAGCGATTCACAAATAATAATGGACAGAAAAAATGCTCCTGCCAGAATGACACTGAGAAAAATCCCCACCGAGGTTTCGCGGCGCGAAGTTCTGATGGCCAGCGGCAGTCCAAGCATCATGAACGCGATCGGTGCCAACGCGAAGGCGATACGCTGGTTCATCTCGACTTCCAGTTTGGTGGTGGAACGATTGAAGCGTTTGTCAATGTGGATTCGTGCGAAGAGGTCGCGCATGGTCATATATTTCGGACGGATGCCGATATTGTATTTGTTGAATTCCTTGCCGTAAGGGAATTCAAATTCCACTTTTTTGTTGAAAAAACGCAGTTCAGGAGTCGATTTTTTGTCAATGATCATGCAGTCAAATAGCTGAATGGTGAGGATCTGTTTTTCACGGTCAACAATAAATTTGCCTCGTTCCGCAGTGATATCCTGTTCGTAATCGCGTCCGCTTTCGCTCATGGTGAAGATTTGAACATCTTTAACTTCATCTTCACCGACTTTGTCATCAATATAAACGATATTATTTTCAAACTGCACCTGGCGCCCTGGTTCAAAAATCGCCAGCGGCTGATCAATTACCGCACTGGCGAACATCTCCCGGGATTTTCCCAGAAGCGGCGGGCCGACGTTAATTTGCAGGTGAAGACAAATCAGCGCCATCAAAAAAGAGATCAGCATGATCGGCGAAATAATCTGTAAAATGGAAATGCCGCAGGCTCTCATGGCAGTTATCTCGGTGTCAGCAGACAGCCGGCCGAATACCAGAATTACCGCGACCAGAATTGCCCATGGGATCGTGAAAGTCAGGACAATCGGCATGGTGTATAGAGCGAACTTAAAGACATGAATAACCGGAATGCCCTGAGCGATATGGTCAATAATCTCAATCATGCGCGCGCCGAGCATGGAAAAAGTAAGAATTCCGATCGCCATTCCGAAAGTGATCAGAAAAGATTTAGTAACATACGAATTAAGAGTTTTCATTTTTTCCCTTGAAAGTTTAATTTGAAAGATACATGCAAAAACCGCTTAATCAAAATCGAGAATATGATTTTATGGGCTAATTCAGATTTTTCGGCAATAATTGAAAAACATGTTTGTTAAACTAAATTATACTCTATCCGGTTGAAAGTTTAACTTATGATTGCCATGATTTTTTGAATGGTTTCGCATTATGCGGCAATTGTCACATGTCCGTTTTCATGCATTACCGTGTGAAAGTAAAATTTTTAGCTGAATAAACTTTAAACCACTCCAATCTTTTAAAATCAAGGAATCGGCGATGAAGAAACAAAGAACAGCCAGTATCAAACGCAAAACCCGGGAAACTGATATCGCAGTTACGATTAACCTGGATGGGGCTGGCAAGAGCAAAATCGAGACTGGAATTCCATTTATGAATCATATGCTGGAATTGTTCGCGCGTCATGGTTTCTTTGATCTGAATGTTGAAACCGTCGGCGATATTGAAGTCGATTATCATCACACCATGGAAGATCTGGGACTGGTGCTCGGAGAGGCTATTGCCAAGGCAGCCGGCGACAAAACCGGCATCCGGCGCTACGGTTCATGTCTGCTGCCGATGGACGAGGCGCTGGCTCAAATTGCGCTTGATCTGTCCGGGAGACCATACCTGGTTTATAAAGTTGATCCGCCGGCAACTTTGATCAAGGATATTGACACCGCGCTGTTTCGCGAATTCTTCCAGGCTCTTTCAGTCAAAGCCGGAATGAATCTTCACATAACAATATTGTCCGGTAGCGAAGTGCACCATGTTTTTGAAGCGATTTTCAAAGGTTTTGCCAAAGCGCTCAATCTGGCGGTGGCGATAGATCCCGCGATCAAAGGGGTGTTGTCCACCAAAGGATGCCTCTGAAATGCTGTATTATCTCTCCTTGTTTAAAGACAGTTTCGGCCCTTTTCGTTTATTTGAATATGTAACCTTCCGGAGCGCTGGCGCCATGATGACGGCGCTTCTGGCGTCGCTGGTGCTGGGGCCTTTGACGGTCAGGCTATTGAAGAAATTCCGTGCCAACGCCGCCAACCGTTACGCCGGATTGATTGATGAAAAATATATTGACCGTAGCAAAGACCGTACTCCGAGCATGGGCGGGTTGCTGATTATTTTTTCAATTCTGACAGCCTCTTTACTGTGGAATGTTTTGACCAGCCCGATTTTTTGGGCTTTGACCGTTGCCATGCTGGCATTAGCCGCAATCGGTTTTGTGGACGATTACTTTAAAGTGGCTTTTCAGAAGCGTGACGGTATTCCCGGCAAAGCCAAACTGGTTTTTCAGTTTATTATCGCCGGCGGAGCAATTTTTTTCATCGATTGTATGCCTGGTACGCACGGTCAGATGTGGCAATTAATGGTTCCTTTCATGAAGGAGCCACTATTGGTGTCGCCGTGGGTTATGGTCTTTACTCCGATCGTGGTGGTGGGCTCTTCCAATGCGGTCAATTTAACTGACGGCAAAGACGGGCTGGCGGTAGGTTGTACGATTTTCGCGGCGCTGGCAATGGCGTTTTTTGCATATTTTTCGAGTCATCAGGTTTTTGCGGTATATTTGAATATTCCGATGGTGCCCGGGATTGAAGAGGCAGTGGTATTTGCGCTGGCATTGGCCGGCGCATGTATCGGATTTCTCTGGTGGAACTGCCATCCCGCCTCGATGTTTATGGGCGATACCGGCAGTTTGGCGTTGGGCGGAGTGCTCGGCCTGATCGCGGTTTTTGTGAAACAGGAATTGACACTGTTGATTATCGGCGGCGTTTTCGTTATCGAGGCGCTTTCGGTGATTATTCAGATGGCTGTGTTTAAAAAAACCGGCAAGCGCGTTTTTCTCTGCGCACCGATTCATCACCATTTTGAACGTCTGGGCTGGACTGAAACTCAAATTGTGGTTCGATTCTGGATTTTGTCCGGAATATTTGCGATGCTGGGGCTGGCAACACTTAAATTACGCTGAAAAATGAAGTTCCGTCTGTTTTTATTACTGCTGATTACGATGTTTCCAGCACTGAACGCGGCGACCTTGCGCTGTGTTCAGTGCAACAAGGTTATCCGCGGCCGTTATTTTACTTCCGGCGGAAAAGCGTATTGCTCTGAAACCTGTATTGAGAAAACCTGGCCGAAATGTTCTCTGTGCGGCAAACATTTTCGCAATGGTGTTCAGCTGAGTGATGATCCGGGCAAAGTTTTTTGTAGCGATTGTGCCGCCAAGCCGCAATGTTTCAGTTGCCGTCTGCCCGCTGATTGCGAAAAGCTTGACGACGGACGCACTCTTTGCCGGGAATGTTATCAGCGTGCGGTGTTCAAATACGAAGAAGCACTGGAGATTTTCAATGAGGTCAGAAGTCGCCTTAAACAGGAATTGGAACTCGGAACCGAGCACCGGATACATTTTCAACTGGTAAGCCTGCCGGAGCTTGAACGACGTTCCAGAGAAACCGGCAGCGGAGCCGGAATTGAACTTGGCCTGTTCTATCATAATTTTACTGAAGTAACGCGGACGACTGAATCCGTGCTCCCGTGGCATAAACCCAAAACCGAAGTAATTCGGACGAATGAACGTTTTGCGATTTATGTTTTATACGGCATGCCGAGGGAAAAACTGATCGAAATCTGCGCCCACGAGCTGGCGCATGACTGGATGCAGGCAAAATATCCCGCAATTATCAACTTGAAAATCAAGGAGGGTTGGGCGGAGTATGTGGCGTCGAAGGCGAACCGGCTATTCGGCAATGAGTCTTTGAACCGGAGAATTGAACTTAATCCCGATCCGATATATGGCAACGGCTATCGCGAAATTGTTAAATATGTAACCGATCACGGAAAATCCGGGTTGTATGATTATTTCGCGTCTTTGAATCAGAATCATTCCGCCGCAGGGCAACGCGTAAAATGATTTTTAAAATTAGCGCGCGCATAATGCGCGCGTGAATTTTAAGAAGCAAAGTTACGACATAATATCGTTTCGGCAGAACGCAAAAAGCGGTTGTACAACATTTACTTATTTGGCAGGCTTTAAAAAATGCCATTAGAGACTTATATTAACCGTCTGATTTTTAATTTCACAAATAGCTGGGAGGCAACAATGGCAGTGGCGCGAAAGAAATCCGATGGCGGAATCAAAGCCATGATGGACTTTCATTGTCTGACGGAGTCGTGCGAAGGGGTGGTAAAGTTCAGCTTGGCGGAAATAACCGGACGGGATTTTCAGGCGGTTTGCCCGAAATGTCATCAGCCTTATGAGCTTAATGCTGATTTGACTGATAAATTAAAACGGATGCTGGCTCTGGTTAAGGCGATTGGTAATGCCGAGGATATTCTCGGTTCATGCAATGTCGCGGTTAATGTCGCCGGCGGCAGCGTAAAGATTCCTTACGCATTATTGTTGACCCGGCTGAATACTATGATTACGCTCAATTTAGGTGGGCAGGATGTGGATTTTCATCTTTGGATAAAACCGTCGTCTTCAAATACTTTCAATTAATAAAACAGGTAACTTTATGAATCTTAAAGAATTGCAGGCAGAGCTTGCCAGTGAAGAAATTATTGACATGATGAAACAGTCAAAAGCTTTGCTGGAAGGTCATTTTCAGTTGCGTAGCGGATTGCATAGCGATCGGTTTTTTCAGGCGGCATTGCTGCTTCAGCATCCTGATTTAGCTGAAAAAACCTGCCGTCAGCTGGCAAGGTTTTTTAATGGATGCCAGATCGATTGTGTAATTTCTCCGGCAGTCGGCGGACTGATTGTCGGTCATGAATTGGGACGTGCTCTTGGCGTACGCGCGATTTTTGCGGATAAGGATAATGATAAACTGGTACTGAAACGCGGTTTCAGCATCACGCCAGGTGAAAAAGTTCTGGTCGCCGAAGATGTGATTACCCGGGGTGGACGAGTTCAACAGACTATTGACCTGGCACGCAGTTTCGGTGCCGAGATTGTGGGGGTCGGAGTTATTGTTGACCGGAGCGGCGGTCAGGCTAAATTTGATGTTCCTCACTACAGTTTGCTGCAATTGGAGCTTGAAACTTATGAACCGGAAACATGTCCGCTCTGCAAGCAAGGTGTTGCACTCGAACGCCCGGGATCAAAATAATTTCCCGGAGGAATAATAATGCTTAGTTTGATTCTAGAAAAAATCTTCGGAAAAAAATCCCAGCGTGACGCCAAAAAGATGTTGCCGCTGGTTTTTAAAGTTAATGAGTTCGAGGAGAGTTATCAAAATCTTTCCGAAGAGCAGCTCCAAGCCAAAACCGCAGAGTTTAAAGAACGCCTGAAGAACGGTGAAACTACCGAAGATATCATGTGCGAAGCTTTTGCCGTTGTTAAAAATGCCTGCCGCCGCCTCTGTGGTTCCATGATTACCGTTTGCGGTCAGGAAATGGTTTGGAACATGGTGCCGTTCGACGTGCAGATTATGGGCGCAATCGCTCTTCATCGCGGCAATATTGCTGAAATGGCGACCGGTGAAGGTAAAACCCTGGTTGCGACCATGCCGCTTTATTTGAATGCTTTGACCGGGCGCAATTGTCAATTGGTTACTGTTAACGATTATCTTGCGTTGCGCGACTCTGAATGGATGGGCGCTGTTTTCAGATATCTCGGCTTGACGGTGGGTTGCCTTCAGAATATGCAGTCTCCTCAAATCCGCCGCGAAATGTATGCCTGTGACATTACTTACGGAACCAACAGTGAATTCGGCTTCGACTATCTGCGCGACATGGGTATGGCCATGGAGCCGGCGCAAATGGTGCAACGCGATCATTTTTTTGCGATTATCGACGAAATAGACAGTATTTTGATTGATGAAGCACGTACTCCGCTAATTATCGCCGGTCCGGCCGGAAACTCCTCGCATCAGTTTGATGAACTGCTTCCAAAGGTTTCTGAGCTTTTTTTCAAGCAAAACGCACTGTGTTCGCGTCTGGGACGTGAGGCTCACGAGCTTCTGAACAAGCCGGATCGTACGCCTGAAGAGTATGAAAAAGCCTTGACTAAGCTCCTGCAGATTCGTTTCGGAATGCCGACGCACAAACAACTTTTACGCGCAGCCGAAGATGGTAATATCTTGAAGGATATTGAACGCCTTGAATCCAGAGTCCGTAGTGACAATAATCGCGGTTTACTGCAGGAAGTTCAGGCTGAACTGTTTTTTACTATTGATGAAAAAGGACATGAATCAGACCTGACCGAAAAGGGACGTAATGCGGTTTCGCCCGGCGATCCGGAAGCGTTCATTATGCCAGACTTGCTTGATAATCTTCATAATATCGAAATCGATACCACGTTAAGTGATGAAGAGAAAGCTCGTCGCAAAGAAGAGTTCCAGCAGGAATTTGGAAAAAAGAGTGAGCGCCTCCATGATTTGTCCCAGCTTTTGCGCGCTTTCTGCCTGTTTGAAAAGGATGTCCATTATGTGATCCAAAACGGCAAAATCATGATTGTGGATGAGCATACCGGACGTGTTATGCCGGGACGGCGTTTCAGTGACGGACTGCATCAGGCGCTTGAAGCCAAAGAGCGGGTTACCATCGAAGAAGAAACCCAGACGCTGGCATCAATTACGATTCAGAATTATTTCAGAATGTATGAAAAACTGGCCGGTATGACCGGTACTGCTGAAACCGAAGCTAACGAGTTTCATCAAATCTATAAACTTGATGTTATTGTTATTCCGACTAATCGCCCGTGTATCCGCAAGGATTACAACGATTCTGTATTCAAAACCAGACGCGAAAAATATAACGCGGTCATTGAAGAAGTCGAGAAAAGACACGCTTTGGGACAGCCGATACTTCTCGGTACTACCTCGGTGGACGAATCTGAAGTGATCAGTCGCTTGCTGAAACGTAAAAATATCACGCATAATGTTTTAAATGCCAAACAGCATCAGCGGGAAGCCGAAATTATCGCGGAAGCAGGTCAACGCGGAGCGGTCACGGTCGCCACCAATATGGCCGGACGCGGTACCGATATTAAATTGGGTGAAGGCGTTTGCGAACTTGGCGGACTGCATGTGATTGCCAGTGCCCGTCATGATGCGCGCCGTATTGACCGCCAATTGCGCGGACGCTGTTCACGGCAGGGCGATCCGGGTTCGTCGAAATTTTATATTTCTCTCGAAGATAATTTGATGCGGCTGTTCGGTTCTGACCGTATTGTCAAAATTTTTGATCGATTCGGAATCGAGGAAGGAGAAGAACTTCAGCATCCGTGGTTGAACCGTTCGATTGAAAAAGCTCAATGTCGTGTCGAGCAACATCATTTTTCCATTCGTAAGCGCACCCTTGAGTATGACGATGTCATGAATAAGCAACGTGAAGTGGTTTACGGACTGCGCAAAGAAGCGCTGATCGTAGAAAATCCGCATGATGTCCTTTTCGGACTGATTGAGGAAGTTATTTTCCGCTATATCGAAGATGCTGCTGTTCAGAAAGATTCCGGGGACAGTCAGAATGAAAGCGAGACCCGTTACAACTGGGATTACCTGCTGTCATGGCTGCATCTGAATTTTCCGGTTAATTTTACCGTGGAAACTCTTTCCGACACTCCAGGTGAAGCCCCCAAGGATGCCAATGCTCTTGCCGTTCACATTTGCACTGAGGTCGAAAAAGCTTTTGACGCTAAACATGCCGATTTGAGCCAGGAAGAAAAATCATGGCTGGAACGCCGGATTGTGCTCGAAGCGATTGATCGCCTTTGGCAGGAACATCTCTACGAAATGGATCATCTGCGCTCCAGCATGGGTTTGCGCGCCTACGCACAGAAAGATCCGCTGATTGAATATAAAAACGAAGCTTTTAAGCTGTTTAGTGACCTGATGATGCGTATTTATCGCGAAGCTGCGAAAAATCTGTTTCGCGCAAGCTTAACCACTGCTGACCAATGGGAAAAACTCATTCGCTCAATGCCGCAGGAATTGCTTCATCAGCAACTGGGACAATTTGACGCTCACAACATTGAGGACGCGGATATGCTGCCGTCTGGAGATGACAACCCCGCTAAAGGGGTAACGATCAGAGTGGAGCGTCCAGGCGGCAAGATCGGACGTAATGACATTTGTCCGTGCGGCAGTGGCAAGAAATACAAGAAATGCTGCGGCAAATAATCTTCAGTATTATGTAGAACCAATTGCACCACCTCCGTGATCTCGTATCACCAGAGCCTGCCATCCAATAGCTTGGAGTCCGGTACGTTTTACTCATTTTGCGGCTATTATTGTTTTATTGATTTGATTTTGCGCAAAAAGTTGAATATATTTA